>NZ_JAZFNF010000014.1:0-95301 GCF_050586165.1 Rhodococcus sp. 24CO | reverse complement strand
AACACCGACAAGGTGCGCGCCAGATTGCAGACCAACCGTGAGCACGTTCACGGGAACATGCTCCGCAAGTGCCTGGACCAGTGGGAACGCATCATCGCGGACAACGACATCGACACCGTTCGCAAGATCAGCGTCTCCGATACCGAGACCGACCGTGAGATGCGAAACATGTCGCCCCTGTCGGTGTTGTTGAGCGAGAGCGAACGCCTGCGCGTACTCGACCTTCTCAAGAGAACTCGCGAGTGAAACGAAGCGACCTCGAAAAAGCGGTCGTCGCTGCGTGCGGGTGGGTAGAGGAATCACAAGTGGTGATCTTCGGATCTCAATCGGTACTCGGAAGCTACGACGAAGCCTCGCTGCCGGAAGAAGCTATACGTTCGATGGAAGTCGACATGACTCCGGCCAGCGCTTTCACCACCGGCGCCGATGTCACGGAGAAGGTGAGCACGCTCAACGTCTGGGTAGGGGAGGACTCACCGTTTCACCTTCGCCACGGCGTTTATGTCGAGGGGATCCACCGGGACACCGTGGTCCTTCCCCGCGGCTGGGAAAACAGGCTCGTCGCCTTCACTGCCAGCGGAACCGACGACGATCAAAACTACGGGCGCACCGGACTGTGCCTGCACCCGATCGACCTGTGTGTCTCGAAACTGATTGCGGGCCGGGCGAAAGATCACGAGTTCGTCGGAGCGTTGATCCGCGACAACATCATTGACCCTGCCGAGGTTCTCGATCGGATCGACAAAGCCGGTATCGACTGGTCGAGCGGCTATCCCGACAACCGCGATCTTGCCGTCTCCCGTGCACGGAGCTGGCTCCAGTCCCAGCAGGCGCCGGCCGCCAACGACTACAGCGATATCGCCTCAGCGTTGTCGGCGGTGTCCCGCTCTCACCCGCGCACGATTCGCGAGCACCTCAAAACCAATTCCTCAGGCACCCAAGACAAATCAGAGCCCGCCCAGGACTCCAGCACCGAACGTTCGACTGACCGCGGCTACGGTCTGACGGATTGACGGCGATAACCAGGGCTGCGGCTGCCACGACATCACCGGGCACGTTCCACTAGGACTCGTCCAACCATTTGTCGATGACGAGTTTCAATACCTCAGGCCGAAGGCGTTTGGTCTTTTCGATGTCGACGACGCGGTCCTTGACCTTCGCAACCCACTCGGACGGGAAGTTATACGGCAAGCGTTCACTGGTCCGAGGAACCCGCACCGGGGACTTTCGTAGTTCGCTGGCCGGGAAGGAATCAATCAGCGACAACATCTGGCGGGGGGTAGGAGCTAGAGGCTTCCCGGCGATTCCCCAGTTCAGAACCTTATTTCCTGCACTTTCATCGCACAGACCGTCCTTGTGAGCGAAGTCGTGCCGGATCTGACACAGCTCGTAGAAGAACTCCGACTTCACATCGTTCTTGCTCCACGGTTGCCCCTCGCTATCGACTCCGTGCGCGGTTGCTAGTCGCTCGCGATACACGTCCTCCCACATCGCGGCCACAGTGCTGAACCACTGGCCATATGCCATGCGATACAGCGGCGGGGGAGTGCCGCCGCTGAGCATCTCCGCGAAAATGGCGGCTTCGTTACCAGGTGTCATGATGGAGGGAGGAGCAGTCATCAGGCTTGACAGCATCGACATAGCAACTGTGCCAGCAGTATTCGTGTCGACGAGCTCCATCGTCGATACAGCTAGATGGTCACCGGGGGTCTTGCCATCGTCTTTGGACGTGCGCCACCCAACCACCCTGGTTGCCAGCGAGTGACACGCGGTCAGCGTAAGGAGCAGAGCTACCCGATAACTTTCACCGAACTCATCGATCACCTCGTCGACCGACTGAGCACGGAGCGCTAGATCGGCGTCCAATGTCATCGCTACCGATTCTGCTGCATCGCACAGTTCGCCTACTGCATCTCGCAGTTCGCCATTGGACTTCGGGAGTTCGGGGTTGCCGAGAGCATCAAATTTGCGGAGCGCAGCCGCGAGCGGCGCGACTGCTACAGCCAGCTCGCCCTCGGGAGCGTCGCCTTCCAGCGCTTCGACCTGATCTCCGAAAACACTTTGTAGAGCTCCAACGATGCTGGCCATAGCGATGTCTGCGTCGCGGTCTGCGGGTAGACCGCGGCCTGTCAGCAGTCCAGCCGTCGTCATGTGAACGTCGCGAGCAGCTGCGAGCCAACGCTCGCGGCGATCATGTAGTGCCATTTGTACAGAATAGGGAAACGACACGTTTTGGCATAATGTGCACTACTTTAGCTTCACGTCCGGATGCGTCGACCAACGAGTCCGACTCCCTGCAGGTCTTGGAGGAATGCAGGCTCATGTGCGAGTGACGCGATACGTGACTAGTCACTCCGAATTCGGCTCGATTTCAAGCTCGAGATCAGCGGCTCGAAACGTCACAGTAAAAAATCGAAAGAATTCATGACCGAGAAGGCCGTGCCTCGCGCCCCAGTTATCAGCGAATCCGACCCTAGCTTCCCAAGTGAAGAGTTCGCCTGGTTCGTGTGGATCGTCCACAGACGGAACTGAAAGACGGAGTGTGACGAATTTGATTTCGACCGTGCCTCCGCCGACGTTGGAATGCCCGATTTCCGCATCAGTGAGATCAATTCCTGCAGCGTATGCCAATCCTGAATCGAATATTGTGTTTAAGGCGCCCGAGTCCACAAGTCCTATTGTTGTTATCTCGTATTCACCGGTGAATGTGACATCAACCATCGGGCGGAGGGTTCCCTCCGGAGGAAGGGCGAAATATGGAAATATACTCACGCGTCAGAGGCCCACCGGGTTGAATTCAGCTTCAGCTGTCGTGCTGGGTACGCGCCAAATGGATCCGCGTTCTCCCAACTCCCGCAAGGCGGCCGCTACCACTGCGGGAGTAGGTCCGCTGGCGAGGATGCGCGCGCCGGCATGAGCAATCCATTCACCAGCGTGTTGACGAAGGAGCTCTACTGGCGGTTGTGTCATTGCGTTGTCGTCGATGCGTCGTGGCGGTGACGTAAGGGAGACCTCAAAATGATTATCCGCGCCAGGAATGAAACGGACTTCGTCTCCTTCGTCTCCTTCGGTGAGTGTGTCGACAACTGCCTTGAGGGCATACGTTCCGGTCCCTAAGTCCAATATGTGATCGCTGATCTTAATCTCGACGGGTGCGGTGATTTCAAGGAGGGCGCCGTACGTGCCCTGCGCGGTATCGCGGATCGATCTACCTGCTCCGGGGGCGGTATTAACGACCGTATTTGACCAAGTTCCTCGACTCTTCTTTCCATCAAGAAGGTTTATTCCGCGAACGATCTCTTGGAGATCTTTACGTGTTATTTCATCCGGCATCGGGAACTCTTGTCCCGCACGCTGCTGGAGACGTGCCAAGGAGCGAATGGTATTTGCGAATCCGCTTGGAATGGGGGATTCGTCGTTTTCCGGAACGTCTGTTAAAGACAGAATCTTTCTCGTGCCGGGGACCCTGAGGCCGATGCGGTTTCCGGGCTGGAAATTCTCGAGAAATTCGACGGCGGGTAAAAGTTCGCGGGGAGTGGCACTCGGGTTTAGTTTCACTTCCATGTGCAATTGGGAAGTACTCTTACGGCGGTCCATTTCCATTGAAAAGAGGATTGATTGCGATAGATCTCGACCGCTAATCGTTGAGAAGGTGGATGCTTCATCGCGCAGTCTGCTGGTCAGGTTGATATCAAGTTGCGCGAGTACCTGGTCTTTTGAGTCGAGCGTAGCGAGTTCAAGACTCTCTCTGATTACTGCTGCGGAGATGTCCCACTTGCCGTGTGAGACGAGGGGGGAGGCAGTGAAGGCGAGCCATTTATCAACAGCCCGCGAGTACAGCCCGCTGGTCGTGTCGGGGTTCTCATCGTCTGCGAACTTTAACCCTTGTGGCTTGCTCATGACCTCCATAAACACCCAGCCTACTTCGGCGAGCACATTGGAGCTTGCCTGCGTTCTGCCTGATCACGGTCGGGCATTACACGTGCCTCAGAATCGATCGTTTCTCGGACACGAACAGAACCAGGGCGGCCAGGCGAGTCGACCAGCCTGGATAGTGTCGCAAAAACCGGTCTCAATGCTTTCGTCCTGAAACCTCACCTGTCGGTGAGTTCTGCAACACTGTGCCCTTGTGAGCGACTTTTCAGGCCTGTGACTCTCGGAATTATTTGGCACGGTGATAGCCGTCAGACACTCTCACCTTGGGATCCTCGGTCGAGTAGGAGGCGGGAGGTATCTCGGGCCTCTCACTGTGTTGAGATCCGCCAACCCGGCATCCTCAGAGCCTCCGAACAACTCCTCGACGCGGCGACTGTTCAGAAAACCACTGATCAACTGCCACAGTTCATCCGCGAATGCCGGGGCGTCTGGACCGACCAAGCGAAGCAAGAACACGAACGCATCATCATCATCGAGCGCGGCCACGATGCCGTGCTCGGCGATTGCCCCCGCATCATCGGGGTACACCCCACCCAGGAACTCCAGCCCATGCAGATAATCGTCGAGGTACCTGTTCGGGCGCATCCCCTCATTCTTCCATCATGATCACGCCTGCAAGATCGGCAAGCCGGACCCACGTCGTGGGCGATCGGTTGTCTCGTTCCTTCGAGCCTCATCGTGTCAGTCTCACCGATCCGACCTCGTTCATTGGGAGATGCAATCGAATCGACAGGCAGCAACCGAAACGAGCTGAGAGCAATTCTGCGGGTTTGGGTGTGCGTTTTGGCCATCAACAAAATGGACGATTTCTCCTGCAATCTATCGATATTTAGTAATAGTGAGGAGGCTCCGTCTCAGGGTCGTGGATTACCGCGTCGATCCGAGGATCCGCGATGAGGAGTTCGATCGCTTCTGCGGGCCCTGCAATCACTGCGAAGTGCGGATCGATATCTCTTGTGACGCACCACGAGTGATCTGCCGGCCATATGAAGGCCGGGTCCGCGCCAGACGCACCGCGCGGGCTGAACTGAACATCGCGTCCCCAGTCGCCGAAATCCGTTGGTACACCGCTGAACAGCCAGTAATCACGGTTGGGGATCTTCACCATCGGAATGTCATCGCCGATGACTTCACATCCCCAGCCGTCCCACAAGCAGAAGTAACAATCATCGGGCGTGGCGGTGTAGCGGGACAGTATTTCTAGAACAACTGCGAGTTGCTCGGATTCGGTGATGCCGTCGTCCGGGAAGTCCACATCGTTTGTCTTCTGGCCTTCGAACTCGGGGTCCGGAATGAATCGGAGTCTCGCATATGCGGGAAACCCGACCGGACCCTTCACTGCGAGTTCGTACCACGGCAAATCCTGCCCGACCAACCAATCGGACGCCGATATGTCAGTACACACGATCAGGCTCATCCGCTCATTCTCCCCAGACGATTTATCAACCGGTCGCATACGAACACAACGACACACCACCACATCAAGTGGCTTCTGATTCCCACTGAACCCCAGCAACGGAAACGCTCTCAGATCGTTCTCCAGCAGCGAAGTAGAAAGATACCTCGCCCTACTGGGTATCGGCGATAGAGGGCCTCAATCACCCTCAGATCGCTTCTGCGGGCACATGGTTCCGATGCAGATCAGCGCAACGGTACCGGCCTGTTGGGCGCCAACGTAGAGCCTGGCGAATCCTGTTGGTACGAACGGAAAGAACACGACCCCGGAAAGTGGAATCCGGCAGGACCCCGACTGCACACGGGTCGACCGGTCATGTCCGGATGCGTATCCAGGTGCTGCTGGTGAAAGATTGAGGTTAGTAGTGACGCTGTATAACTAACCGATGAGAAACTTCGCCATCCGTAGCCGCTTAGCACTGACCGTTGCTGCTGCGATGGTTGTGGTTGTTGTGGTGGTGGCTTTGTGGTGGACGAAAACGATTGCTTTCACAAAGACAGCGGTAGTCGAATTCAGCACCCACCAGCCCTCCGACGGTTCGGTAAGTTTTAATCTGATCGACGTCGAAGCTGCACCAGACGATCTGCGTAAGACTGCTGAGCTGCTTGCGCAAACTCGTGGTGGGAGCGCTTCTGACTACGAATCCGACCTCACGATCACGTCGGCGACGGACGTATCGGGTCTGGCGGTGACGGCGCGAGGTCGTACACCAGACGCGGCACGGTCGTTGGCAACAGACGCTGCCGTCTTGCTCAGTTCGTATCTCACGGAGGCCAACGCCGCGCATCCTAACGGCTTCACCTTCACCGTCGTCCCTGCGCGATAATAGCCAGACGCTCTCTGCTCGGTACCGGCGGCCAGTGTCGCGGGTCACTTCTGAGTTCCGCTGGCGCTGGGGCCGCCTCATACTCGTCTCACCCGAGCCCACGAACTTGCTCGCCGCAGGATGAAAGCGCCTCATTTTTCCTGAGCATGGCACATTCTGTGCAATTCGACCCACCCAATTCGAGCCAAGCCATCAACTTACCCGCCAGTACAAACCGACGGGTTCGAATTGTTACGCAAGTGAGATGTGGGGCTGCTGTGAAACTGGCCAGTAACTGTTTAGCGTTAGCAACGACTTCGCTGTTCTCAGCGTTTTCACAGCAAGTTCGCAGCGCCTGAGTGCACTCGGGTCCAGAGGAAACACCACTCACCACAGCACCAGGAGAAGATGGAATTGAACGCTGTGCCACATACAACTGATATGTAGAGAAATTTGTCAAGTGGCAGGTGGAAGCGGCCTCGGGAACGTCAGTTCCCGAGCCCGCTTCCGTTTCGGTCGACGAACATTGAGAACGGCGGATGGCATGTCGATATTCGCGACTCGTGGTCAGACTGATATACGCGGGTTGGTTACCGCAGGACGACTGTTCGGCAGGAACGGTGCTGCTGCTCTAGGGTCGGGCGTCGCATCGGTTCTAGCTCTGGAACCTGTTGCTGCCCATAGGTGTTTTCGCAGATCGTTCCTCACGCTGCCACCAACACCGTAACGGTGTTTACCGACCGAAATCTAGAGGAAGGATTAGCTAGCTCAGGACAATTCGTCGACGACCGCCAATGACCAGCACCATCCCGCCAGTTCTCGTGCAACGGCGACATTGGCGACCACCGGACGCTTCTTACGAGCGGTGAACTGCTCCCACCGATGATGCAATCGATGATTGCCGGCATGCCCGCGCGCACGCGCTGCCGGTGACGCCTTCTCCCATCGCGTGCGCATCACCTGGCCAGGATTGCGATAGATCTTGCGATGATGCCAGGCTGACTCGACCAATAACCGACGTGCATGACCATTGCCGGTCTTGGTGATTGATCCCTGCGATCGTGATGCCCCCGAAGAGTATTCACTCGGTACAAGCCCGACATACGAGCCGATCGTGCTGCCTGTGAATCGTTGCCAGTCACCGATCTCGACTGCCAACCCGAACCCGGTCAACGTCGAAATTCCGCGTAAACATCCCAGACGGTGCACCATCGGGGTGTAAGGACTGTTCTCCGCCATCTCTTCGATCGCTATATCCAGTCGGTCGCGGCGGCCTCGAGTGAGCAGCATCGCTTCGTAGTTCGAGTCGAATGTAGCCTGCAACGCCGACTGGTCGAATCTCTGACTGCGGAGCCACATATCGTGCGCACCGGTCCACGCAACACCACCTGAATAGACGATGCCCTGCCGCAGAAGAAGTTTCGACAACCGATGTCGGCATCGCATCAGATCCCCACGAGCATCCTCACGAGCACGGACCAGATCCCGGGCCGCTTCCTGTTCCACCGAAGGAACAGTGACCTCGACAATCTCGTCCAATCTCAAGAGGCGAGCAAGGTGCAGGGCGTCACGCGCATCGGTCTTGACCCGATCTCCCGCCGGTCTCTGCAATTTCGACGGCGCGACCACTACACACTCCACACCTGCCTGAACTAGGACTCGGCACAAGCCGAATCCGGTCGGTCCTGCCTCGTACACGACCTTCACCGGCCCCGGCAGCGAACGCAACCAGGCGAGGATCTCGCCGGAATCCGGACATAATCGCTGTTTCCACACTTCACCGGTCTGACCGTCGATCGCGCATGCCACCACAGAGAGTGCGTGCACGTCCAATCCGACACTCGTACGCTGATACATCACCGGGGCCTCCTGCAAATGTAGGCACTACCGATCCAGGCTTCGCCTACTCGGCAACCCACGGCAACTTGCAAGCGAGGCCCCGGCCCGAAACGGACCGACCTACATACCGTCTAGACGAAGACGCGCCGTCGCCAGATTTGCGGCGGCATCGACATCTGTTCTGCTCTTGATGGGGATAACCTCCACCGTGGCGGAAGCAACGATTTACGGGTCCCACAACGTAGGTGGAAGGATTGAGACCGAATACCTGGCGCGTGGAGGGCCCGGAGTTTTGGGCTATCCACTCCACGGCGAATACGACGCAGCAAACTTTGGAAAATTTCAGGCGTTCCAAAACAACGCTTCAATTTACTGGCATTCGAACGTCAACAACGGATACGCCACCACCGTCGGTGGAGCGATCAGAGATACATGGGCCGACCACAACTGGGAAAACGGCCCCCTGAGGTATCCGACAACAAGTGAGATAGTTCTCTCGAAGAACAATGGCCGCCTCAACAATTTCGAGGGAGGCTCCATCTACTGGTCGCCCAATACCGGTGCGCATGTCGTATGGGGAGCCATCAGAGATCAATGGCAAGCGCAAGGCTGGGAGAATGGGACCCTCGGGTACCCGACCGGTCCAGAATACGAATTTAACGGCGGTTTCCAGCAAGAGTTCGAAGGAGGGTTTCTCGCTTTCAATGTCGGGCCGGAACCTGACGGAGACCCTAATGGAACAGACCCGATCATCGGAGCCGACGACCCGTACAACAAGTTCGCGGCCCGATTCATCGAATTCGGAGCAGACCGCACAACATGCGGCGCACCTGGCGCCGATGGCGTTTACATGTGCCTGACCACCGGCACCGCTGAAGACACCAAATCCCCGCTTCCTCCTTGGATCGACCCAACTATTGCCAGAGAGAGTCCCGGAACCGAGGAAAGCACTACTCCTGATCAAACGATCCCGGCCTCGCCCACAGAGAGCCTTCCGGTGGAGCCCGCTCCGAGCAGCCTGCCAACAGCAAGTGAGACAGCGACGCCTTGCCCGACGACAGCCCCCGAAGCTACGACTGGCGTAAGTACACCAACGACAACTGAGGCACTAGATGATTCGTCTACGTGCGGAACTGTAACGCCGGCCGAGAATACGACTTCGACGCCGTCCGGGACGAGTCAGCCCACAACCACTTTCGAACCTCAGAATCGCCCGTTCCCCGCAAGAGAACAAATTGTGCCAGAGGTGCCCGAATACCCCATGCCGGGCGACCTCCGCGTGCCGAATCCGGCACGCGATTACGCATCGGAAACGGCCTTTTTCACCGGTGCGAATCCACTACCTGGCGCAATCGGATTAAATTGGTGCAATGGAATTCAGATAAACCGCTGGGTAGGAAAACGATTCTACGCCTGCGGCGTCGGTAGATACACAATCGACTATACTAAATATGACGAAGTAACTAAACTTCCGAAAACTGTGGGACAAGAAAAGGGATTCATTTACACGGACATAGTTACTAATGGCATCACCCAAACCACAAACCTTCGCAACAAATGGCTTCGGAAAGCCACCATTGGAACCGCCGGCGGCGCCAGCGTCGTGTCAGATTTTTCGGTTGAGGGAACTTCGGGTCGAACCGGCACACTCACGCCAACAGGACCACAGACCAAACCTCTATCCAGTAATCCAATCATTGCGTACACGCTGAAAACCACTCTGGCTGCGAAGAGCAATAAAGCGGAGACTGACACGGCCATGGGAACGTGGACGGCCACCGACCCATTACGTGGAGGGCCAGCCGCGCACCCATTTAAGTTCGCCAGTGTCCGATGCGACAGCTTCGAGTACATCCGCGCCAATGATCCCGGATGCGTGCTGTCACCTCAGAATGGGAAGAACAATCTTCCGGTTATGGATCTCACGACTACGTCGATTTGGTCACCTCAGCTATATGACCACGTTCTCGAGGCACAAAATCATAATCTTCCGGGTTCGCCAATCAGCGTCACGAATCCCGCAGTCAAAGCACGTCCCCTTCAGCGCATTATCTACAACAGCTCGCAAGCTAGGAAGAATCGACAGGTTGCCTGTGGGACAAATCGAATAGGGTATAACCGCCCTGGTGGTTCTGTATTCTACTCATGCGATGAGTATCCGTTCGCGTCCACCGCCCAAGGCGGAAATTCAGCACCCGATTACGGTCGGTCCTACGCGTGGTGCAATATCCCCAGATTCCCGGAACGTTTTGAATTCACGGGCTTCAGCGCCTGCTTCATCCCTCACGACCAGAACAGAGCGGGGGGTGATCTGATCCGACCCTTCAACCGAGAAAATCGCATCCTGTACGCCCACGACGACCCTTTTGACGGGTACTTCGTCCAGTCCTACCACAACTGAGTAGGTAGCTCCCCTTGATGGCGAGCGCTCCACGTGGGCGCTCGCCATCAACGCGACTACGCTCCGATTCTTCGGACCGGCGTCGCCGGTCGTACATCGGGATCGGGCCACAACTGCAAGAAGTAACGTTCGACGAGATCGTCATCCAACTCCTGACATTCGACACCCGATTCACGTCCCACCGCATACAACCGAACTCGGTATCCACCTGGCCGTGAAATCAGACTCTCATCTGGAAAATCCTGGTAGTCGGTTTCGAAGTCCAGCATCCGAACGATGGCGGTGTCGAAGGACGCCGAGACCTCCTGAACTTCCTCCCATCCAGTTTTTTCGAACGGCGGCTCCGCCTCGTATTCTTCAGACCGAAAATGTACGGCCCCCATTTCGGTGCCAGTCCGGATGAGTAGCAAATGCTGATCCGCATCCCAATTGAGCAGTTCGAACGCAGGCGGGTATCGCACGAAATCCACACCGACCTCTTGGAATGACAAGCTGCCACCTTCCATCACATCAACACCGGTTTCGATCATTGCGAACCCCTCACTCACGTTTCCCAGAAGATGATTCACCCAACGTATGCATCGTCCATCGATCCGTCAATTTCTCTGCGTGGCAGTATTTTTCAGAAGGTCGGTTGCCTGAATTCTGACTGCTTCCTCGACAGCTGTCAGATTGCGGTTGTTGTATGAATCGGATTGCGACGTTGTCATGGGTGGGTGCCTTCGACCGTGGGTAAGGGCAATTCAGTCGTGGGGAATCGTCCGCCGTGGGCGTAATCAGAGGTGTCGACCGTGGCTGCATATTCTCACCGCATGGTTCCGGAGGTCTTACACCTCGTTCCATCCTGTCAGTTTGAAGGTCTATCTTGATGCAAGAGCTAGTAATCTGAGGAGGGCCTTTGATTGAGTCTGATGTTTACGTGATGGAGGGTTCGCTTCTGCCTTTTCAAGAGGCAGGAATTCCATTTGAGACTTATCCGGTGGCCTACGATTTGCTCAATTGGGGTGAGGACGAGCGAATTCTCGTAATCACGACTGGGACGGTATGGGGTGCAGTCCACTTCCGGGCCGAAGAGCTGGCGTCGGAGCCTCCGCTAGACCTCATCAGTTGGGAGGAGATGCAAGAAGTATCGGTGAATTTTAGGTCGGACAATGTTAAACTTCTTGATCTTGAAGAGGCTCAGAAAGAAACTTTTCCAGATGTAAGTCTAATCTCAAAGCCTGGCCTTTACAGGGTTCGTGTATACGCTGTGGGGCGCCATTCCGGAATTGATATGCAGCAAGTCGGCGAGCACCTCGATGAGCGTTATCTCATGCAATTGTGGGGAGAATCTAAGGCCAGGCCATCAACGCCAGTTCAGACTATTGGAGACAGAAATTGACGATCATCCCCACAGAAGTGGAAATGCTCGTCAATTTCACCTTCAGCTAGTAGTACCTCTGAACATAAAGTCCCTTGTTTGGGTCAGCCGATTGAAGGAGTACACGGTTCGCGGCAGGGTCGGAACAGCTTCAGCGATGGACGCTTTCACTCAGTGTCCAAGAGACCGGGCCGGAAACGGTCTTGGTCTCAACAGGTCAAGGTCGTATTCGGTCGACGAATCGAACGATTACGCGTCGTGCCAGTTTCAGAAGTGCTGTGCGCCAACCGTCTAACTGACGTTGCGGTACAGGGTGGTCAATGGTTCTGCCGCTCAGATCCGTAGGTGGCGCTCAGCTAGCAGCCACTTCGTTCTCGGCGAGATGTCGGTAGAGAGTGGCGCGGCCTATTCCGAGTGCCTTCGCGATCTCCGTCTTGGGTGTGCCAATCCCGATCATCTGACTGATGATACGAGCTTTCGCTGGGTCAATTCGCTTGGGCTGCCCGCCGATACGACCACGAGCTCGTGCCGCTGCCAATCCTGCTGCCGTGCGTTCCTGGATGAGTGTTCTCTCGAATTGTGCTAGTGCGCCGAAGATTTGGAAGATGAGCATTCCGCCCGCGGATGACGTGTCGATCGACTCCGTCAATGAGCGGAAAGCTACGCCGCGGCGCTGTAAGTCCTCGACAGTTTCGATCAGATGCTTGAGTGATCGACCTAACCTGTCCAGTCGCCAGACGACGAGGGTGTCACCTTCACGAAGGTGACCGAGTAGATCGAGCAAGACCGGGCGATCGTCCTTGGCGCCACTCGCCACTTCTTCCCACACTCGATCGCATCGAATGGCCGCCAGAGCGTCCCTCTGCAAATCGAGGACCTGATCGGTCCCGGAAACCCTTATGTACCCAAAAGTCGCGCTCACGGGATGACTGTCTCAGAATCCCCCGACATGCTCCAGCGGGCACCACAGAAGGTGAGACAGGTTTCTGGGACAGGTCACGATTTGGTAACGAGGTGTGGTGATTTTGCTCCGGCACCATCCTGACCGCTCTCCGAACCGTTTCTGCCGTCTTGGGTCGGCATGGCCGGTGCAGGGGCCGAGTGTCTCATCGTCGGGTGTGTCAGTAACGGTCGAAAGAAAGACATCCGGCGGTAGTGCATAACTATCCAAACGATCAACCGCTCTCCGAAAGTGCCGACCGATCGATAGACATTTCGCCTAGAGGGGATCTACGCTGACGGAACACGACTGGCGAGGGTAGAAAACTACCGGGGAGTGAAGTCGAGAGCGTCGTCCGCCTGGGCGTTCTCCGCACCGAGCGGAGAACGTGATGACAGCGCAATTACTCGATGGTGTCGGACTCGCAGCGCAGACGTTGAGTCGCGTGTCCGAGGGAGTATCAGAGTTCACGGTGTCGGCTGGGCGGAGACCCTGTCTAGCCACGGTCCTGGTCGGCGACGACCCGTCCTCACACGTGTATGTGCGGATGAAGGTCAACCGGTCGCAGAAGGTCGGTATCGAATCCCGGCGAATCGACCTCCCCGAGACGACTTCGACGAGTGAACTCGTCGCAGTCCTCGATGCTCTCTCTGTAGACCAGACTGTCGACGGCATTCTGCTTCAGCATCCGGTGCCGGCCCACGTGGACGAGCGCGCCGCATTCGAGGCAATAGATCCAGGCAAGGACGTCGACGGTGTTACTCGAACGTCGTTCGCGCAGATGGCTTTCGGGGAGCCAGGGTTCAGGTCTGCGACACCGGGCGGAATCATGCGGTTGCTCGACGCCTACGACGTCGAGATTGCAGGAGCTTCCGCTGTGGTGATCGGACGTAGCCCGATCCTGGGCAGACCGGCGGGGATGCTACTTCTTGCTGCTGATGCGACGGTGACGTTCTGTCACTCGCACACCCGAGATGTCGCGGAGGCAGTCAAGGGTGCGGATATCGTGATCGCCGCGGTCGGTCGCCCAGAGTTTGTGCGGGGTGAGTGGATCAAAGAGGGCGCGGTAGTTGTCGATGCCGGATACAACGAGGGCAACATCGGCGATGTCGAGTTCGAGGCCGCACGTGAGCGCGCGAGCCTGATCACTCCGGTGCCAGGTGGAGTGGGCCCGATGACGATTGCGGCGCTTTTGGATCAGACGCTTGCAGCGGCGACGAACCGCACGAAGACGGAGTGAGCGGGTGCCGCTACTTCAGTGACCCTGCTCCGACGGTGACTTCCATACAAACGTCGATCCGCAATGCGTGCCTTTCGATGTGGGTGGAATCGAAGCTACACCGCCGGCTACCCGCGTGATGTCTCAGCTTTCAGTGTCTCGGCAACGGCCGAATCTGGGACAGTCCGCTACGCGGAAAACAAAGAAAGGCTCGCGACCGAACTACGACTACCGGAGTCGAACGGGGTGAAATACCGTTGTCGCACTTAGCGGCGCAGTGGCTCATACGTCATTCCGGTCAGAACTAAGTCGGTGTGGTGGGACTGAACTGGCAGAAATGCAAGGAGGAACGAATTCCCTCCTTCCATTTCTCTTTTAGTACTCGTTCTCCAGAAACTCGAACATGACTGAAATCTCAGCAATAGACAGATATATTGCTGACGACTCCATTTCTATCGATCCGTGAACCCAACGCGCAAAGGTTATGAGGACCCCGGCAAATCGACGAACAAACATGTGTGAACGTTCAGGATCGTCAGGGTATGCGCTTTCTTTTCCGTAGTATTCGCAAATAAGGGTCAGGAGAATCCGAATTCGGTCCAAGCATCCAGGATGCGAATCCTCTGGAACGGACGTCCATTCGTCTCGGAAATGTGCAATTGTTATGAGGGACAACACGGCACCGCAGATCCCGCCGGGCACTCCTAGCGGGTCGCGGGTTCCGTTGAAGTAACCAGACATGAGCAATGTTGCGAGCAGGTCTGCATTGATCTCGTCGCGCTGTTCGGATGACATATCCCGGATCTCCTGGCCCACCGAGCTGGCTTTCGTCAAATCCCTCAGGATCGCCACAATCTCGCGATCCTTCCTGGAGGAGACGTCGCGCACTATGTGGTGACTGAACTCGTGCGCGACCGTCCAGATCTCTGCCACGGAAATAGCACTTTCGAAAGCTTTCTTGAAATCAGCATTAGGGAAGACCATCAAGTCATTTCCCTTCAGCGAAATAATTCCGCCATACTTGAAGTCTTCGATACTTTCATCGAAGTGATCGCGCATTCCGGTCCACAATCGTCGTGATTCCTCTTCGGGGATCTTTTTCGCAACATCGAGGGCCGTTGTAAACCTGCCGTACATTGCCGCGTATGCGCTGAGGACTGCTGTGTATTCGTGTGATATTGCTATCATGCCGCCGCGTAGATTTGTTTTAGATTCGGCCATATCCTCGTTTGAAAATGTGCGTCCTGCATAGATGTTTTTCGCTCGAGCTCGCCACTTCGGGTTCGACATCTGGACGAGCATCTTCATGGTGTTATGTAGTTCTGGGCAGTTCGATCGGCTGTCTGGCGCGCACGGTTTCCAGTTCAAAAACTCACTTGGAATCTTCCCACCTGACTCTTTTTCGAGTTCCAGCATTTTGGGGTTAGCCCAGTAGCTTATTTGCGGCTCACGAGTCTGGGAGAAAAACAGTCCACGAGAATTTTTGAGCTCCATTATATGTGACGATCTTTCCGGTAGTGGGATAGCAGATTGCGTCAGTAAACCCGTCGCCAGGCCTTGGGTCGCTTTGCCAATGTTAGGCAGCGGGTGCAACTGCCCAGTTTGCCCCTCTTTGCGCGAAGAGTCTTGTATTTTCCGCAGCTGACGCATTGATAGCGCCCTGCACTTGTTTGTTCATCCTTCTGGTATTCGTCCTCCGGGGACATCACCTTTTTAGCCGATGCCAAGTCGGTCTTTGACAGAGCAGATGCCACGCCGAGTAGTGATGCAGAGTGCAAACTGTATTGGGTCTCGCCCTGAACTAAATTCTGGAGATACCCAGCGGGTGTTCGTCGACGCGGGTTCATTGCAGAGGTGAGCGGCTCGACCTTTTTCAGAGCGGTGCTGCTTTGATGTGCGATGGCATTTCGGAGAGCAGTCAAGTCCTTGAGAAATTTTCGTTCATCCGACTGTTTTTGTAGACGGGCGAATGGACCTCCGCCCACAAAGGCGCGCTTTGCGATTTCTTCCGCGCCGTTTGCATAAGGCATCCATATCGGAAAGGCCACACCTCCGAAAAATATCTGCTCTGCTTGATTGCGGTTCGCGAACTTAATCTCGGGCTCGCAGTCTGCGATATTGCTATTTCCCGTGATGCACGAATAGAACAGATCTTCTAGAAATAGCTCAAATTGGAGGTGCATGGACAGGAAAGCCGAGGAAAATATAGCGTCCACGCTTCTAACTGTCAGATTAGACTTACGGCGCTGAACGATCGCTTGATTGGTTAGCGCCTCAAGCTGAGCTGTCTGCCGTGTAAATCGCTTAATAAGCGTTTCTGCTGGGGGCTCCTTCATCTGCCTGGGTCGTCACATTTCCAGCAAGAATTCAAGTCGCGTCAGACGGCTCCGCGTATCGGTCGACGCGCCACGAAGCGCTTTGGCCAAGTTGTCCGGAGCCGTACCTGTGCTGAGCACCTCAAGTAGATGTTCAGCCTTGTGTACAAGGTGCCCGACCGTGAAATCAAAACTGAAATAACTAGGGTGGTCGTCCTTGGAAGATAAGATTGGACGGCCATGTTCGCAAAGATCGAAAGCTACGAAGAATGTGTAAACCCAGGACTGGGTTGTGATTTTTTTAAGATCGCGGTGCCCATAGAATCTGCCGAAAAGGTTATCTAGGAAGGTGAATCCGGTGCGGACGCGGCGAATGACTTCGTTAGCTTCTTGGAAAGAATCATCATATTTCCGGTATATTCCGTCAATCGCGGTTTTGTTTTTGGCCTGTATGCCAAGCAAAGCTGCGATCATAAGCTCACTAGTCAGTTCGGCATCTCTCATCTGCGCAAGGTATCGTGGGTTAAATGTTCCCCATTGTTGCCATCGGTCAATCTGATCATATGAAAGCATGTAGGCAATCGTCTTGAACTCACCGTGAAATTCCGCATTTCGGAGTTCTTGATCGTTCAGTCTTTCGCCCGTACTGTTTAGTCTTGCGAATAGTTGTAGCAAATGTCGGTCAGACAGATTGGCAGGTAGTACGTGAACCGATAGTTCGGTGTCAGTTATTCGCTCTTGGATCTCGGGTGGTAGATCTCTGAATGTCATACCAGCAAGTGCTTTATTATGCGACTTGAGAATTGTGAACTGGTCGCGATCAGTAATATTGTCCAAAACCTCGGGTGCGACGTACGCCAAAATAGTTCGTAGTCGCTGTTGCCCGTCGACGACATGTCGGACGTTGGAGATCGTTCGTCGATCTTGCTTGTTCTGCAGATAGATTATCGGCACGGGATACCCCCGAATGAGCGTGTCGATCAGGTAGCTTTTGGCCTTCGGTGTCCAGACGTCACCTCGCTGGAAGTACGGCCGCAAGTTGAGGCCACCCGCGCGTTGCCACTCTAGAAAGTCTGTGACTGTGTAAACAGTTTTGGTGACCGAGATAGGCGCGTCGATGTCTTCTTGCACTCCCGGAGTCTAGCCTGAACACGCTGCGACATCGGTGCATCGATACAGCCCGGCGCGCGTCGATACCGGACCCCAACCGCGACAAGGATGTCCAAGCTCAAGTGAGAAAACGAGGTCCTTCTGGAGCGACGGCATGGCAACACCGACAATCGCCACGGCAATCAGGATTGGCACGGAACCTTCGATTTTCATTGCACGTCTCTGACCTGTGAATCTCGGCATATTCGACGCGCGTTTAGCCATCACGCTGGCCGGTTCGTCGAGGTCGCGAGGGCCGACCAGCGAGAGTTGCACCGGCTTACACGCCGATAACCAAAGAGAACACCAACGCGGTGCTCGCTGAGCGCCGACGGAACGAATACACCATCACCATCCGTACTGCCGTCGACAAGTGGCTACGACAGAATGGCGGTTTGGATGGATTTGTCTTGCCCGACACGAAGTTCGATGGGCCAACCACGTGCAAAGCGCCGCTGAGCTACTTCGATCTGACAACGACGGATGGACTCTGGGAGCTCGCCAACCCGTACTATCGGCAGGTGTACCGCAATTCCGATCCTGAACTTGTCGAGGTAATCGAGAGACATCAGCGGGTTGGACTGGTGTCGCGAATTGCGGCGATGTTCAGAAGTGATCGCAAGGTGGAAAGAAAGCTGATCAGGGACGGGGAAAACGAGGTGAACACACTGAAAATGGGCGACGAAGTCGTTGCGGTCGGGGATTTCGGCGGGATTTTGCGCAGACGAATTCCTGCCGGGTCGGTGGGCCGCGTCGTTCAGTCGGGGTTGGGGCAGAACCTTCGGGTGTCATTCATCGTCAAGGGTGACCCTGGTGGACATTTCGGCGTTGACGAACAGGTTGTGGTCACTGTCAAAGATATCGATCCGGTGGAAGAGTTAGTGTCGCCGCCGCATCCGTTGGAACCATAACTAGATGGTGAGTGCTTTGCGCTGCGCGTTTTCCAGCGACAACGTAAGCAGATCGGCAATGCGATCGGTATTGAGGGGCATCGGTAGTTCTTGCGACAGTCGGGTGACGGTGCGCATCGCGGCCTCACGTTCACCGGCAGGTGCGCTCTCGTCGAGTGCGATCGCCAGTGCCCCTTCGATCGTCTTGAGGGTCTTGCGCTGATCACGGGTCAGGACGGCCATCCCGACTGTTCGAGCGTGCCGATCTGCTGCGGTCCATGCTGCGGCCAGGGTGGTCGCCGCTGTACGGAACGTGTCGATCCGGTGCGCCGTTCGGGGCACGGTTTCCGTGTGCAGCGCTTCGGCGTCCGCGAGGGCTGTGAGGAATGCGGCGGTGAACGTGTCGGTGTGATCGTCGAGGATGGGGCGTTCGAAGATCGCGTAGGGATCTGCCAGGTAGTCGGCGAATTTGCTTCGTGTGTGATCGAAGATCGTTCGTGCTGTGTGCCAATCCTTTTCACGGTCCTCTGCTGCGGCTCGGCGATCGACGATCTGGTTGCGCGCCCGAAGAGCGATCAGGCCCAGCGCCCCGAGCACAAGAAAGGCAGCGATGACCACACCCACGGCGGCGAAGGGTGTCGAGTTCATCGGTTCATCCGGTGCCGGTGCGGCAGGAACAGGTAGGGGTGGGGCGAGAGGATTCTCGGTGGGCGCATCGTGCGGCTCTGCTCCACGGTCGCCGAGCAGGGAAGAAACCAGGAGCTGGACGCTACCCAGGACCACAAGGCCGATCAGTGCAGGAGCGATCCTTCCGAGCTGTCCTGGGTCGCCGGCACCGTTCGAGTTGCCCCACATGAACTTGGCGACGTGGACGACAATCCAACCGGTGCACAGGATCATGCCGCCGCATGTCATCCAGTCGATCGCGCTGGTCAGGAAGTCTGACATGGCCATGAGTGATTCAGGAACCGGTGGCGCAGCGTCGGCCAAGAGGTGCAGATTCATTGTTCTCCAAAGGTATTGGGGAAAGCGGTCCCGGCGGGCTTGCCTTTTGAATTAATGTAGGTGAATAATTCAGGTAGCGCAATAAACGTAGGTGCTAAATTATGTGGGTGACAGAACGAGGCAGACCCAAGAGCGAGGATCCAGCCCGCAACATCACCAGCGTTCGACTCACCGACTCCGAGCATCGACTAGCCAAGGAAGCAGCGGGTTTGGCCAATCTCCGTCTAGGCCAATACATGCGGGCCAAGGTTGTCGAGGCCGCACAGGAAGAGATCGGGCGGGCGCAGCAGGTGCGCGAACACTCGGACGGAGACGAGACCGAGACCGGACAGTGAAATGTGCTCGAACGCTGGACGTTCTCTTTTTTGTCCGCAGTCCTGAACGCCCTGAAACTGTACGGAACTGAAACAAAGTCCTTCGCATCAACTCGGTAGGGGAAACATGGCAAACATGATCTGGATCTTGGTCGTCGTACTCGCTTCAGGCTTCGGGACGCTCGCGGTACGGCGGCTGCTCACGGGCAAGAGAACAGCTGGAACAGCACTGACGGTGGTCGGCTCGGTCTTACTCATCGCCGCTGCCGCCGTCGAAATTATCACCGAACCCACCGACGTCACAGGTACTGCTTCGTTGAGTTTGACCTTCCTCGGGGGAGCCGCATCCCTGACCGCGATGACCTTGGACAACCGCGAACGTAGCCGCAAGAACGTCTAGACCTGCACACGACAAGGAGTAGCCGCATGACAACCGACGATGACGTGATCACGACATTCGAGCGTTGCGTGAACAGCGCAGTCGAGAAGGCGCGCGCTGACTTGCTCGCGCTCGCACAGGACCGGAAGTATCAAGAGTCGGCCTGGCACCTTGCGGACGTGGTCACCGACGCCGTAACAGCTCTGCGCGATGCAGCGAAGACCGGAAGCCACACCACGGGAATCGAATCGGACGAATCTGTCCTGGTCCGCGACGAGGTGCTGGTCGACGCGCTGAACGATGGGATGCATAGGCTCGCCCGCTACCCAAACGATGCTTTCGGCAGCTACGCAGCCGGATGGCGGGCATGTGACCGGATGGACATCGCCACTGAGCGCACCCGACGTCAGCTGAACGAGATGTGGATTCCGTCGCCCTATCGGCCCACCACGTGCGCAAATTCGATCTACGGACCGTTCCCTGCAGAGCCCGCATGGCCGCCATCTAAAAACGAGTGCGAAGAAGAAGGCCGATGAGCAGTTCCGCGCGAGGACAACTGACGCAGAGCTACGCGAAAAGGGAGAAATAGCATGGGCAGAGTCGGAATTCTCACCGAGAAGCCCTCGGCGGCCCGAAATTTCGCCGCTGCTTTGGGTGGTATGAGCGGCACGTTCGACGGAACGGAATACGTGATCGTGAATGCTCGCGGTCACCTGTTGGAATTGAAGGACCCCGCGGCGATGGTGCCCGCCTCCCTCTCCGAGCAGTACAAGAGCTGGGATCTGGAACATCTACCGTGGAATGCCGGCGACTTCCGCTGGGAGCGCGAGGTCAGACGCAAGTCCGTCGGCGGGAAGCTGGTCACCGACGCTGACGCGACGAGTCTGCTCGACGCACTCAAAGCGACCTTGTCGACGTGCGAAACCGTATGCAACGCCGCCGATCTCGATCCGACTGGTGAGGGTTCGCTGCTGGGTTGGGAAATCGTCGAGTACCTGGGTCTGGAGGGCAAGAAGCTCGAGCGGATGGAGTTTCTCGACGAAACCCCGGCATCGTTGCGCAAGGCATTCACGACTCGCCGCCCGGTGACGTCGATCGAGTCCGAAGGTGACTACCGCAAGGCCGACTTCCGATCGAAGTGGGACATGCTCTCGATGCAGTTCACACGGGCGGCGACGAAAGTGTCCGGCTCAAACACCGTGGTGCGCAACGGTCGCCTCAAGTCGGCGATGGTCGTGATCGTCGGTGACGGCCTCGACGCGCACAAGGGCTACGTCAAGAAAGCGTTCTACGAGAACCGCTTTCGTGACGAGAACAAGGTCACCTACACCGACCCCGACATCGACCGGTTCGAGAACAAGATTGCCGTCCCCGGCGGCCTCGAAACGTCCCCGGTGGTCCACGACGAGACCACCCGCAAGAAGACCGGACCACCGAAATTGCTGGACCTCGCCGGGCTCTCGTCGCTGCTGTCGAAGAAGGGCTTCGAAGCCAAGCAGGTCCTCGACACGTACCAGCGCATGTACGAGGCACAAGTGGTGTCCTACCCACGGACCGAGGACAAGTTCATCTCGATTGAGCAGTTCAACGAACTACTCCCGCTGATCGACAAGATCGCCGGCGTCGTCGGAGTGAACCCGGCCGCGCTCAGTCACCGCGGACCACGCAAGAGCCACATCAAGTCCGGCGGCGCACACGGTGCCAACCGTCCCGGCCCCAACGTGCCGCCGAATTTGGCTGCGGTGGAACAAAAATTCGGCGAACTGGGTAAGGAAATTTACGAACTCCTGGCGAAGAACTACCTGACGATGCTCGCCCCGGACTACGAGTACGACCAGCACCGGGGGCATGTCGAGAAGTACCCGAGCTTCGTCGGTTCGCTGAACGTCCCGGCAGTGCTCGGATGGAAAGGCGTGTTCGTTGCCGAGAACGACGAGGACGAGCCGGACGACGCAGCATCGGGTGCGACTGCGCTCGGGACCGTCGCGACACCGTTCGTCCACGAGGGCTTTCCGACGCGGCCACCGCACCCGACGATGGGCTGGCTGATGAAACAGCTGGAAAAACGCAGCGTGGGCACCGGTGCCACCCGGACGAGCACCTATGCCGAGGTCACCAACAACGCCAACGGCAAAGCTCTGATGCGCGAGCAGCGCGGCAAGATCACGCTCAGCGCGGTCGGCGAACTCAACCACCGGATTCTGCCGGGCACGCGCATCGGCGATCTGACGATCACCGAGAAGGTTTTCGAGCAGATGGCACAGGTCGAGGCGGGTACGAGCGCAGCTCCCGACTTCCTCGCGCTCGTGGCACCCCTGGTGCGCCACGACCTCGAGAAGATGAAGGCGAACGCGAGCAGGTTGCCGGCCGAACTCAAAGAACGAATGGCCAAGGCCGGCGTGACACGGGCACCGGTCGAGAACATCACCTTGCCGCCGGCACTGCATTTCACCCACGGCGACACCGTGGTCACCACCGCGAAGAGGGGGTTCGGTGGGCACCGGTTCACCGACGCCGAGGTAGCCGCACTGGTGGCGGGCGGCGTCATCGAGATCACGGCGACGAGCACCAAGACCGGCAAGCCGTACACCTGCAAGGGCACGCTCGAAGCCGGAGTGATGGAGAAGAACGGGAAGACGTACCCGTTCGTGGGCTTCAAGCCCCAGTTCGAGGAGCGAGCACCGAGAACGGACCTGGTCAGCGGAGTGTGGAAGGGCAAGAAGGTCCAGTTCAAGGGCCGCGGATGGGGCGCGAACGAGCACTGGTCAGGTAAAGACTTCACCGAGCAGGAACTGGCGAAGCTGCTGGCCGGGGAGACCATCGAATTCGAGGCCAAGGGCAAGTCCGGCAAACCGTACACAGCGAAGGGTGCGCTGGCCGCAAAGACTTTCAACGGCCAGAAGGTGTTCGGGTTCACGTTGAAGTTCGAGGACCGAAAAGCTCCCACCGGCGCGAGGAAACGCCAGGTCGGCAAGTAATGGCAGCAGCTGCAAGATCGCAACTACAACAGAGGAGAACCGAATTAATGGCCCTTCGTGAAGCCACCCCCGATGAGCTCGCCGCCGGTAGCGGGCCACTCGTGGTCGAGCCAATCCCGCAAGACGACTGGTACACCGCCGAACAGCTCATGGGCCTTGGCTACAAACCAGATGTCCTCGAAGAACTCTTCGGCCCGCCCACCGCAGGACCAGAAGGACTCACGGGCTGGACAGTGTCCTCCGTCAGCAAGATTGAACAGACAGTCATTGCGCCCGCCGCGCGACTCGTAGAGCGCATCTTCTCCGACGACGAAGCTGCGGCCGATCTTCTTGTCCGGGACAGTACTGCGTAGCGCACGAAACTATCGAGCAGTACGCAACACCTGGCCTGAACTGTCGCGCGCACCTACGGTGCGTTGCCGCTACGCGGCCAGCGGTGGTCGGGAAGGTCGTCGTACGAGTCGCCTCAGCCCACCATGCCGGGGGCCCGACCAGTCAACCCACGCTTCGCTCTACGGGGTTGACAGCCCACCCTCAGCCTGGTGAACGGGATGCGACTCTACCGACCCTCCGGAAGGAACCACCATGACCGAAACAGCCACCACTACACGATTTGTCGTTGTACCCCGCACGGCAGAACACGGCGGATACGAAAACAAGTGCTTCACCCACTTCGTTCAGGACAACGGAGACCGCTACAGCCTGCGCGGACCGATGGTCCAGTCGGACGCGGAATGGCTCGCAACCAACATGAACACCCGATTCGGCTAAGAATCACCATCAGGAAGGCCCGCGCCGGGATGCGGTGCGGGCCTTTTCGGCTGCTGTCGGCGAGATAACTTAGCGCCCGTTTTCCCGCAGAGTTACGCGTGCGAGCATCTGTTGTTCTCTCATTCTGCTGGTGATTCCGCAGAGTCGTCAGGGTACTGGGGTTTCTTCATGTGGATCAGCTCGTCGCTGCCCTTGTAGCGGTACGCCCAACCTCCGTCCGGAAGAAGCACGGTGCCGGCCTGACCGTTGTCCGGAGCTGGAGTCCACCGTTTGGGTTGGTCAGGGTCTGCAATCTCGCTCATCTCACTATTGTCTCAACCTCGGAAAACGTGGCGAAGCCAATCGAAATCTGCGCACACTCGGTATATGAGCCCTGCAACGGGAAACCCGGTACCACCGATGCTCGCCACCCTCGGGGATCCCCCGACAGGGGAGCGGTGGGCCTGGGAGGGCAAGTGGGATGGAATGCGGGCCATCGCCACCACAGGCACGAAAGAGCCCGAATTGTGGTCGCGCAACGGCAACAACGTCAGTGAGTCCTTCCCCGAGATCGTCGACGCCCTCACCGCAGTGCTCGGTCACCGCGAAACCGTTCTCGACGGCGAAATCGTCGCCCTGGACAAGGGTGTTCCGTCCTTCGCCAAGCTGCAACGCAGAATGCACGTCCGCACACCCACCACTCAACTGCGAAACGCAGCTGTGACCACCTATTACGTGTTCGACATCCTTGAGATCGACGGCACCTCGACCACCGAGCTGACTTATCTCGAGCGTCGCTTTGCCCTCGCCAGTCTCAGTATCGAGAACCCGCGCATCAAAGTCCCACCGTTCTGGCTTAACGTCGACGGCGCCGCCATGCTCGAGGTCGCGAAAAAACACCATCTTGAGGGAATCGTCGCAAAGAGTGTCAACTCGACGTATCAGCCGGGGAAACGGTCTGCGAGCTGGATCAAGACCCCGCTCAGAGCTAATTGCGAGGCCATAATCTGCGGGCTCGTCGAGGGTTCGGGCGGTGCGGCCGGCGGCATCGGGTCGCTGATCCTCGGTGCCCACGACGATTCAGGCTCACTCGTCTACATCGGAAATGTAGGCACTGGATTTTCTTCCAGGCAGCGCCGGGAGCTGCGTGACAAACTCCTCGAATCGAGCGGCCCACCAGCCCATTCGCAATCGCGCCGCCTTATGCAATAGGGAGAGTGGCACGGTGGTCCGCCCCGATCTATGTCTGTGATGTCGAGTACCGCGAATATGTCGGTGGCGCACTCAGGCACCCAAGCTACAAAGGGCTGCGCAACGACAAATCGGCCGATGAAGTCAAGGTGCCATTATCCGATACAGATGCAACATGACTCTCGATCTGGTGGCCACTGTTTTCCCAGGAAACGACGCTATGAGGAATCGGATCGACCATGCGCCATCGCGGTTAAGGGCCGGAACTTTTCCGGCGATTGAGCCGCTTTGCATGACGCTCCACTTCGCTGTCATACGACTCGCCCGCAGCGACAGGGGATGTTCCGACTCGCTGGCTGGCACAGCCGCTAACTGGAGCGGCCGGACTTTGCGGAGCGGTGACCACGTTTGTCAACAACTATGGTGCGTGCAGTCGAAGACCTGTTCGGGCGACGCGCGATTATCGACGTTTCCCGTGGAGACTTTTCACGAAAGATGCTTACGAAACCGGAGTGACGATAAGCCACCGCACGATTCCGCCTACATTCCAGAGTGCTTCCGGATTTTCGCGTGCCGCTAGATACACAGCGGTGGCTTGGGTGCCGGCGAGCTCTCCACGCTGGCCGGACGGTGGGTTGGGCCTAAGGAACCCGGAAGGGTCTGGGCCTGGCCATGTGGGTAGTTCATTAGCTGAGACGCTGGGGTCGACGAGGCCGGGTTGATCGACGGAGACCCGCTCTGGAATAGATTCTGCCGCCTCTGTCACGGAGATCGCCGGTCCTTCGGCAACTTCATTGGCTTTACTTCCGCAGCCCACCGGTATGAGAGCAAGTCCCGTGACTGCCATTCCCACTACTGCACGACGAATTGGCATTCGTTGTATTCGCATTCGTTGCTCGCCTCCTCCGGCCCGCCCACACAATGTGAGCCCCAGCTTGGCACTTCAAACGCGGCTACCGCTCCCAGATGATTGCGCTGACCCCGATGTGCCTCATCTTCGATGGTAGATGCCAAAGGGGCTGGGGCCATATGAAGCCATATGAAAACGAAACTGCTCGGAGAGCTTTGATGCTCTCCGAGCAGTTATCAGCACATCGCTATTGACGATTGATCGCCGTCAGTTCCTGGCGTTGACTACGTCGAAGTCGTGCCAGTCCGGGTACGTGACGACCGGATATTGCCCGTCCGCCGGTCCTTGGACCATGCAACTTCCTCTGAAGCCGGCGGGTCCGCCGGGATGTTCGTCGAGCCCCAGGGCGTGGCCGATTTCGTGGCACGAGGTTTTCAGCCTCTGATTAGGGGTGACCGCAGTGGATGTGTTGAGCTGAATGTTCGCTCCGCGGTAATTTCCGGCCCCGTCGAACTGGGGCTGGGCGACTCCGTAGTAGGCCGAGCCTAGGTTCGGATTTTCCCAGATCATGACGCATCCGTTCGAGGATGCGCAGTCCCACCAGTGATAGGTGAGATTGATGCGGTTGCTGTCGAGTCCGTTGTCCCATGTCTGGGTAGCACTGTCAATTGGGAAGGGCGTCGTCCGATCCGCGACACTTACCCAGTCAGTGATGTAGTTGCCCCAGTTGCCGGGGATAGCGTGATGCGCAGACGCCGGGGCCGCGGTTGCGGTTATGATTCCGGCGATAGCCATGACCGCAGCTGCGATTATGACAAAGAGCTTTCGGATCACTGCACACTCCTTGCGTATCCGAAGGTGCGGCAGAGGTTGTCGCGTTCCTCCCGGCTGTCGATGGGTTTCACTGAGTCAACGGCCAGAGGACTGGCGAACCGACCGTCTTCGAGGTAACAGATCCAGGCTCCGCCACCAGCGACTACAACGCTGTCTCGGATCTTCTCAACGACATCACCACAGGGCCGTTCACCCATGTCGGGCGAATTTGAGATTCCGGATCGCTCCAGAGGCGCCGCTCCTTCTCCCTTTGGCTTCCCTGTGGTCGGGTCGATCGGAGGCTCGGGCCGCGGAGCGTCTCGCTCGAAGCCCGGCTGAGTCGGCGGCCATTGCTCCGGCCCGGGACTTATCCCGCGCGCCTGAGCCGCTTTGTCGAGTCCGCGGACCATATCGCACGACAGAGCCGCTGCCCTGTCCTCAGTCTCGACCACCTGCTGAATCGCAAGGGGTGTAGCGGATCCCGCCGTCGCGAAGATTGCGCCTCCCAAGACTCCAGCAACCACCGCCCCGGCGCCTACAAATCCAACTAGTTTTCTCATATCCCCCTCCATTCTGTGTGTGACGTGCGGTCGTGCGAACGAGTGATGTTTCGTCTTCGCGTGAAAAGTGGTGCAGACTTCAAGAGCGTCCGTCCTATCGATACCTATCAGTCGGCGCAGCGCTGACGGTCGCGCCCGGGCTGTTGAAACCGAATCGCCAAGCCCTGTCCAGGTCCGAATAAAATCTTGTGAAGAGGCTGCGAGGTGATTCCTTGCTCACACTAAGTTGTTGACTATTCGTTTACTGGAAATATCATGTCTCATTCTTGTAACAAACTAGTCGGATTAGTTTTGATTCAAGGTGGTGTCACCACATGCCATCAACAACTAGTACTTTAGTTGGAGTGCAACAGTTTTGCCTTTCTAGGCAGGCAGGCAGGCAGGCAGGCAGGCTATTCCTCCCATGGATACATGAGAGGAATGCATGTCATTGCTGATTATTCGCGCTGGCGTCTCTGGATCCCCAACTAGGGGGTGCCGCCGATAAATATTCGGGCCAACGAGCGGTCAGACTGGAATCGATGCGATTCTTGCGAAACTCGTCGAAAGAGAGCGGTCCGCCAGTCAATTCGCAATCACTCACCCGCCGTACGCAAATAGCGACGAATAGCACGCTGTCGGCCCCGATCTACGTACTGCGAATGCGACGTCGAGTGCAGGGTGAACCTGCCAGTATTCGATACCTCCCACATCGAGCCAGTGCGTTCACCGAAGGGGTCGGTGATTTATGAGCGCACCTGGACTTCACGGTTGATGCGTCGGGGGGTGGACCCACTACACCGCAACATGTCAACGCACTATTTCCAGCAATAGCCACCGAAGTGTCCTGTTGGCTGTGTCAACTGAAGTTTGGTCTGATGCATTGCCGCGAGATTGTCCGCCGTCGGCCGGAATACTACGCGTTTCGAATACTGCACATCCGCCAGTCAACCTCCCCAGGCAGACACTGACCGACGTTTCCCTGCATAAGGCGAAGCCGCCGGCACCCGAAGATGTCCAGCGGCTTCCTATTTGACCAATGGCCGAACTATCTCGGCGCAGATTGGCGCGGAGCGAAAAAGGAGATCGCCGAATTGAACGGCACCGCGTAGTCGGAGAAGGGCGGTGGGATGGTCCTACCCCCGGACTCGCTTTCCTTCCGTGCGGCCTAGGAAGTCTCGGGGCCGAGTAGACGGCTGATCGCGGTGTGGGCCCGTGTGCGTGTGTCGCGGCGCTGGAAGAGTTGGAGATCGTGATTGGTCTGCATCACGATCGCGTGGAGTTCGAAGACGAGTTGGTCGACATCAGTATCGGTTGGTAATTCGTGGAGTCGAACAGCTAGCCGCGCTTCGCGCCGAAGCCATTGCACTCCGTGTTCCACGGCCTCCGCGATTGCATCCCTGACCGGCCCTGGATGCCCGTCCTGTTCGCTGGCAGCTGCGAGGAAAAGGACATTCACACGTTCGTCGGCATCTCTGTGGCGCAACGACAAATCGGCCGACGAGGTCGACCTCCCAGGCAGACACTGACTTCCGTACCCCGCACATGACGAAGCCGCCGGCACCGAAAAGGGTGTCCAGCGGCTTCCACAAGGTCGGTGCCCGTCTTGCGCCTCTCGGCAAGTGGCCGCTCGAAGCGGCATTTCTGGGGTGGTACCCGGGGCAAAGAACCGAACACCGACAGCCTCTACAACGAACACTCTCCATCGGTTATTCCATTGTCGGACCTACCAACGCTACTGCTTTCAAATCGAACTGACGTTCGACTATGCTGGTGGAGGTGAACGGGAGGAGGGTGGAAAATGAAACCCTCTGACCAGGCTGTATCCGCTACAGCGGTGCTCACCAAGGCCGAGAAGCTCGAACAGTTACGCCGGAAGATGGCGTCGATACCCGCCCGCTCGGACGGAACCGAACCCGCTACGCCTTCGGTGATGCTCCGCAGCGTCGACGACCGCGAACCAACGCCGATCGTTGCCACCGCACAGTCAACGCTGCGAACGCTTCCGGTACCCCCGCCGATCGGCGATCTACTTCCTCACCGTGGGCTCGCAAGAGGCACCGTCGTCGGCGTCTCCGGAGCGAACTCCGTCCTGATCGGGCTACTCGCGTCCATCACTGCCAGCGGCGGGCACGCAGCCGTGATCGGAATGCCCACCCTGGGTCTCCTCGCAGCGTCCGAGCAGGGTGCGGATTTATCGAAGATTGCGCTGATTGCTGATCCAAAGGGCTCCGATGTTGAAGTTGCAGCGATAGTCCTGGAGGCGATGGATTTGGTGATACTCGGGCTTTCCGGTGCCGCTGTCACGCCCTCGCGAGCAAGAGCCGTCGTGGCACGAGCAAGGTCGAAGGGCAGCGTTCTCGTTGTCACGCAAGGTCAGTGGGACGGCCCGGATCTGCGGATTGAGTCGAGGGTGGCCGGATATACAGGGCTGGGGGAAGGGCGCGGGCGCGTGACTTCTGTCCAGCTCGACGTCGCGGCTACCGGCAAAGGATTCCAACGGCGCACAGGACGCATGGAGATCCGGGAAGAGGCCGGCATCTCGGTTTGGCGATCCGTCGCACCGGTAGTCACCGCCGCCCCCGGAGATACACCCCTGCGGAAGGCGCTGTGATCAACGCAGACGGCTGGATTGACCAATGGCCGAACCACCCCACCATTCGCAGATTCGACCCGCCCAGAAACGTGCTCGTGGACATGTTGTAGACCGGGTTTGAACGTGTCCAGTGTCCAGTGCTGAAGGACTAGCGCGTCTTGGTTGAGAAATCCCATCGATACCGGAGGCTGCAGTTTTGCCTGTGGATCAGAAAACGAGTGCAGTGTCATTACCTTTTGAAGATGGGGGCATCAGTCCTGAATCTGAACGCTTGTGCGCGCACGTACAAGTGGGTGATCGGTGCTGGGATTCCGCCGAAACATGCTGTCCGACAAACTGTGCCACGGCGCAGTTCACGCCGCCGACTGTTGATAGTTCAGGGCCTATTTCGCCGTCTTAATTGCCAGCGGTATGCCGTCGATGCGCACATCCCATTCCCTTGCCTGGAAAGCGATGGCACCGATCGCGACGGGTCCCTGATGCAGGTGATTGCAATCAAGAGGCAGACGAGTTGCGCCGGGCGGCGCCGGGCGATGTCAGTACTAGATCCAGGTCTCGCCGCCTTTTCGTGTTACATCCCACCCACGGAAACGGAAGCACAATGCACGAGATATATATAGATGCAACAAGATTCGCCGCCGTGATCGTTTGTACGTGTGGCTGGCGCGACATCGCTCGGACCCGCGCTACTGCCTGGGGCATGGCAGCAATGCATCTTAAGATCTGCCACGGAGACTTACGTGGCGCTCGCCGCGCATTTCAAGCTGCCCGTGATGCTGCGTATCGCAATAAACTGCGGTATAGGGGAAAAACGAGACGAGTGCCCGAATCAGGACCGCCACGTCGAGGTGATCGTACAACCCGTCCGTCGAATCCCTAGCTAGGTATGACGGCACGGGTGAGACATGAATTAGTGGCTCTGCACCGATGCCGCCTTCGCTGCGCGGTACCGACATTCCGGCCGGAAACTGCCGCGGATGATCCGCTGCATGGTTCATCCGAGGGGATTCGTGGAATACGTTCGGCAACGACCGCAATCGGCGAGTCGACCTACGTAGCTTTTGGTTCCGATAAGCGGACGTAATGCCACGAAGCGAGGGAGCGATGAAACGTCTAGAGGCCACGATGGGAAGCTCTCGGTCGCTTGATCGGTTCCGAGGGGGCGTCAGAGCTGGCTACTGCTGTGTTGCCGAACTCCGGACAGGAGGTGACCCTGATGCTCAGCTGGTTCATGTACGTTCCGATTCCAGGCTTTCGTGAGTTCTATGCTGCGGTGATTGCACCGCTCATCGGGTAAAGCTCGTTGAAATTCTTCACGGGAACAGCACACATTTGATAACCCGGAGACCGCCGGCACCTATGGGTGTCGGCGGTCTCGGCTCTCGTTGGGTTTAGTTGTTGGTGACGACGAATCCGTCACCAGCGGGGTTTGGATTCGTGGCGATGTCGGCAAGCACTGCGGAGAATCTGATGTACTCGAAGCCTGATCCCTGAATACCCCGAGTCAGACCGACGATCTTGGTGTTGGATCCGAAGATGCTGTTCGATTGGAAGGCGGGTCCGCCTGAATCGCCGGGGCCAGCGGTGGCGTACGAGAAGAACCTCGTGGGCGTGGTGCTTGCAGTGATGATCTGACCGCAAGTCACTCCGGTGCTCTGCCCATCTTTGCAATGGATACCCACTGGGTTCGACGGGCCGATTCCGTCGATACGCGCGCCAGGCCCGTTGGAGCTGAGAACGGCATCATTGTTGAACTTGATCACCGAGTAGTCGACGCCACTCGTTGCCCCACCGCTGTGATACGCGAGCGTTCCGATCTGCTCACGCGGACCGTTGTTGGGCGTCCAACGATAGATCGGTGCGCCATCTGCAACAGACTCGACGCAGTGCCCAGCCGAGATCCCGATCTTATTTCCTGACTGGTCGGTACCCACCACTCCCATGGTGCAGTAGTCAGAAAGCGGTTTGTCGGGTTGACCACCCGGAGGCAACGATGAATTCGGCGTCCACGCGATGCCGTTGGAGACAGCAACACCCGTTTGTGCACTCGCTGTGGCAGCGAACGCCCACATGGGGAGAACGATGGCAATCGTGGATAAGAAGAGAAGAAGCATTTTCTTCATCTCAGACTTTCCTTTCGTTTAGACAGGCCAATCCGGATCGGCAATAGACCGTCGACCTGAAGGCAGACCACATCAAGGCGGATGGAAAATTCCGCGGCGGGCACGGCGTTTGAGCAGTCGTCACTGCTCAAGGCGTGGTGAGACCCGGATGATGTGTCCAAGGGGTAAAGGAGGTTCGAAACACGAGATGGCAGTGAGAATTGCAACCATCTCTGGTGCAAGCTGATTCGCTCGACGAGCGCCGAGCGTGGCATCTATCTCGTGTAATCCTTTCTGTTGTAGAGCCTTTCGTTCTGCACAGATCAAACCTATTCGGAGTGCACTCGTTTCAAGAATTCGCGCGCTGAATTCTTTTTGCAGTCGTCGATCCGAGCCCCGGATAGGCCAGCGTGATCGGCTTCCACCTCGCCGTCGGGCCCCGGCCGGAACTGGTCACTGTCCGGTAGTGCACAAGACATGGACGTTGCGCTCGGACTTGCCCGCATCAGCAGACGAGCCGATCACGTAACTCTGCGTGTGAAAGCCTGCGCTGTGAATCTCCAAGGCATCATGCCGGCGCGGCAATACGCCTGGTTTCAGACCAGCTCAGGGAGCTGGGTGGCCGTGATTCAGGTGGACGCTACCAGCGGAAACGGACAGAACCGCATCACCCTTGACCTGTGCGTGAGCGAGGACGCAGTCAGCATCGCCGAGCTGCGCCGCGATCGGTAGCTGTTTCCGATCCGCCTGCCCGGCGGCCCGGCCACCTTCGGTGCCCCCAAGAGGATGCTCCGCTGCGCTCCGCTCTGTAAAAGCGAAAAGATCCTTTTCCTTTCTGTCCTTCCGATCCTGATCGACGGCGGTCCCGGCGCAACCCCTGGCGGCTTCGCCGGCCTACGGCTCCGAAAACTTTTTCAAAGACGCTTCGCTGAAAAACTTTGCGGCCCAAGCATTGCGCCGAGCCCTTATACCGCCGATCCGGAGCTCCATGTCAGAACGGAAAAAATATTGTCAGGGGCCACCGAGAGGGTCCGGACACGAGCGAAAGGTCACGACCGTGAACGGATACGACTTCAAACAGGGCAACGACTACACCGCAGCGACCAACCACTACGCCGATCTGACCTGCGGCTGCGGCGACTACTCCTGCCCTCGAATGCACGACAGTGACGCAAGGTGCGTCAACTGGGAGTACTGAGCCTTACCCAATCCCGCAACCTTGCACACACTGAGAAAGAGGAAAACATGCACAGCACAGCAGATTTCGTCGTCAACGGAGTCATCACCAACAACCCCGACGATGCCCGTGCCGAACTGGAACACGAAACCACCATCGAGCGAAAGGCTCTCAGAGTGCACGATCTTCAAACCGTCCTGTACAAGGCTGACAAGTGGGCAGAGTCGTTCGACTCCACACTTTCCCGCTACCACCTCGGTGGAGTGCTGAATTGCGACGAGATCGACGCCACCGCCGAATTGCTTGACGCGCTGGGTAAATCGGAAGAAGCCGAAGGACTGCGCGACCAACACCATGACTGGAGTGGGTGGCTCGGAGACGATCGGTCCGAGCTGGAGAAGGTTCGACACGCTCTCCACGCCCTTCACGGCGACCAGATCGCCTAGATCGCCCGACACCCCCGGAATCACATGGCACCGGGCAGCGACTATCTGCCCGGTGCTGTGAATCCGAACCTGATACGAAAGAGGAACCGCATGAGGCACCAACCCGGCATCGCACTCCCGGACCGCACCCTGGAAATCACGATGAACGCACCCAGCTGGCGCAAAGCCGAACTCGACCCGTTCACCGAGGTCGACCTGCCCCGCATCGCGCAGCAATACGCCGACCACGAGACCATCCTGTGTGACATGGACCCCGACGAGGCCCGCTCCTACTGGGACCTCGAGGACGGCTACCTCCGGTATACCCCGGAGGGGAACAACATCCGGATCGGGCGCGGCCTGATCAACGGGCAAACCTCCTGGTGGGTGGATGTGCAGACGCAGCTGGCGCCGACCACCGGTGACCCGCCCTACGGCTGGGAGTACTACGCCCACTTCCCTGGCACGTTCACCGCCGACTGGGTGAACTGGCTGTACTGGCATTGGCTCTCGTAGCCACTCACGTTCTCACCCAGTCCCCGCATAGCCCACGAACAGACAGGAACGATCATGACCGATTTGCCCAGCGACACCGATATCGCCTGGGCGAAGGCTTCCCGGTCCGTACCCGTGGACGACCGACTCTGACCACCGACGTACCCCGGAACAGCAAGACACCGGGCAGCGACTATCTGCCCGGTGTCTTGAAACCGAATCTTAGGAGAGAGACACTCATGACCGCAATTCTCAACGGCCCCCGAGCAATAGAGTTCGACGGCGAAATCTTCGTCCGACTCGATCCGAGTGACCTCGACATCGGTGACAACGTCCGAGACCAGGTCGACCTGACGGCCACACCGGAATTCGTAGAGTCGATCCGTGAGCACGGAGTGCTCGAAGCAATCAGCGCAGTCCAGTACGCAGACGGTCGGATCGTCGTCCGTGACGGTCAGCGCCGCACCCTCGCAGCCCGAGAAGCCGGCGTGGACTCGATCCCGGTCATCGTGCGACTCGATACCGCCGCAGACGAGCGGCAGCGCAACGTCACCCGCGTTATCGCGCAGATGGAAGCCAACGACAACAGGCTTGCGCTCACACCCGGTCAGCGGGCCGCAGGCGTGACGGAACTTCTGGACCTGGGAGTTCCGGTTTCCAAAGTCGTCAAGGCGATCCACGTGGACAAGGAGTGGGTGGAGAACGCCGCGAAGGTGGGGCGGTCGGCGGTTGCCCGTCAGTCGGTGGACGAAGGACAGCTCGACTTCGAGAAGGCCGCGATCATCGCCGAGTTCGAGGACGACGAGGACGCTGTCCGGGTGCTGCTCGACAGGAGTTGGGGGTACGGGTTCTTCGCGTACGCGGAGCAGTTGCGGGCGCAGCGGATCGAGCAGGAAGAGTTCGAGGAGGCAGCGAAGCCGTACCAGGACAAGGGATACACCGTCCTCGATCAGCATCCCGGCTACGGCAGCAAGGTCTTGGCAGTCGGCGACCTCCAGACCGCAGCCGGTGGAGCAGTCACGCTCGAGCACATCGAGGCCCACGCTGCAGCCTGGACCGTGGTGTTGTCGAAAGAGCAGCTCATCACCGACAACACGACCGGATTGCCGATCGACGAGGACACGGTCGATTGGAACACCGAAGACGAAAGCATCGAACCCGAAGACGGTTGCGTGCACGTCAACACCGTCACCATCGAGGACATCTGGAAGGCCGAGTACGTGTGTGCGGACCCCGACGCCGCAGGGTTGCATCTTTCTCCGATCATGGCGGCAGTACGAGCAGGGGAGGCAAGTGCCGGCGACTTTGCCGTCGAGGAGAGCGCCGAGGCCGAAGCCAAGCGACGTCAGCTCGAAATGCAGGAGCAGCAGCGTATCGAGCGCCGCAAGGTGCGAATTCTCAACCTCAAGGCAGAGGCCGCGACCGCCGTGCGCCGCAAGTTCCTGACGGAGCTGGTGGCGGGCAAAACCCCGCCGAAAGCAGCCGCTGTCTACGTCGCCACGATCCTTGCTGGTCATCCGGGCATTCTGGGTGAATACAAGGTCCACGGTGTTCTGAAGGAGATCCTTCCGCTCAACTCGAAGAGTTCGTACGTCACCGTCGCAGTGACCGACATGATCGCCAAAGCCAGCCCTGCGCGCGCCCAGGTCATCACTTTGGCGATGGTGCTCGCAGCGCAGGAATCGCGCATCGAGAAAGACGGGTGGCGGTCCGTGCCCGCTGGGTGCGTGGAGTACCTGACCTTTCTGGCCGAGCAGGGGCACGAGCTGACACCTGTCGAGGAAGTTATGGCCGGGCAACGTACCGATAAGCAGGTTGACCTGGACTGACAAAGATGTCTAGACCCCTTTACTTTATAAGTAGAGGGGTCTAGACTTATAGTATGGACGGGATAGGGAAGTGAAAATCACCGCGAAAGCCCGACGATCCGAAGGGTGGTGGGCCGTCGAGATTCCCGAGGTAGAGGGCGCATTCACGCAGGCCAAGCGTCTGGATCAGGTATCCGCCCGCGCGGCCGACGCAGTTGCCGTGCTCGAAGGAATTTCCCCGGATCGTGTCGAGGTCGAAGCCGTGGACTACGACCTCGACGACCACGCAATGACGAGGGACATCGGCGAGGCGAAGAAGCTCAGCCGCGACGCACAGCGAGCAGCGGAAAACGCATCGACCGCAATGAGAGTGGTGGTGCGCAAGCTTCGAGAACGCGGACTGTCGGTACGCGACGTGGGCACCATTTTGCAGATCAGTCCGCAGCGGGTCTCACAGCTCGAAAACCGCGCCACCACAGACAATCAGGGGAGAAGATCATGAGCGTGACCGTCTACACCAAGCCTGCCTGCGTTCAATGCAATGCCACCTACCGCGCCCTCGACCGAGCCGGGATCGACTACAACATCATCGACATCACCGAGGACGCACAGGCCAGGGACTACGTCATGAGTCTGGGGTATCTGCAAGCGCCGGTTGTCGTTGCAGGCGAAGCGCATTGGAGTGGATTCCGCCCCGATCGCATCAAGGAGCTGGGTGCAGCCTGATGAACGAGACCGACAACGGCCACAGACAAGAGGATTCCCCGATGACTGCCCTCGCACTTGATCCGCATGACGCTATCTCGGCCGACGACATGGACGACGATCCGCGTCTGGACGTGGAAGCGCAACTGCTGTGCGCTCTGCTGTGGGCGCAGCCCAACGAAGCGCGCCGAGTGGTCGAGACGATCACCGCCGAGGACTTCGAACGCCCCGTCTACGCGGCCCTGTACGAACAGATCACCACCCTCGTCGCGGCCGGCAAGCCCCACGATTCCGCCTACGTCGCTATGACGTTGAGCCGGGAAGGGCTGACCGCAGGACACCACGGAAAACAGTTGACCACCGCATTGGCCGACGTGACCACGCTCGGAGCAGCAGGAGAGGTCGAGCACTACATCGACGCAGTGCTCACCCAGGCGTACCGCCGAGGGTTCCACGCCGCAGCGCAGTCGCTGATGGAGGCAGCCGAGCGCTTACCGGAGCGAGACCTCTACGAGCACATGTGCACTCACGGACGCCAGCTACGAGAGGCAACCGAACGGCTCACCAAAATTCGAGGAGGACAACTGTGAACACCGACGACGAACGCGAAGCCTGGGACCGCCAACAGGATGGCGCGAGCTGGGACCAGATCGGGATTGAAATGGGCTGCACCCCGGCGACCGCCCGATCTTTCGCAGCCGAGTACGAGCGACGTACGGACGCGCAGGCCGCAGCTCAGCAAACCGAATTGTTCTGAATGTGACTGTGAACCAACGCGTTGAGGGGCGGAATCCACATGGATTCCGCCCCTCAATGCATGTTGTCAGTCCTTGATCTGGAGCCGAGACCCGTAGGCCAGTGCCTGGTCGAAGAACTCCTCGGACGCGGTGAACGAACCTTTGAGGTTCGCCAAGGCTCGCAGAAGTGCTTCGGTCGCATCCGGCCCGGTGGTCGGTTCACCGAGGGTGTCTACGCCGAGAGTGCGGGGATCGTACGACTGATATTCGTGGGTCAGTTGCTGGACCGTTCGCTGTACGTCGCGAAGATCGTCGAGCGCGGATTGCAGCTTCAGATAGAGGTCGCTGGGTGCGATCATCTCGGTCATTTTTCGATCCGTTCCGTGGGGATGGGCTTCGGAGTAGTGGGGTGACGCTCACTCTAGGCAGCGCCGCCGACATTCGTGGCCTCACGCACACGAGGGTGTAGCGAGAAGCGGTAACGACTATATGCTATACATAGAGACGTCTTTAGTTATAGTATTGGTTGAGTTGCCAAGCACAAGGCGAGACAACAATCCATCACGGTGGAAGGGGACCTCGATGACGGTTCAGGAGCAGGTTCGTAGCGCGGCAGTCTTGCCGCTGCACTACCGAATGAGCGAGAACCACCGAGACGCACTGATCGAGTCCGCACGCGAGTTCTACGAACGCACCGACCCGCACGCGGAGACGGATTCCCTTGCCTCCAACGTCGCGTTCGACGACGGTGACCTCATCTGGCATATCGGTGGTGGACGCGACATCTTGTTCACCATCGTCGAGGTTTACGGTGCGCACGTTGTCCGCGCTATGGAACAACGGTCGGTGGGCTGGGCTACCGTCACAGACCATCTGGTCGATCCGCGTGATGCCATCGGCACCGCACAGGTGATTTGGCAGCTCATCATGCTGCTCACGGCCTGATCGCAGCGACTCTGAGGGAGAAGATAAGCATGGCAAGTGAGATCCACTTTGTGGACGAGAACCCGATCCCGTCCTTGCGGTACGCAAGCAAGGACCAGCTCAAATCGCTCGAGGACGCCCATATGGGGGTGAGGCTCGACGCGGACAATGCCAATGCGTTGCGGAGACTCGAGACGGAGCTTGAGGAGACCCAGGATTTTCGCAGTGTGGTTGTCGACTGGTACGTCGAGAACTCCTACGGCATCAGCTTCGACATCGAGAACCCTGTCGTCGCACTGGTGGAGGAATGGAGCGACACCGAGATGTCCAGTAAACAGGTGGACGCTGCTCTGGAGCTGCCACGCTTTCTGAGTGTGACAGTGCCGTGGAATCAGATCAAGGCGATCACCACCGTCGTCAGTAGCAAAAGGGCCGTCCCGCCCGGACCCCCTGCCGCGACGGTCGGAGCGACAGGTGAGCAGCCCGCCTGAATACCTAACACCCGTTAGAGAGGTAGGCCCCGTGATGGATGGCAATAGTTTTGCGTTCGGAGTGATTATCGCGTTCAATGCGCTGTCCATTGCGGGCGTGGTGATCTGCGCCCGCCGTTCGTACCGGCGTCATCGTCGGGTCTTACGGGCATTCGGGGCAGCGATCGCAGGCGCGTTCATCGTGCCGCTACTGCTGGTTTTCTGCGTGGCTCTGGCGCAACCTCGGAGCGCAATCAGGACGCACTGAAATGTCGCGATTTTTCGCCATTTGCGCAGGTCAAAGCGAATTTTTCGCTCTGTCTTGTAGTAAAATTGACCTCATAAACTCCGCGCTTTCGTGCGGAGTTCGCCCTGGATTGGGGGCGAAGTCGAGGAGGTCGAGTGGCACGCGAAGACGCCAACCAGGGCACGTTCGAGTACGAGAATGAAGGGGCAGGAAATGGCACCGATGGACGAGGAAATGATCGAAGCGGTCGAGGGGATCGACGTGACGATCGCGGGCGAGACACGTCGGATTCTGGCGGAGTGGATCGGCGTGAGTCTGACCACGGCCGAGGGACTGGCACAGATCGACCGGGAAGCTCTCCGACTCCAGGGGCTGACGGAAGCGGCCAGCGTCCCGTTGGAGCAGCAGGCAACCGAGGAGTGGGCGCAGGCGAATCCGGGCAAGACCCCGACGTACTGGGACGTGGTGCGGGGCAAGGAAACAGCGTGGCGGGCAGCGCGGGAGATGGTGCTGACGCAGGAGCTGTACTCGCAGGTGACACCGGAATTGATCGCCCAGATCAGGGAGTCCGAGAACTGGCTGGACAACGCGGTGCGGGAGTCGGAGGACCAGGCGCGCCGGGCGCACGATCCGGATCGGTGGAAGACCCTGAACGTACGCGAACGGCCCGTGGCAACCCGGATCGTGGAACGGGTGTGGCTGGAGAAGCCGGCCTGGTTTCGTCAACTCGCAACAGCACTGGTCACGCAGCGGATCGAGGACGATCAACCCGTCCCGATGACGGCGTTCGATCCGGCCGCACCCGAGCTGGAGGACATGATCGAGGAGGAAATGCGGCGCAACCCGCCCGCGGACCCGAACATGCCGTTCTAAACGCACAGGCGCAGTGGGCGGCAATTCGCGGGCAGCTCAACGAGACTGAGGCGCAAGCACGCAAGTTCGCCAAGCAGCTGGAATCGGCGCAGAGTGCGCTCTCGACAGCGCAAGATCGCGGACTCCAATCCGGGATCGACGCACTCGGCGACCGGATCGACCGCATCCATGCACGACTGGACCGGCTTCGCACCGACTGGCGTGTGCAGTCGGCCAGCGAACGCGAGTTGCGCACGCAGATGCAAGGACTGGGCATCGACCCGCATTCGGTGCCCCGAGCACTGGTGCAGGAAGTAGCGAAGGCCGACCGCACTCCGATTGCGAGTTGGCGCGCCGACGCGATCACCAAGAAGCAGATCGCCAAGCTCGAAGAGCTGTCCAAGCAGGTTGAAAAGCCGTTTACCGTCGATGAGACGATCACCAAAGGTGAAGCGCACGACCTGATTTCGAGTATCCTCAGCGGCAATTTCAAAGAGGTGCAATTCCGGGGACGGCCACAGGGGCCTCTGCTTACACCTGCTGCCGAGTCGGTTCTGCCCACACCTGACACCGAGGTGGTGCAGGAACCGGAACCATCCCAAGCCGTCACGGAATCAGTGCCGGCGCCCTACGTTGAAGATCCGCAAGCCGAGGTCCGGGCACGCATTCTCGCGTTGCTCGCGGAGCCGGACCCCGAAGCCGACCTTCGGGCAAATCCCGACGTCAACACTCCCGATCAGTTCCTGGGGTGGGCCGAAGGCCACTTCACCAACAAGGCGCAGGTCGCGCTGGCCGACTTGATGGCCGACCGCCAATCCTTGTCCGACGAGATGTTTCTCGCGTGCCGTGCTGTGCTGCTCGACCGAAGCCGATGGCACGAGCTGGGCCGCACGGCAGCCGAGGCGTACTGGCAAACCCGCACTGGCACCCCCGTTCAGAATCCGGCAATCACGGCCGTGGTCGAAGCGATCGTCGTCGCCCGCGAGAGCGACGAACGCGAGGTGGGCGAGGAATACCTCGAGACCGCGCACTATGCCGCTGCGAGCGTTCTCGACATCGAGGCCGGCGAGGACGTCGATCTTGAAGACGAGGGACCGGAACCCACCCTCGAAGAAATCAATGCGGACGAACTCGCGGAACGTGAAGCGGAACGTGAAGAAGCCGCGACAGCCGACCGCGAGCATCATTACGAGGCGTTGCAGGAAGCCTTCGATCTGGGCATCACCCCGGAGATCGACGACTGGGAAACACGCGCCTACACACTGTTCAACCCCGATACACCGCTTGACCTTCCGTCTCCCGACGCCGATCGAGGATTCGGCATTGCCCGCCGCAAACTCAAAGGCGAGAGCGCCCGCGGTGCCCTCGATGCGCAGTGGTGGCGAGGAGCTCACCGAGCGCAGGACGAGGCCGTTGCCGCCGACATGGCGCAACTGTTCGCGGAAGCAGCCGTCTCACCCGAGCTGATCGCGTCCACCGGTGGCCGTGACGCCGCCGCAGCGACCTACTCGGATCAGTACCGCACAGCGTTCTCTGAAGTCATCGCAGCTTTGGCCGAGGATGGTTCACCGCAGCGCCAAGCCGCAGCACAGCTGATCAACAGGTTTCCCGAGTCCCGAACTCCCGAATGGTTCACCGAAGCCCTGGTCACGGCCTGGGAGCAGGCACACGCCGAGGCAATGACCTGGACCCCGCAGGTCGAGACCGAGTGGAAGAGCTGGATGCGAGAGCATCTGCTTGATGAGCCGCTGATCGCGACATGGGCGGGATTGCCTGCGACCGCGCGGGACTACATGCTCGAAGACGGCATCAGCACCGCGTTCACCGTGTTGGAAGAGGAACGTCCGGACCTCGCCGCAGCGACCGGGAACATTCCCCGAGTCGACCGCGCCGCTGAACTGCGCCGCGACCTCGTCCCGACTCTGTATCCGGCCGACATCGAACCCGACGGCCGGCACCCGGTGTTCGAGGAGGGCGGTGGGTTCGGAAGCAAGAACGTCCGCCTGCGCTCGAAGAAGAGCCACGCGGTCAACTTCATGCCCTCCCGACATTTCTGGGAGTACACCCTCGACGGTGGCCGCACGCACGACCATCCCGGTGGACGTGACCACCGTTTCGCGCTGGGCCGCGTACTCGAAGCCGCTAACCTGCCGATCCCCGAGTGGATCGAACGCGCCTACCGGCCCGTCGATGCGGCGCACCGGACGGTTCTCGCGACCGCGGTACTTCTCGCTCGTGGCCACGAGCTGTACCACGTCAGCGCCCACAGCGACCCGATGTGGATCAACGGTGAGAGCAGCTTCAACGCGACCGGATCGTCGTTGCAGCGTTTCGCACGCAGTCAGGTCCTCGAAGATCTTCGACGGATGCACCCGACCGAAATGTCGTTGCTCGAAGCCGAAGGCTTCGACATGGACTGGGTCCTGTTGATCGAGGTCGACAAACCGCTGTTGGAAGCGATGCACGCCGAAGGCGTACCCGCACAACCGATGTTCGGCAACGACGTGACCGCGTACGTAGCAGGCAAGGTCATCGTCGGTGAACCTGACGGCACCCACATCGTGCTCCGACATTCCGGATTCGGCAGGGATACGCCGGTCACCCTTGACGGGCAGCACTACGGAGGAGTCAACACCTGGCGCGAGGCCATCGACGAAGCACGCCAACAGCTACCCCGCAAACACGCAGCCGAGGCCAACGCCGGGAGCGAGGTGCAACGCAGCACCGAGGCCAGGACAGAAAAGAGCGTGGAGGAGACCGTCGAGGTCGACTCCGAACCTGAACGAGAACTTGCCCCTGAAGTCGAGGTCACGCAGGAGCCGGCGACCGTTCAACCCGCCGACGAGAGCGTGCCGCTGGTTCCGGAGGAGCTGCACGGCGAACCGATCACCAGCCCCCTGTGGCGCAATGGTGGCCTGGTCAAGGCCCGCAAGCCCAGCGGCGCGAACATTTGGATCTCACCGGAAACGGCAGTCGAACACGGCTATCAGATCCCCGAAGCCGAAGCCGAAGCCGAAGCCGAAGCAGAGGCCGCACCGGCACTGAAACTGGGTGAAGAAGTCCAGGCAGAGGCCGACGTCGAGGAAGACATCGCCGTTGAGTTAGCCGAACCCGCAGCCGCTCCCATCGTCGTCGCACCACCTGTACCGGCCCCGGACTTCGCACTCGGCACCGAGGTCCTGGTCCCCAGCGGATCGAAGGCCCGCGTGCACGCGAACATCGCGGCCGCGCAGCTCGTAACCGAGCTGGCGCGTGAGAGGCGCGGAGCAACCGCCGAGGAGCAGGCTGTTCTTGCTCAGTGGTCCGGGTGGGGCGCAGTTCCCGAGGTCTTCGACAACCGTCCACGCTTTCGGGAACGCTGGTCGAGCGAACGCGCCGACCTTCTCGAGGTGCTCGGCGAACGCGGTTTCGCGCAGGCCCGCGAGACGACCCTCAACGCGCACTACACCGACCCCTCGATCGTCGCCGAACTCTGGCGAGCAGTGCAACGCGCCGGACTGCCCCAGAACGCACTGATCCTCGAACCCGGCTGCGGCGCGGGGCACTTCGTCGGAACCGCGCCCGCCGGGGTGAACATGGTCGGCGTCGAAATCGAACCGATCAGCGCCCAGATCGCGCACCACCTGTATCCGTCACAACAGATCCGCAATCACGGATTCGAGCGAGCCTTCGCTGCCGACGAGACGTTCTCCGGAGCGATCGGCAACGTGCCCTTCGGCAAGTACGGCGTCCCGGACCCGATCCACAATGCCGACGGTCACTCACTGCACAACCAATTCATCCTCAAATCCCTCGCCTTGACCGCCCCCGGCGGCTACGTCGCGGTCGTGACCTCCGCATACACTTCCGATGCCCGCCGACCGGACGTGCGCAAGAAGATCACCGCCGACGCCGACCTGGTCGGCGCGGTGCGACTACCCACCGGTGCGTTCGACCGACAGGCCAAGACCGCAGTCGTCACCGATGTCTTGATCTTTCGGCGCCGCGAAGAAGGCCAAGCGCCGACGCAGGAAACGGCGCAGTGGGCGAGCGAGGCGAAAACCATCGCCCTCGATGTCCGCAGCAAGGAAGGCGAGGAGAAGAAACGGGCCGAGGAATACGGCCTCAACGGCTATTTCGTCGAGCGACCCGAGCGGGTCCTGGGCACACTGGCGCTCGGTCACGGTGCCAACGGCAACCGCAATCTGATCGTCGAACCGAACGCGCGTGCGCCGCTGGCGCAGCAGTTACGCCGCCAGCTCGACCCGATCGTCGACCACGCCGTCGAACACGGTCTCGGATTCACCGCCCCCGCACCGGCCGTGAAGGTCGCCGAAGCCTTCACCACCGCGGGCTTGCTGACGGACGCAGGTCTGGATTCGGCCACCATCGAACCGGGAACCACCCGATTCGACGAGGTCAAGGGCCAGTTCGAGCAGTTCAAGATCGGGCAGGGCTGGACGCAGGTCAATTGCACCGGCAAGGACAAAGCTGAGCAGTGGAAGGTGCTCATCGCGCTCGGTGAGACCGTCATGAACGTCACCGAGGCGAGCCGCTCGACCGAATCGACGCTGGCCGAACGTAATGCGCTGCGCGTTCAGCTGAACAGTCTCTACGACGGTTATGTCGACAGGTGGGGGCCGATCAACCGGTTTACTCTCACCGAACCGACTCCGCTGACCGAGAAGAAGATCGCCGAACGACTCGACAAGGCCGTCGAGCGGTGGCGCATCAAGATCGGCAAGGCAGAAGCCCGCGAGGAAGGACTGCCCCCGGAGCAGGCCCGCCCGTACACCGGGCAGGTTCCCGAGGACATCCTCGAGGAAATGCAGGAAAAGGCCGCGACCGAGCCAGTTCCGCAGAAGAACCAGAGCCACCTCAAAGGCGCGATCGCCCGCGACCCACGAGTGGGCATGGTCCTGGCGATCGAGACGTTCACTTCCCGTTTCGACGGCACCGACGCCGAGGCCGGCAAGTCCACCATCTTCACCGAGGACACCACCCCGTTCAAGGAAAAGGCGGAATCGGCCGAGCACGTCGACGAGGCGATGGCCATCAGCTTCGACGAGCTGGGATACATCTCCCCGGAGCGGATGGGGGAGTTGCTCGACTGCGAGGTCGGCGACGTCATCGAACAGGCCCGCGGGCACATGTTCCCGTCCCTCGATCAGCCCGGGGAATGGGAACTTGCCGAGACATTCCTCTCCGGACACGTCCGCGACAAGCTCGCCACCGCCCGGATGCTCGCCGCGGAAGATCCCGAGTTGTACGGAAGTGCCGGCGAAGAGCTCGAACGAGTTCTGCCGGCCGACGTCGATCCGGCGACCATCGGTGTCCGGCCAGGAGCGACGTGGGTACCGATGGAGTACTACCGCGAGTTCCTCATCAAGGAATTCGGTCTCGATCCCGGCCACCTCAAAACCGAGTTCGACAAGGTCTCGGGCAACTGGAGCTTCAAGACCGAGCAGGACAACCGGCATATCGACGCCGCACGCGGCTACACCGACAAGTACGGCAGCGCCCGTCTCGCCGGCGTCGACATGTTCAACCTGATCGCCAACAACCGCGCGATCCAGGTCCTCAAGACACCGGAAGAAGAACTACGGGCACCGAAGCCGCGGTTCCATCCGGAACTGACCGCAGCGGCCCGCTCGAACGCGAACGCACTGCAGGACCGGTTCGCGGAATGGCTCTGGTCCGACGGTGACCGCTACGTCAAACTTGCCGCCACCTACAACGAGCTGTGCAACTCGTTCGTCAAACCGAAGTACAGCACCGAATTCAAGGCGTTCCCCGGACTGAACCCGAAGTTCACGCCGTACAAGTACCAAACTGCTGCTGTGCAGCGGTTCCTGCATGACGAGACGATCCTTCTCGATCATGTCGTCGGCGCCGGCAAGACCTTGACGATGACTATTTCCTGCATGGAAGCCAAGCGGCTTGGTCAGGTGCGTCAGCCGTGGGTGGTGGTCCCGAACCATTTGCTCTCGCAGTGGGGCAAGGAGGCCCGCGAGGCGTATCCGAACGCGAAGATTCTCGTTGCGTCCGAGTTGGACGGCGTCGACGACAGGCAACGGTTCATCGGGCAGACCGCAGTCGGAGACTGGGACATGGTCATCGTCCCGCAGTCGGTGTTCGGTCTGATCGCGATGAAACGTGAAGCTCAGCTCGAATACCTCGACAACGAAATCGTGGAGATGCGGGTCGCTCTGGACGCCGCGAACGAGAACGGATCGGAGTTTTCGGTCAAGCAGATCGAGAACGCGATCAAGGCGACGAACAAACGCATCGACGCCATCATGAGCCAGAAATCCTCCGACGACGGACTCAGTTTCGAGCAGTCCGGGTGCGATTTCATGTTCATCGACGAGGCCCACGACTACAAGAACCTTTCCCGGCCGTCGAACTCGGCTGACCTGTCGGTTCCGGACGGGGCGCAACGAGCGACCGACCTGGAGATGAAAGCGCAGTTCCTGCGCAAAGCGGCCCGAGAACGCAACGCTCGCGCCGGTAAGCCGAACGCACCCGCCAAAGCGGTGGGCTTCGCCACCGGCACCCCGATCACCAACGCGATGTCCGAAATCTGGGTGATGACGAAGTTCCTGCGCCCGGATCTTTTGACCCGCACCGGGATGGGCCGGATCGACAACTGGGCCGGCACCTTCGCCAAACCGATCACAGCCGTGGAAATGAACATCACCGGAACCAAACTGCGGATGGTCACCCGCATGGCCGAGTACGCGAATGTGCCACAGCTTGTGGCCATGCTCGATCAGTTCCGCGACGTCGTCACCTCCGACCAGATCGAGGTACCGCTTCCGGAGCTCGAAGGGGGAGTGCCGACGATCCTCGAATTCGATCAGGGCCAAGACGTCATCGACTTCGTCGCCGACCTGGACGAGCGCCTGGGCAACGTGAAGGGCGACGAGATGCACATCGACAACTCCCTCAAAATTTCTACCGACGGCCGCAACGTCGCCATGCACCCGCGCCTGGCGAACCTGCCCTCACCGCCGCCGGAGAACTCACGCGTCGAGGTCGCAGCCGACGCCATCTGGGACGTGCACGCCGAGAACGTCGACGTGTTCATTCCCGCCGACAAGCACGGCCCCGACATGACCGGTGCATTCCAGCTCGTCTTCTGCGACCGAGGAACACCGAAAGTCGGCGACACCAGCAAAGCCCGCAACGTCTACACCGAAATGCGGGACGCGCTGATCCAGCGCGGCATGAAGGCCGAAGAAATCGCGTTCATGCACAACCACAACTCACCCAAAGCCAAGGCCAAGCTGATGGAAGCGTGCCGCGACGGCCGGATTCGGGTGCTACTGACATCGACGAAGAAGGGCGGAACCGGACTCAACGTCCAACGCGCTCTCAAGCAGCTCGTGAACCTCGACCCGGCGTGGACTGCCGCGGATATGGAACAGCGCATCGGGCGCATCATCCGTCAGGGAAACACTTTCGAGAAGGTCAGCGTCGTCAACGTCGTCGCTCGCCGTTCCTACGACGCGATGATGTACCAGTACGTAGCCCGCAAATCGGCGTTCGTCGCTCAGCTGCGCCGCGAAGACCTGCCCCCGACCATGGAAGACGTGGGCGGTGACCTCTCACTGTCTTGGGCGCAGACGAAGGCAGCTGCCACCGGTGACCCGGTGTTCGTCCAGCAGGTCGAAGCCGAGCAGAAAGTCACCACGCTCGAAGCGCAACGTGGCGCCATCATCAACAACAACGCCGCCCGCCTTGCGACGATCCGGTCCCTGCAGCGCCGGATCGAGGACGCGACCGAACGATTGCCAGGCTTGCAGGAACAGAGCGCCAAGCTTCAGGAGTGGCTGAACATCGAAGACCGGGAACAACGAATCTGGGACTTCCCCAATGGCCCGGTCCCCGACAGTGAAGTGCCCGATCTCCGAGATGCGCTGAAAGAAGCATTGGCCGACGCACGGGAGCAGGTCACCAAGGATCGGAAGTTCCTCCCGATCGCGTCCGTCAACGGTGTGCCGGTGATGCTCGGGTACTCGCACACCCTCTCCAACTACATCGTCGACATCGCGGGGGAGGAGCGTTATCTCGCCCGCGAGAAGATGATCGACGTCTTCGCGATCGACAGCGCCACCAACGGAGTCATCCAGACCATCCGCAACCAACTCGTCTCCGTCAGCAACCGTGGTGACTCCCTCGAACACCAACTCGACCGGGACAAGGAAAAACTCGAAGTGGCGATCGGTGAACCGGAGATGGTGTTCACTCACGACGCCGAACTCGAAGCCGTCAAGCTCGAAGCCCACGAATTGGGTCTCGAGGTGAACTCCCGCGAAAACTCACCCGACGCTCTCCGTCAGGTTCGCCTCGACACCGAACGCCGCCGCGCCGACGGCCAGTACCCCGGATGGTCACTGGACCTCAACCCCACCGAAGGATGGGCAACCGAACAGGGAATGCGCCGCGAATCGGTCATCGCGACGGTGCCCGCGAAGATGGCCGAAGCGCGCAAAGAGTGGGAACAGAACGCCGAAGCCCGCGAAAACAACGAGCAGAAGCGGCCGTGGCAGAGCATCGATGCCAGCGAAGTCGAATGGCGCTACGGCTTCGATCCGAACTCAGGGATGCCCGGCGCCCGCACCCACTGGCACGGCCGGCAATGGAACTGGGAAAGTTGGGACGGCACCGGCCAACACGATCGGGGCACCGCCAACAAACGCGGCGATGCGTTCGCCAGAGCATCACAAAGCGTCGACGAGATGTCCAAGGAACGCGGTGTTCCGCGGGAAAAGGTCTACGAGGCAAGCGTCGAACGTGGAGCGAAACTGCGAGCTGCGACCGAACTCGAGCAAGAGCCAACGCCGGAGCAGCGGCCGAATGTCATCATCGAGCCCACTCAACTAATTCAACCGGCGGTCGCCGATCAGCCTGGATTGCATGTCGCTGATTCAGTGGATGAGAAATTTGATCAGACGATCGTCGACTCACTCAAGGCTGTGGGTGGCGGTCACGTTCGACCGCTGCGAGAGGGCATCAGAAATGCCGCCGAGAACGCCTCAAGCGCCGAAGGCCCCGCACCGGAGTCCGACCTCGACTACGGATTGGGTGAAGACGGAGAGCGCGTCGTCTAACGCGAAAACTGGGTAGATCCCACAATCAGAAACACAGCAGAGGTGGGGTGAGACGGTGAGTCTCGCCCCACCTCTCGCCTACGACCACCTCAAGCCAGGAGAGCCACACGATGTTGTACGACCGGCAGCCGACGCGGCTGCAACGTGTCTTACCAAAGATTGGGATCGGTGCAGCATCGGGAGCGGTGGGATTGCTTCTCGGCAGGGCGTTCTCCGTTCCTGGCAACACGGAATTCTGGAAGGTTGCTGGGCAGCCATCTGCCACTGTTCTAGCGAGTGCGGGCGTGATTGCCGCCGGATATCTCGCCTTCCACATGGGGAGGACCGGTTCGGCGGCTGACGAGACCGCCTGCGACGAGGTGGACGGTGACATATCAGGGGACCGTTAAGATGCCATCACACGGCAATCCGCCAAACTCGATAAATTCAATCTTTCCACATGTTTGTATCCTTAGAGAATGCGCATGCAAGAATCGTGCCGAAAATAGATCCGAAAATATAGATTATGAACGGCCATGGAAAAATAAAATAAGTTGGGAGACTTAATACTTCATTCAGAATGGATTGCAAATAAATCGAACCGGAAATCAGCGCAAATAATGAAATTGCCAAAATTATTATAGTTAGGCTTTCATCACCCCTCCCTGAGGTGCCACTTTCCTTTCGCCTCTTTGCGGAATACATAAATGACATAATTAGATACGCCCAAATTATCCAAAAAACCAGAACTAAAATCAAAAATACATAATTCCAAGGAAATTGCGAGTCGTGATATACCACATCATGAGGCGGCAATTTCTCCGTCAACATAGTATAAAATAAAACCACATTCACCTCACTTGTTCAACAAAATCGGAGAATGAATGAATCTAGTCTCTGAAGAAGAATTATGAATGGCGAGTTTTCGTTTGTTGATTGTTTGATCCCGGATACCCCGCTTTAATTGGCGGATGTGCGATGTACAGTAACGGAGTACTGCGATTATTCGGTGTAGCAACACAATTCGTCGGGCGGTACATAGACGAGTACGTTCATCGTTTTTGCATTTTAGGGCCAGGCAATTAGATGCAGCTCAGCCAGGGATACGTACGTCCGTTACATCCACGAAACCTTATCAATTCGGAATTATCTCAATCAGACGTTCGGCACTACTTATCTCTGGCAGATCCGAAATGGCACCGTATACCTGGGTTCTGGAAATTCCGCATTTGTCTTGGGGAATCGAGGGTCTTATGGCCGCGCCCTGGTCGCTCAGTAGCCAAATCACAGGTCGTGGCACCGTCCCTGCTTGGCAGTTCAAATCGCGCGCTTCGGACGGTTTGCCGAGCTCACTTAACACCTCGCTTAGGTCACCCCCATATCTCGCCTCTTGCACCTTTGCAGTTCGGTAATCAGCCTGGACGACGGCCTTGCATTCGACCAGTTCAACAGGCGTGAAAGATTCTGGGATTCTCCCTGGCTTTGGTGATCGCGGCTGCGTTTCGGTGGACGCCGCCGTAATCCCCAGACTCGTGAGCACTTCCGTTGAGAAGCAACTGTGTTGATCTGAAACCTCCGCTATCGGTGGAGCAACCGAATGAGGCGAACCATTCGGTTGCTCCACAACTGAGCACGCCGTCCCCACATAAACTGTCGCAAACATAATTCCTAGTTTGACGCTCCATACAAGGCGACGTGGCACGGTAGATACTCTTTCCCTGATATCAAGTGTTACCTGGTAGGTGTAGGACTTACCGTAACGGATGGTCCAGCTGACGGAGCTGGAATCTCCGGAGCAGGCGGAGCTGGGGGTAGAGGTTCGTTACCTACGACCGGCTCCGGGTCACTTTCGGCACCCACCTCGAACGGGATTTCTTCCCGGATTGAATTCTTCATATCGGTTACATCGGAGGGCTCTGGCGAGCGGGCTGATGGATTCTTCATCGTACTAGCATCGGAATCGCTCAGTTCAACATGGCCGGTCATGGGCGTTGCGGTATACCACCCTCGCGATGAATCGAATCCGGTTGAAAATATATAAGACTTTCCAACTAAAACGATCGGATCACCTTCCAGTAGGACAGTCTTTCCTGTTTCTCTATCCAAACCGCCTTGCTGGGATACGGTCACTTCACCGGGAACTTCCCCCTTCAGTGTTTGGATAACTTGCACGCGGAACCGTGTTTCTGACGTCTCGTACCTAAGCGTCTACACCTCGACGTTCACATGCAGTGGCCCTGACCCGACGTTGCATGACCTCGCTGAGCATGCGGGGACGTGAAGTGGTGGTTCAAGATTCCGGAAGTAGTCGATGACCCCGGCGGTTTGGGGGAATGGATCAGTGACAACATCGCCGCCCGGCGATGACTGTCGACTTACGGAAAACTGCCTTTGAACTGCATTTATAGGTGTTTTACTGTAAGATAATGGAAGCGATCGAACGTATCGCATGGGGAGGGCCGCATGAGCACTGCACACAAGGTCACCACACGCACTGCATCACGCAGCGTCGAAGAGTCGGTGCAGTTCGCTGCCGCAGCAATCCGTCTCGCGGGCGGTGCCTTCACCGAAGGTGATGAAGCCGCAGCACGACGTGTAGCGAGCGGAGTGAGCACCTCGGAAGAGGAAATAGCTGCGTTCCGCCGGGAACTGGGTTACTGACCGAGTTGCCACCAAAATCTTCACAGTTTCGTTCCTGGGATGACTACTTCATCCCGGGAACGACTGTTTTACGGAACAAACTGGTCAGCGCGGCTGAGCCGTACGGGACCACCGACTCCGACAAGCTCCGCCAGTTCGAAGAACGTGTCGTGTCCGTCCGACTGGTCGACGCAAGTCTCCATCCGATCCCCGGCAAGTTCGATTACGACCACCTCAAAGCCATCCACAAGGCACTGTTCGCCGATGTGTACGAGTGGGCTGGCCAGGAACGTACAGGACCGTTGAGCCAGATGAGTAAAAGTGGTCCTGACGTGGTGAACTTCGTGCCGGGTGACCCGAATGCTCCGATGGTCAACTACGGCTACTACCCCGCGCCAGCGATCGCTGATGCCGCGAACCTACAATTTCGGCGGCTCACCAAACAAGATTTACTGCGCGGCCGTGAACGCGGTGAGTTCGTCGCGGGTCTTGCCGAGCACTGGGGTGAAATCAACACGATCCACAGTTTCCGTGAAGGGAACACCAGAACTCAGTTCGTGTTCTTCTCCGAACTGTCCCGTCAGGCCGGATACGAACTCGACATTTCGCAGTTCGCGGAGAACGCACCGTTGCGAACAGAGTTCGTCCAGGCCAGATTCTTCAACCAGTCCACTACGAGAACCGACCGTCTTGAGAAGGTGCTCGGCAAGGCACTCAACGAAATCGACCCACCTTCGAAATCCCTTGTGAACCCGCCCATCACAGCGATGGGTAGTCTCGCACGGAAGCTCGCGAGACAGCGCGAACCGAATCAGCGCGGCCGAGGCCTCGAACACGGCGAATGATGCCGGGCTACAACTAAGACATAACGAGGTCGGGAGCCGCCAGAGTGGGAAATGACGAGTTTGATCCGTTTGGGCTTACAGTGCCGCCTAACGAAGTGACATTTGCGCAAGGTCGGCAGCCTGACCGGACATACATCAGCCGGAGTTTTCCTCTCGATTTGCGTGCGTCTCAGGATGTGGGGCATCCAGCTCGCTTCATCACCAAAGTCTTCGATGAGTTGGAAACTAGCCGGCGAGGCTCTGACCCTGAGTCCGGGTTCGACCGTGAGGAGTTTGTTGTGTACACGACCCCTGCTGGTCGAAAGCAAGTGAAGCTGCAAGTGGCACGAGAAGCCGGCAGTGTTCGTGAGCTTGTGATCCAGAAAGTTCCAACCAACGCGGATGCAACGAAGGTAGAAACCATCCTCACCCTCGATCGGATTGGTGCGCAACGACTCATCGACCTGGTGAAAATACTGGATCACATTCCCATAGAGGGCGGAACGTCCGTGCGGGTGGACGAGCAAGCACTTCGGGAGTTCTTTGCTGATCCTGAAGCCATGAACACTCTGTACGACAGCGATCCGACACGGTTCCGTCAGCTCATAGAGAGCGACACCGAGGCCGAAGACGTCGTTGCAATCGCCCGTCGACGTGCTGTCGTGCGACATTTCCGGAGGCTATTGGAAGACCCAGCCGTCTTCGCAGCCGCGGTCGACGAAGCCGATGGCCCCGAGTCGGTGTGGCAGCAGCTGCTCGAGGAAAACCCCTGGATCCTTGGAGCGACCCTCGTCGGTCAGCTCTTGACCAGTTGGGATGACGACAAGTTAGAACAGGTCGTTGCAGGTTTCTCTGTCGCCGGCGGGGGTAAACGAGTCGATGCTCTCCTACGCACGAACGGACGAATTCGGTCCATGGTTTTTGTTGAGATCAAACATCATGAGACCCCTCTGCTCGGTCGTGAATACCGGAGTGAGTGTTGGTCCCCGTCTCCTGAGCTATGCGGTGGTGTGACTCAGGTACAACAGACCGTTCATCGAGCGACGCGGGAAATCCACGGTCGCCTTGCAGAACGTGATGAGACCGGAGCCGATACAGGCGAGCACACGTATCTCGTGCGACCCCGCGCCTATTTGATCGTCGGCAGTTTGGAGCAGTTGCGAGGACAAGGCGGTGTGCATCACTCGAAGTTTGAATCCTTCGAACTGTACCGTCGCAACCTCTACGAACCGGAGATCATCACGTTCGACGAACTCCTCGCTCGCGCCGAATGGAATTGCACACTTATCGACGGAGAGATGTAGGCCGTTTTGTGCAACCGGCAACATCTTTAGATGTTGTTACGGACAGGTCCCCTACGCACTCTCGTCCGTTAACCGACGTGACGCTCCAAGTCGGGTGTCCACTTCATGTCAACGAACTGCTTGAAACTCGCGAGCAGATCATCGTTCTTCGTATGAGCCCGATGAGTAGCAGTCAGGTTGGTGCCGCGACCACGCCCGAGGCCGGGAACTCGTGAGATTCAGTGCAGCGTTCCTTGTAGAAGCGGATTTCAGCGACTGCCGGATTGATGGGGAGACTTTCGACAATCAGACTACCTACTCCGCAAAAACGAAATGGCCCGATGGCTTCGCGCCGCAGCATGGAGAACTCATCGGTCCAAAGGGAAATACGGCCGAGCCACAAGAACCCTCAATCGCATGACGACGCCAGCTCCAAGTTCACAGGAGGACCTTTGACAACGAACCGACTCACCGAAGCCGAAGCCCGATCGGAGTACGAAAAGCTGGCTCCCATCATGGCGATGGAAGGTCGCACGATGGACGCTCACAGTCAGGAAGTGTTCGTCGAATACCTTCAGGACAAGCTGACGATCGACGACCTTGTTGCCATTGCGAAACGCCGCAATGGGGTAGCTGAGTAGTGGAGGAAACTCCGAAATTCTCTCAGGAGTGGGTCAACTATTTCATCCCGTCGACCGTTCGGTGGGACCACACGGGGTTCCTGATGTGACCGATGCGGTGATGAAAAACCGGATCGATGTCTCGCTCGAGCAGCCGTTCGGCATCACCGATGCGGGCACCTTGGATGATGTGGAGGGGTGGGTGACGTACAAGAATTTCTCGGAGATCATGGCGAACCCGGTCCCCGGAAACTACGACCTGCCGCACCTGCAAAAGTTTCACCATCTTCTTTTCAGGCAAATTTACCCGTGGGCCGGCAAGCTCAGGAACGCTCCACGCGACTGGCCGATGGGCAAGATGGGGCCGGATATTCGGGCCTACCATCGGGGAAATCCGAACCCGCCGGAGATCCAGCACCGCTATCTTCCGGCCAACGAAATAGCCCACTACGGCAAAGTGGTTCTCGATAGACTGGCCGCAAAGAACTTTCTTCGCGGACTTGACCGAGACACATTTGTCGATGAACTGACGAAGTGTTGGGCACGGACAAACATGGTCCATGTGTTTCGTGAAGGAAACACACGGGCGCAAACTGCCTTCTTTCGACAGCTCAGCGCAGATGCCGGCTACACGCTCGACACCGAGCGGTTCCGGCCCGTCGAAACGGAAGTCACCCGTGAGAATCCGGGGATCGGGGACCTCCGCGACAAGTTCGTGTGGGGTCGATTCGAGTACATGCAAACCGGCGAATTGACCTTGCTGCGCGAAGCACTCGATGCTGCCGTGATCGCGACACCGACCACCGATCCAACGCCGATAGGTATGGATCACGCATATGACTTGAGCGCGTTGCGCGCGGTTTCGTCGGGGCATCCGCGACCGGTGGGCCGTTTGCTCACGGGTGAATCGGAGTTCGACAATGCGGCTAGCCTTCCGGCACGACCCGAAAATTCTCGGTCTCTCGACTCGGGCTACGAACGCTAGCAAGCGTCAAAACAGGGTGTCTTGGCCTTTGCCGGGATCGGTCTTTGCGCGAAATAGCGCCTTCTCGTCGTACCCGAACCGAAGCGCATTGCGGATAGCAACAGAGCGGTCATAGCGGGGCCGGCCACTGCCGTCGAGCAGTCGGTGTCCCGAGAGACGGCCGAGCGCAATTGCAAAACGCACGTTCTCCGAATAGGTCGACTTCACCAGATGTTCCGACCCAACGCGCACACATAGAGGTTCGTTGCATTTGTGTTCACAGACGACTCCGTCATCCAGAATCCCATGCACCATTTCAACAGAGAACCGGTGAGCGAGGACGGTACGTTGTCGGTTGTTGCGTTGGTAATTGAAGCGACCGTATCCGTCAGGAGCACTAATGGCTCCCGTCCAAAACCAGCATGTCGGTGTCTTCACGACCTTCGACCAGAACAGCGCAATGTGTGTCGCGGTCGGCGTCAAGGTTGCGTCGACAAACCGATGCTTCCGCGCCGAAGCAGGTTGATCTTCGACGGGGTTGTGGTCGGAGGGTGTCTCCTCCGGCCACAACCCCGGCTCAGAATTTTCGGTCACCGCGCAGTCTCTCGTATGAGTGCGATGCGGGTCAGGCCGACTGCTGCATGGTGTCGTCGGCAGCCTTGGTCGCCACTACTTTGTCCTCATCGGGTGCGGCCGTTGTCGGTGAGCTCAGGGGCGAAGTCACCGAAATACCGGCCTTCTCCAAGTCTGCTTTGGACGTCTCGATCAAGTTCTTGGCTTCCCGCACCGAGACCCCCAGAACAGTGGACAAGTCAGCGGGGGAGCCACCGAGCGAGAACTGCACGATCGCTTCCGCGTACTCGATCGAGAGGTCGTTCTCGGCCGAATGTTGTTCCGATTGCAGCGACTCGATCTTCGCTTTCGTGTCAACTTTGATCTGCTCGATCTTGGCGGCCGTGTCTTCTTTCAGCTTTTCGATCTTCTTCTCCAGTCCGTCGGTAAGCGATTTGATCTTTCGTTCGCTAGCCGTCGACACGGAGGCTTGGGCATGGTCGAGAACGGACAACTTCTCCGAGACTGCGTAGAGAGGTTCAGCGAGTTTCTCGATCATGTTCTGGTGATCGAGCGCCTTCTTCCGGGCGGCTTTGATGTTCTCGTCGACGTTGGCAACAGTGCGCAGTCGACGGGATGCTGACGAGGACTTTTCCGATGAGGTGACCATGACGGGAAGTCTATCGGCACGGACGGGCGCGGGGAGGGTCGGCGCGCTGCGCGGAAAAGAACATGATGCGAACCGACGGCACTCACGTCGAAGCGCGAAAATTTCGCATGAGCTCAACCCTTCATCACCACCACATACCTAACACTCGCCACCGGCGACAGAAACCGAGTCCTACGGACTCGGAAACATCAGAATCCTACGGATTCCAAAACACCCTTGACCTTCGGTCAAGGCCAAAATCTCTACACACCTCTTGCACCAGAGGTGCGACCTGGCATAATCGTCACCATGATGACCATCCACAAGCTCTCAGCTGGGGATGGCTACACCTATTTGACGAAGCATGTCGCCACCGGTGACGCGACCGAGTCGAAAAAGAAAGATGCGATCGATTACTACAACGCCAAGGGCACACCACCCGGCCGTTGGTTCGGGAAAGCGACGACTCGCGCCGGAGTCGCAGTCGGCGACGAAGTCACCGAAAACGCGATGCGCTCCGCATTCGGTGCCGCACGGAAACCGAACGCTTTCGACACCATGCCGTCGATCACCGCACCGCAGGCTGATCGTTTGGAATGGTCGGAATCGACCGCGCTCGGTTCGGCTTTCAGCTCGTTCACCGAGTCGCAGGAGTACGTGCACGAGGTCGAAGAACGCTGCAGCGACTACAAGCGCGCTCACGGCGAATACCCGGATACCGCCGCGAAGGACCTGATCAAGCACGACCTCGCGGTGAAGCATCTAACGAAAGCTCAGGCTCCGAAGTCCGACCTGATCAGCGAACAAGAGGTAATGAAATTCATTACCGATAGCTACAACAAGATGCGTCAGCCCGTCGCCGGGTACGACTTGGTGTTCACCCCCGCCAAGTCGATTTCGTTGCTGTGGGGACTCGGCGATCCCCGCGTGAAAGAGGCAATCGAAGACGCCCACAAGCAGGCCGTCGACGAGGCACTTGGCTGGATCGAAGACGAGGTGACCTACACCCGACGCGGCAAGGCTGGCGCACGGGTGGTCAAAGCGGAAGGACTGCTTGCGGCCCGTTTTGATCACTGGGACAACCGCGTCGGTGATCCCAATCTGCACACACACTGCGCAGTCTTGAACCGCGTGTACGCGGAGGAAAAGTGGACGACGATCGACGGACGCATGTTCTACCGTTCGGCCGTTGCAGCGTCCGAGCGGTACAACACCCGCGTCGCGGATCTGGTGGCTCGCAAGCTCGGTGTCACCTTCGCTCCCCGCGCCGATACACCGCTGGGAAAGCAACCGGTATACGAGGTCGAAGGCATCCCGATCACGTTGATCGAAGAGTTTTCCCGCCGTCAGGCAATCGTCGACAGGCAGGCAGAACTCGCCAATGAGTACCTGGAGCGGCACGGCAAGAACCCGCCGAAGAAGGTCCAGTACGCACAGGCGCAGCAAGCAACTCTCGACACGCGCAACGCAAAAAATCCGCCACGCAGCATGGCGGAACTTCGCGCCGAATGGGACGAACGAGCACGCGCAATCGTCGTTGATGTCTCACCCACCGAGCTGGTCGACCTCGCACAAACCGGCCACGACAAGCGGCCTCCCTTCAGCCCGGCCGATCTCCCGGAACTGATCCGCACAGTCGAAGACGACCTGTCCCGCAAAGTCGGAACCTGGACGGTATACAGCCTCACCGCCGAGGTGCAACGCCAAGCACGGGCGTTCAGTTTCGCCGATGACCTGGACCTCGACGTCTACGTGAAAGCTGCGGTCGAGACGTTGGTGAAAAACCATTGCATCCCCGTTTTCACCGAGATTTACGTTGCGCCGGACAAACTGTCCGAACGCGTCGAAGGCGGGCTGGTCCGGTTGCACACCGTCGACCGCACGACCATGCGATACACCTCCGAATCCGTCCTCGCGGCCGAGAAGTACATGCGGAACAAGGCCGACGCCGCGAGCGACCTCACCGTTCCGGATCGCGTCATCCGCCGCCAGATCCGCCGGATCGAAAAGCTGACCCGCAAGGAAATTGGCGTCAAGGACTTCGCCCTCGGAAACGATCAGATCGCCATGATCGAACACTTCCTGACCGCGAAGACAAAGGTCGCCGTCGCTGTCGGCGCAGCAGGCGCCGGCAAGACGACCGCCGCGAAAGTCGTTGCCCGAGCCTGGGAACAAACCAACGGCAAAGTCATCGCACTCGGACCATCCGCCAAAGCGGCCGACGTCCTCGGCGCCGAGATCGACGTCGAAGGCCGCACCATTGCCGACATCCTCACCCGCGATCAACACGGCCTGGCCACCGGCATCGAGAAGGGCGATCTGCTCCTTGTCGACGAAGCCGGAATGGCATCCGCCCGTAACCTCGCCGACCTCACCCGCATCGCCACCCAGGCCGGTGCCGTGGTCCGACTTCTCGGTGACCCGCTGCAGTTGGCATCCGTCGAATCCGGCGGTGTTCTGCGCGATCTGGCCGAACGCACCGATGCACCGTTCCTGTCGAAGATCCACCGATTCAAGACCGTCGGCGAAGCAGCAGCCAGCTTGCAGCTGCGCGACGGCGACGAGTCCGCACTCGCCTGGTACCAGGAAGAAGACCGCATCAGCGAAGCGATGAAGCATGAGCTTCCGGACAAGGTGTTCGCCGCCTACGTCGCCGACGTCGAGGAAGAAAAGATCACCTTGATGGTCGCACCCACCAACGACCTGGTGCGTGAACTGAACCTCAAAGCCACCGCCTACTACCGCGACAAGGGCACCGTGACCGGCGACGGAATCCTGCTCGCCGACGGGCTCGAAGGATCGCTCGGCGACGTCGTGGTCACCCGCAAGAACAACAGCAAATACGTCGTCAAGGACGAGCAAGGCAAGCGCACCGGCCGCGTCAACAACGGCGACCTGTGGACGATCGTCGAAGTCGGTGTCGACGGGTCTTTGCGCCTGGAGAACAACGTCAGCGGCGGCCGCGTCGTCGTCGCGGCGGACTACGTCGCCGACAACGTCCAACTCGGCTACGCCGCTACCGTGCACCGAAGCCAAGGCATGACAGTCGGCGCCTGCCACGTCCTGACCGACTCCGGCATGGACCGCCAAGGTTTCTACGTCGCCATGACCCGAGGCAAGCAGAAGAACATCGCCTACGCCGCCTCCGACGAGCTTCCGGACTGGGACTTCGAACACCGCCCCGACGAGCATCCGGGCGCACTCGGCGTGATCACCGGCATCATGAAGCGCGACGGATCACAGCGCACCGCCCACCAGATGATGGAAGAAGCACAGGCACATGCGGAGTCCTTCGAGGCGATCAAGCAGTCCTACCTCTCCGCTGTCGGCGCCCTCTACGAAGAGCACACCGCAGCCCTGCTGAACCAGATCCTGCCCGACCGACAGTTCACCTGGGTCCACACATTCGGCGGCTGGGACTCCATCGTCGAAACCGTCGCCCTGGCCGAAACCTTCGGTTGGGACACCCACCGACTCCTCGCCGACGCAGCCAATGTCATGCGCGAACGCGGTAAGGCCGGGCAGATCGACGAGCACGACAACGCTCCCGGCAAGATCATGGCCGCCGCGCTCGACTCGGCTATCAAGGCCGAAGCGCTACCGCGTCGCCGGACGGACGACATCGCCCGATACCGAGTGCCGGCGCTCACCGACGCCGTCGCCGGACAGGACGCAATCCTCACCGCGTACGCCCGAGCGAATATCGAGCAGATGCACGCCTTCGTCGATACCTATGTCGAGAAGGCAATCGAAGAACGTGCGCCGTGGATCGTCGCACTCGGAGACCCCGGGAACGACCCCCGTAAGCAAGCGTTGCTGCACACCACTGCCACCGAAGTTGGTGTCTGCCGCGTCCTGAACGACGTCGCCGACGACGTCGCCGATCCCTATCTCCACCTCACCGAGGTTCGCGCCGAGATCGTGCAGAAACAGGTCGAACAGATCAAGTCGAAGCCCGCTGCTGCAAGCGTGTACGCGTCGTATACCGGCGAAGACCTCGCGGCCGCCGCCGCATCAGCTAAGCGCCGGATCTCCGATACCCGTCAGATGCTCGGTCAGGCGAAACGAGAGCTCGCCCGCGCCACCGACGAATCCTCACTCGGTGTCGTGAACTCAGTCGTCGCCGAAGTCGAAGCCGACGCCCGCAAGATCCTCGACGTCCGCCGAACCCGCGACGCCTATGAGCGAATTCAGCGCGATCCCGCCGCCACCGCCGACCAGCGCGAGCAGGCACGCGCGGCGATGCGCGACGCCGAAGCTACGGCGCCGGCTGAACAACGCTGGGGATCAATCGAAATCTCCGCAGCTGCGAACCGCGCCAACCACGGACGCCGAGAACGTGCCGCCCGGACCGACGACCGCGTGATCGGGCAACTGAACACCCGCATCGCGCGTCTGGAAAAGGCGCTCGATTCGGATCGTCAACGACTCGGTCTCATGGAGACGGAAAAGGCTTTCCGCGCCACCGACCCTGCTACACGACCGACCGGTCAAAACCCGCGAACTGCGGACAACGACCTCCGACCAGAACAAGCTTCACCACCCACGATCGACCACGACCACGACCACGAGCACGACCACGGGCCGGAACTGTAAGACCGGACCCGAACACCGAATCCTCGCAACCACCAGCGAGGGGGGAACGAGGAGGAGAGCATCATGGCCGAAGGCAAATTCAAGGACCGATTCCGTGGTCTGGCAGCCGCCGAAACCCCAGAGGTGGACCCCGATCGCGCATTTGCGGCCCGCGCCGCCGACGGCTTGATTCGGGCCGCCTCCAACAAGGTCAGTGACGTGGTTTCCGAGCTTGAACTCGTTGACGCCCCATGGATCTTGCAACCGAGCGTCGATTCGATGCGTTCTCGGCTCGTCCAGGGAACGGTGCGCGACGAGTCCGCTTCGCTAGCCAACCGAGTTCAGCACGTCGCAAAAGAACGAGGCATGGAGGTCAGCTTCGAGGACGCCCACGATGCCGTGGTCTATGTCCATTCCTCCAGGTATCTCGCCGAGGTAGGCAAAAACTCAAGCGACCTCGACTTGGGCTCGGCACGCTCACAGGCAGTCGTGAGGGATCTGCCACCCGCGGTCGACAATCGTGTCAATCGTGACTTCGATGTAGCCGACGATTCTTCAGAAAGCGGGGCAGACAGGTCACATGCACGCGCCTCTGGTGCCTATACCGACGCACCACGTGAGCCTGCCGAGAGTGGTGCTGAACCTGTCGGAGAACAGGCTCCCACGGTCGCCAAAGATCGCTTGAACACTGTCGCGGTCGATGACGGAGTCCGCATCGATCCACTCGCGGCTGCTGCGGCACCAGCGAAGAATCAGTCCAAGCGCAGGTCCGAGCTCACCGCGCCGAAGCCGGATCAACGCGTCCACGATCTAGCCGCGTGGCTGACCCAAACCGCGGAACGCCGCAACAGCGGACAGAAGGTCACAGCCGCCAAACCCATCAAAGAAGTGCTCGGACACTTCAAGAGCGCACCGATCGACCAGACCCGAATCCAGGTTCTCGCCGCCGCCGCCGCTGCCCGCCATCTCGAAGGCGAGCAATCAACCAACGCACAGCGACTCAACCAACTCGTCCAGGACAACGACGCCCGACTGAACGCAATACGCGACCACGAGCGCCGCAGCGCAGCTCTCGAACACAAAGCGAACGGATCCTCCCGCGAAGAGATCGACGCTTGGGATCAAGAACGGATCCAACGCGATGCATCCACCGATCGCCAGGTCTTCAACGCCGCCGCAGCCGTCGCCGCGGGGTACGTCGCAGCCCGAGGACTACCGGCCTACGATCAGCTCGCACAGCTGTCCGACTCCCAACTCGGACCTCTCCCCGAAGCGCCGACCCCGGAAACAGATCCGCAGACACCGACACAAGGTGGACCGTCCAATACCGAAAACGTCAAGGGCGTGCTCGACTCCGTCGGTGGCGGGCTTGCCCAAGCCGTTGGTCCGGTCGCCGGCGACGACGAAGTCGCCGCCAACCTCTCACCGATTAACCTCACGCAGGCCGCCGAGGAACTCGCGCAACTGGCGGCATCCATCGCCCCGGCCATGAAAGCGGCAATGGGCAGCCAACCTCGATCGATCAAAGAGCTACTGAACATCGAGCAGACTCCGGACGAGGAAAACGAAGTCGCGTTCGAGCAAGACCCAGCACGACGCCGTGAATCGGAACGCGAATCCGAATACGCGCTGTAGCGAGCAAAAAGCCGTATAGACAACATCGACGTCGTCCCGGATCCGGGACGGCGTCAGTCATTTCGTATGCGGCTAAGAAGGGAAGATCCTGCTACGCCAGTATCGATCCGCGATTGCCGGGAACTGTTGTCCTGATCCTATCGAGTATCGGCGGTAGACAACGTAATTCCGTCAGATACCTCGAGGAGTGAATGTTATTCGGTGAAGAGACGTACATCCGCTTCAGGAGTTTGGATTCGTCGTAGATATTTCTCTTCCAGGCTGAAATCTGTGATGAAGGCAACGAATTATCGTGGACGCCCAGTCCCATACACAGGCTATGTCATTGGTGCATACGAGATCGCAGTTTTTGCATTTGTTTGAAACATGTTGCGGGCCAATAGTTAGTCCATGACCTCACAATGCGACGGATGGATCCGCAACTACGTGGATGGCTCCTACGTCGAACCCGACGCGTCGTCGAGCTTCGATCAGGTGGACCCCGCAACCGGCCGTGTTCTTGCCAAGGTCCATGAGGCCGACCGGGCCCTGGTCGATCGGGCTGTGACCTCGGCCAGACGCGCTTTGGACAACGGTTGGGCGGATACGCCGGTCCGGGAGCGGACGGCGCTGCTGCGACGGGCCGCGGATCGGATCGAGGAGCGGTTCGAGGAATTTGTCGCCGCGGAGATGGCGGATACGGGCAAGCCGATCACGCAGGCGCGCGAACTCGACGTTGCTCGTGCCCTGACGAACTTCCGTACGTTTGCCGACATCGTCGCCGCAGCGGGGCAGGAATCGTTTGTCACGGATCTGGCCGGCGGCAAGCAGGCGCTGAACTACGCGATCCGCAAGCCGCTCGGTGTGGTTGCGGTTATCGTGCCGTGGAATTTGCCACTGCTTCTCCTGACCTGGAAGGTGGCGCCCGCGCTGGCATGCGGAAATTCCGTGGTGGTCAAGCCTTCCGAAGAGACGCCGGCGACGGCGTCGTTGCTGGCCGAGGTGCTCGAAGAAGTCGGCCTGCCTGCCGGCGTCTACAACGTCGTGCACGGTTTCGGTGCGAATTCTGCGGGCGAGTTCCTCACCACCCACCCCGGTATCGACGGTGTCACCTTCACCGGATCGTCGGCCACCGGCTCGCACGTGATGAAAACCGTTGCCCCGCGGGTGCGTCCGGTCTCGTTCGAGCTCGGCGGCAAGAACGCCGCGATCGTGTTCGACGACGTCGACATCGACGAAGCGTTGACGGGTCTGACCAAATCGGTGTTCACCAACACCGGCCAGGTCTGCCTGTGCACCGAACGGGTGTACGTGCACCGCAGCATTTTCGACGACATCGCCGGTGGACTTGTCGAGCGGGCAGCAGGATTGCGACTCGGTGACCCGACGCTCACTGCGACGACGACAGGCCCGCTCATCTCACAGGCGCACCGGAAGAAGGTTCTCGACTACTTCGAGATCGCCGAGCAAGAGGGCGCGAAAGTGCTTACCGGTGGCGGAATTCCGGATCTCGGGCAGCAGCTGGCCGGCGGATCGTGGATCGAGCCGACGCTGTGGACGGGATTGACCAACAAGAATCGCGCCGTGCGCGAGGAGATCTTCGGACCCGTCGCAGCACTCATCCCGTTCGATACCGAGGCAGAAGCGATCGCCTTGGCAAACGACACCGAGTACGGCTTGGCGGCCTCCGTGTGGACCAACGACCTGCGTCGCGGACACCGCGTCGCTCAGAAGATGAACGTCGGAATCTCCTGGGTCAACACGTGGTTCACCCGTGAACTGCGATCCCCCTTCGGCGGTATGGGCCTGTCCGGCATCGGACGTGAGGGTGGCGAGTCCTCGCTGCACTTCTACACCGAACCGACAAATGTGTGTGTGCAACTGTGAACATCGAAACCGCAGGAAGTTCCAGAGAAATGAGCGAGGCGTGATGACAGCCCCAGAAGACACCGTATCCGCGCTCGCGCGTCGCCTCGACGACGCTGCGCAGAGTCGCACCGACACCCCGAGTCTCGCCGACGATCACACCATCGACATCGACGACGCCTACCGGATTCAGAACGAAGTCATCGAACGACGCACTGCCCGTGGCGAATCGGTGGTGGGCATCAAGCTCGGCTTCACCAGCCAAGCGAAGATGGCGCAGATGGGTGTCTCCGAGGTGATCGTCGGGCAGTTGACCGACGCGATGGTGGTGACGGACGGCGGCGATCTGGACCTGTCGGCGTTCATCCACCCCAAGATCGAACCCGAAGTTGCGTACCGACTGTCGAAGGACGTCGATCTCGACGACCCGAGCATGGACATAGAATCCTGCGTCGACTCGGTTGCTCCGGCGATGGAGATCATCGATTCGCGCTACCGCGACTTCCGCTTCACCTACACCGACGTTGTCGCCGACAACACCAGTGCCGCCGGATATGTCATCGGCCCGTGGCAGCCGATGCGCAGTGCCGCGAACTTGGTGGTGCGCATGGAGGTAGGCGGCGAAACGGTTACCGGTTCCACGGCAGCAATCCTCGGAGATCCCGTGCACGCGTTGCACGCCTTGGTGGATATCGCCCGCCGTCGGCACATTCCGCTCCGGGCCGGCTACGTGATTCTGGCCGGCGCGGCGACTGCTGCCGTGCGACTCGACGAGGGAGTCGCACAGTGCAGCATCGACGGACTGGGTACCGTCTCGGTGAATGGTGTGCGGCGATGAGTGGGGCGCAGGTCATCGAGAAGCTGGCAAAGCCTCGCGGAAAGTTCCCGCACGTCAAGGTGGTCGGCGACTTCGTCTACGTCTCCGGCACCAGTTCACGCCGGCCCGACAACACGTTTGTGGGCGTCGAGGTCGACGAGATGGGCACCACGGCGCTCGACATTCGGGCGCAGACACGCGCAGTCATCGAGAACATCGCGGCGATCCTCGCCGAGGTGGGTGGTGAACTGCGTGATCTGGTTCAGGTCACGTCATACCTGGTGTCGATGAACGACTTCGGCGGATACAACGAGGTCTACGCCGAACTATTCGATGAAAACGGCCCGACGAGAACCACAGTGGCAGTTCACCAATTGCCGCACCCGCACTTGCTCATCGAGATATCCGGTGTGGCCTACGTGCCTGCCTCCAGACGGCTGTCAATCGAGAACACGGAGAACGCATCATGACCACCATTCCTCCCGTCATCGACTTCAAGAAATGGATCGACGACAACCGCCACCTTCTGCAGCCGCCCGTCAACAACCAGACGATGGCACTCGGAGACGACTTCATCGTGCAGGTTGTCGGCGGACCGAACCAGCGGACCGATTACCACCTCGACCCGTACGAGGAGTGGTTCTACCAGGTCGAGGGCGACATTCACGTCAACGTCATGACCGAAGACGGACCGGTGCGGGTCGACATCCGTGAGGGTGAAAGCTGGCTGCTACCGGGGAATCTGCCGCATTCACCGCAGCGTCCCACCGCAGGATCAATCGGCCTGGTGATCGAAAGGGTGCGGCAGGAAGGAACATTGGAGCACTTCCAGTGGTACTGCCTCGCGTGCAACCACAAGATTTACGAAGTCGAACTTCAGGTACGCGACATCGTGGCCGACCTTCCGCCCGTCTTCGTCACCTTCTACGAGAGTGAAGACGCCCGCACGTGTGACAATTGTGGCACGCTCCATCCCGGCAAGGGCTGAGCGATGAGCAACATGATCGACATTCACACCCACTACGTGCCCAACGGGTGGCCTGATCTCACCCCCGACGCCGGCCCGGACGCGCCGTGGCTGAAAGTGGAGTCGGAAACCGAAGCCATGATCATGATGGGCACCAAGGAGTTCCGACGGATCCAGTCCGACGCCTGGGACGCCGAGGTGCGCCTACGAGACATGGATGCCGACGGTATTCACACGCAGGTAGTCTCTCCGACTCCGGCATTCTTCAACTACGGCCGAAGCGGCGAGCAGGCCAGTCGTATCTCGCGAATCTTCAACGACCTCGCGCTCGAGATCGTCGAACCGGCAAAAGATCGCCTCATCCCGTTCTGCCAGGTTCCGTTGCAGGACACCGATGCCGCGTGCCGTGAACTCGAACGATGCATCGCCAACGGGCACCGGGGCGTTGAGATCGGCAATCACGTCGGCGATCTCGATCTCGACAGCGAAGGCGTCGTGACATTCCTGCAGCACTGCGCGTCACTGGATGTTCCGGTATTCGTGCACCCGTGGGACATGGCGTCCTCACCGCGCCTGGATCGGTGGATGGCGCAGTGGCTCACCGCCATGCCTGCGGAAACACATCTGTCGATACTCGCACTGATCCTCGGCGGCGTCTTCGACAAGATCGACGATCGACTCAAAATCGGATTTGCCCACGGCGGTGGCTCTTTCGCGTTCTGGCTCGGCCGGATGGAAAACGCTTGGCACGGCCGCAACGACATCATCGGTACATCGGAATTCCCGCCGTCACACTATCTGGGTAGGTTCTACGTGGATTCCGTCGTCTTCGACGAGCGCGCACTGCGACTACTGGTCGACACGGTGGGCGTAGACCGGGTGATGGTGGGAAGTGATTATCCGTATCCCCTCGGCGAGCGACCGGTAGGCGAGGTAGTGCGCAAGAGCGAGTTTCTGGACGAAACTGCGCGCCAACTGATCTCGCGAGGCAACGCCGAACGCTTCCTCGGATTGGTGAACTAGCGGTACGTTGCTGGCACGCTGAGATGATCGACCGGATTTGCGCTCCCACGATCATTGCAGCGTCGCAGTGTCATCTCATGCGCGACCGCGGTCAGAGAAGCGATGAAGGCTTGGGCCGTCGGAGTCGCGATTCGCGATGAGGTTCGAGTCGTTCCAACGTTGTGGCCGATCCTTCCGAGTGAAATCGGGAGGGACGTCAATCGTGCATCATCGCGTGCGAGAAGGTCCGGCAGCACAGCGATCATGTCGGTCTCGATTACCAATTGGCGAATGGTGAGGTACGAGGTGGTCTCTACCCGATTCTCGGGTAGGGCCAGCTTGTTGTCTGCGAAGAATTCCTCGAGTTCTGTACGTAGGGCGGTCTCGATACTCGGCAGTATCCACGGGTAGTCGACAGTATCGCTGAGATGTACATTTTCGCCCGCGGCAAGCGGATGATTGGCGCGGGCAATAAGTTGGACGGATTCGGTATAGAGCGTTTCGCGTATGAACGTATGGTCGGTCGGCGCGGTCAATCGGCCGACGATAATGTCAATCGCTCCTGCTTCGAGATCCGTGAGGAGTTGTTCGGGTGTGCCCTCACGCACGACGACCATCAGAAGTGGGTGGTGTGCTTTCAGGTGCGCGATCGCACCGGGTAGTAGCATGCTCGAACCGGCCAGATGACTGCCCACTACAACAGTTCCACGATCGGCATCTGCCAATTCGACTAGGTGCCGACCAGTCTCGGTCAATTGGGCGATTATCCCCCGTGAGTGGGTTGCGAAGGCCGTCCCGAAGACAGTGGGGGTGACTCCGCGTGGGCCTCGTTCGAATAGCGTGACCCCGAGAATTCTCTCGATATCGTGCAAGCTGCGTGTGGCGACAGGCTGACTGATGTGCAGTTCGGCGGCTGCTCCGATAACGGTTCCCCGCCGGGTGAGGGCATCGACTAACAATAGATGACGGATCTTCAGCCGGCCATCGAGAAGCTTGGGCATGTCCATTTCAATCCGTTTCCTTCTCCGCAACAGTCAGACCTGCGTTTCGATAGCGCTTTGACGATGAAGGGTGATCAGTATGTGACCGTTTCATCGATGAGTGGGGAGCGCATTTGGAACTAGTACGGCACGACCGGTGAGCTGTCCGCTACCCAACGCTTCGAGTGCTTCCGAGATTTCGGTCAGCGGAAACTCTTGAACGGGACTGACAAGTTCTCCCGCTATTATCATTTCGCTCATCAATGGAGCGAGTGCTGCTTGTTCCTTGGCACGCCGGATCATGTTGACCGGAAGGATCTTTACGTCTGACATCAAGAAATTCGGTAGATGCAGGGTGACGTTTGAGCCGTGGGTGTACCCCACCAGTGCCGCTCGTCCGCCCGGCGTAACTCGTTCGAGGAGACTGGGGAGATTGGGTCCCCCGACAGTGTCGATCAGCACATCGAATTTACGTAGTGAGTTCAATTGCGATGTAACTGCCTCGGCCGATCCCACGATCGGCTGGACTCCAGCTGGCAATCGCTGGGCCTTCGAGCCCGTCGAGACAATCCCAGTGACGTTGGCTGCACCGGCTCTCATCGCGAATTGGGATGCGATCGATCCGACCGCCCCTGCTGCGCCCGAAACGAGAACCCGTTCTCCGGGCGCGATCGCTGTGATGTCGTTGACAGCAACATATCCCGTCGTGCATGGTACCAAGAAAGTTGCAGCTACAGAGGGTTCTAGCCGGTCGTCGACCGCTGTCAGAGCTGAGTCGCCCACGACGGCATACTCCGCCCAGCAACCGTCTCGTTTCAATCCGATTCCGCCTCCCCGTATGAGAACTTTTGTTCCCATTGCGAATTCGTCCGACTCGAGCACCTCGCCCACGCCATCTGTGCCCCCGATGTGCGGCAGTGTGGGTATTACAGCGAATGTCCCACTGGCGATTGTCACGTCGAGGTGGCTGACGGCAGCCGCCTCGATCCGCACGAGTGATTCTCCTGTGCCGCGAGACGGTAGTGCAATCTCTTCGATTACAGGACTTTCTCCGAACCGGTGTAGCCGCGCTGCGCGCATGATGCCTTCCACGTGGATTGAACGGCAATCGCTCGCCGACAGTTCTTTCGCAAAATCCAGTGCGCCGGATCCAGATCGATTTCCGGAGATTTCGGATGAGATCGATCTGGATTCCGTACACGCTGAATCAGTGTGAATCTGAACGCAAATTACTGCACTGTGATCGCCACGTTGATATTTCCGCGAACAGCTTTGGAATAGGGGCACTTCTGGTGAGCCCCTTCGGCGATTTCTCGTGCTTGGTCCTCGTCAACGCCGGGGAGGTTGACGAGCAACTCCACCGACAACCCGAAGCCCTCACCCGAATCTGCGATGGTCACGCGACTGGTGACGGTGGGATCGACCAGTCGAACCTTGTGCACGCGTGCTACTGATGACAGTGCCGAAAGGAAGCAGCCGGCATATCCGGCTGCGAACAGTTGTTCAGGGTTGCTACCGCCGCCAGCCCCACCGATGCCTACCGGGATTCCTAGATTCAGGTCGATCAGTCCGTCATCCGAACTGACATGGCCGTTGCGGCCGTTTCCATCGGCGGTGGCCTCTGCGGTGTACTTGAGTTCGGTCATATCAGCTCTCTTTTCCGACTAGTGCGAGGAGTTCGTTTACAGCTTGTTGCGATGCGCGCGCGTAGGTTCCGCCTCGCGAAACAGGCGTGCCGGTGACTTTGGCGATGCTGAGTGCAGCTTCAACTTGTTTTACAGCGAGAAAGGTTGGATTGGCGATCAGTGCGCCCTCTACGTGCAGATCGACATCGCCAACGCTGAGTAGTGCGAACAGTCCACCAGCCGACATGACAACGTCAACGCGACTGTCGCGGATCATGGATTCAGCGGCGTCTACGAACATTGCTCGAATTTCACGATAGGCGGCCGGGTCGTCATAAGCGGCTACGGCCTGGTCCGGCGTTATCCGCATGTAACGAACATCGACGACACGACTTTCGAGACCATATCGACGGATCTGTTCATCGTGCCACGGCAGATAGACCGGGTCGATGGAGACTATTCCGACTCGCCCGCCAAGCATGCAAGCCTGGTGCATGCTTGCCTCGCCGTGCCCGACGACCGGGATATCAACGGCTGTTCGGGCTTCGAATAGGCATGCATCTTGGAAATGGCCGACCAGGACGGCATCGAATCCTTCACGCTCAGCCTCGATGATTCCTACGACAGACTGCACACCGCAACGTAACTCGCTCAGCCGGCCGAGTTGGGTATCGGCCGGACTGATTCCGCGTACCTCGAAAGTTATTCCAGGTGAGGAAATATCATCCAGATAACTCGCGAGACGGCGCAGGTATGGCTGGTGCAGTGCGGGATCGGTGAAGCTTTGATAAAGGATCCGCGCAGCAGGTGGATTTTCGTTTGATTGCATCGATTGTTCACTTTCATGTCGACGGCGAGGGCGGCTATGTCGAACGTCTTTTGGTTTCCTTGGATTGCTCGCTGTGTCAATTATGTTTTGCAGCAACAATGTTCGTCGTCTCAGTGTAGATATCGAGTGCCTGCCGCCAGGTCACTTGGCGGGGACCCTGCATCCTGATTTGTTGACTACTGGATCGAGGATGATCGAACCAAGAATTGAGCCACGCGATCTCTGTATCCATCTGCTCTGCGATGCGATGCCCGCGTGTCAAATCTGCGGTCCACACGGTTGCTGCAAGGCCACCGCCTGTACGGTTGGCGCGTTCGATCACTTCGTCATCGCTGTCGAAGGGAAGGATCGTCGCAGAGGGCCCAAGGATCGGTTCCCGCATAGTCTGGACTGATTCTTTCGGTAATGCCCACAGGGTCGGTTCGAGCCAAAACCCGTCGGAAAATTCTCGCGGGACTGCGGTGCCTTTCCTGCTTGTCAGTCGGATGGCGCCGCTGCGTTCTGCCCGCACATAATTTTGCAGAACCCTGTCTTGGTGCGCACGGGAAATAGCTGGACCGAAGTCGGAGTTGGTCGATGTAGGTGACCCCGGCGTGAGTTGGTGTGCCCGAGCAACGAGCAATTCGCACATCTCATCGTAAATTGGCCGTTCGACGAAAACTGTTCCGATGCAGAGATCGAGTTGGCCGGTGTTGAAGAAGACGGATCGAGCGATTCTCTCGGCTGTGCTTTCGAGATCGACGTCGGAAAACACGATGGCAGGGTTGTCGCCTCCCGCCCCAGAAGAAAATCGGTCTGAGCGATTATTCGTCTTTTTGCTGGTACCAGCGGAGAACAGTGTTCCGTCAAGTTTCGGATGGGCACTGAGAAGTTCGGCCGCCGAACCCAGCCCGAAGCCATGGACGACATTGAAGACACCCGGCGGAACGCCGGCAGATTCGACTATCTCGGCCATGACCGTGGCTGTTCCCGGCGTTTCCTCGGAGGGCTTTGCAACCACCGCATTTCCTGCCGCGAGTGCCGGTGCAAGCCTCCAAACCAGCGACAGCAAAGGCAAGCTCCAGGGGATGTCCATGCCGATTACGCCGAGCGGTCTGCGGACAGAATAGTTCGGAGCATGAATTCGATCCACGCCGCCAGAGATCGACGATGTAGCACGCTCGGATAAAAGTGCATCCGCGCAGTCCCGGAAATGGTTTGCGGCCGTGACGATGTCGAAATCCCTGATTCGCGTCTCGGGCTGGCCGGTGTCTGCGACTTCGGCGTCGACGAGGTCGTCCGAACGGCATTCGATCTCGTCGGCGACGCTTCGCATCACGGCGCATCGATCGTCGATAGGCATCGTGTGCCAACTCGCGTTGAGGGACTCGCGCGCAGAGTCGACAGCCAGGTCAACGACCATCGCATCCGCCTCGTGAACCCAGGCGACAGGACGCCCGGTGGCTGGATCAATGGCAGCGAATGCGCCCTTGCCGTCCACGAACTTACCGTTGATGTAGTTCTTGTACTCGCGCACGTGGTTATCCCCTGCAGATGTCGAGTTTGAAATTCTGTGTTCCCGAACCTGGATATGAGTTCAACGAGAGATCAGGTTGCGTGTGCGGTACGAGAGGCGGCTTCGCGGTCCCAGTCGGCCGCCGTGGCACCGAACTCACGCAGAGAGGTCTTGCTGACCTTGCCGTTGGCAGTCATCGGGAGGGAGTGGTGGACAGAAATGAATCTGGGAATTGCAAAGTAGGCTAACCGCGGTTTGCAGAACGTAGCGACTTCATCGAAATCCAGCGCGGTACCGGGTTTGACGACTACAGCCGCCATTACTTCGTCTTCGCCCAGCTCCGATTCGACGGCGAATACTGCTGCATCGTCGATATCTGGATGCAACCGTAGGGTCTGCTCCACCTCGACGGAGGAAATGTTCTCTCCGCGGCGACGAATCACATCCTTGATCCGGTCTACGAAACGCACCCAGCCGTCGTAGTCGATTGCCACTCGATCTCCTGTGTGGAACCACAGGTCGTTCCACGCTTGCACAGTGGCTTCCGGCATTCTGAAATAACCCGAGGCGAATGCGAAGGGTTGTTCACTGCGCAGCAACAACTCGCCGGGTTCGCCTGGCTCGACGTCAATTCCGTGTTCGTCGACGACTCTGGCAATAAACCCGGGCTGGATCCGGCCCATATACCCGGGACGTTGTTCCTGTCGGGTTGCAGCCATGATCGAGTTGGTTTCCGTGGACCCGTAACCGTCGATGAGCGTGACACCGAAACGTTCACGGAACGGATCGACCAATCGTGCGGGAGTCGCGGGCGAGAGTGCTGCACGTACGCGGTGGGCGCGATCGGACGGACCTGCGGGTTTGCTGTCGAGGATGCTGACCATCGCACCCAACAGATAGGTGAAGGTGGCTCCGCTGCGCGCGACGTCGTCCCAGAACCGTGATGCCGAGAATCGCGGCCCCACGACGTAAGACGCTCCGGCAACCAGTGCCTGACTGAACGCGTTGAGTGCGTTGGTGTGAAAAAGTGGGAGGCACGTATAAAGGACGTCGTCAGCGCTGATTTCCAGCTGTTCGGTCACATTTCGGCCCCACCAGTAGAACTGTCCGTGGGGACACACCACGCCCTTGGATACCCCGGTGGTGCCCGACGTATACAGAATGACCGCAGGCTCGCCGGGAGCTATTTCTACCGGCGTCGCGCGTTCTGTCAGTACGGGCTCGGGCATAGGTATCGTCCGCCACGGAAGGTCTGTTCGCTCGCTGTCCGCATCGATGAGCCAGACATCCGTGAGGTCATCCAAAGGCGGAATTGCCTGAACATGTTCAAGGAGAGTGGATTCGATGATCAGTAGGCTCGATTGAGAGTTACCGAGAATCTGATGAAGTTGCGCGCCACGGGCCGCAGTATTGATCGGCACCGCTATCGCGCCTATCCATCCGCAACCAAGTATGAAGTCCAGCAGCTCCGTCCGATTGTTCGACATCACGGCAACCCGATCACCCCGTTGTATGCCGTTGACGGAGAGCATATGTCCGACGCTCGACACAGCGTTCTGCATCTCTTCGGCGGTGCGATGTGTTTCGCCGCACGAGAGTAACGGTGCGTCCGGTGTCATTTGCGCACGCAACCGAAGCATCCCAGGCAGGGTCATTTCGGTCGGAGAGACATCATCGGGAAAACGTCGAGCGCTGTTCACTGGTCATCCTTTCCTGGTGAGCCGCGATCGGGAGCGGGAACGAAAGCGATCGGGCCGGTGTTGTCGGTGCTGTCGTCGGTGAGAGCGACCACGTCCCCGACTGCGACATCTGTGGGATGAAGGCGGGCGATGATTCGGAGATCCTTCTCGCATGCGACGGTGGCAATGGTGATGCCGTCGGCGGTGTGGGTAACCACTTCGACTGTCCCGGAATTGAGCTCGGTGTCGGCAAACTCCGATGATCCACAGTTCGGGCACAACAGCCGATAGGGGAATAGGTACCCGCTGCAGTGAAAGCAGCGTTGAACTGTGATACTCATACGGCCTCCAGGACTGCGACGTTGGCACACGAGCCATGGCGATAGAGCACCATGCCGTATCCGCTGACAACTCCGATCCTCGCGTCGACCTGTCGGCCGACCGCTTGGCCGTGGAGTTGACGCGCAACCTCGACGAGTCCGTGCATTCCGCCGGCAGACCCCGCCTGGCCGGCTGACAGTTGACCGCCGGATGTGTTGACGGGCAAGGCGTGCGTAGCTATCTTATCTGCGATAAATGAGGACATGTCTCGACCAGGATTCACGAAACCCATGTCTGCGAGTTGCGCAACGACCATCGACGGATAGTCGTCGTACACGCTGACGACGTCCACGTCTTCCGGTTCTACAGAGGCAAGTTCCCAGGCGCGAGGCGATACGTCGGCAAGTCCGGTCACCAATCCGTCGTCGCGCTGGTCGTCAGTGTTGTACGAAGCTGTGACAGCGAGAATGCGAGCCCGTGGGCCGCTTGTTCCGCGCTCGTCGGCAGTGACGATGACGGCGTCTGCCCCTGTCACCGGTGGAACGCAGTCGTAACGTCCGAGTGGGGACGCCACCATCGGCGCAGCAAGATAGTCGTCGAGAGTGAGGATATTTCGGTAGACAGCTCCCGGATTCATACTCGCCCAACGCCGTTGAGAGGTTACAATCTGGCCGTAGTCCGATCGTTCGAGGTCCAGCGCTTGCATCTGGCGTGTCGTCTGCATCGCGAACAGCGCATTGGGCCCGGACATCGGGAGCGGCGCCAGATGATCTTCGGTGGCACTGTTGTAGTGAGCTACAAGGTGGGTAAACGCGTCCCTGTCCATCACATCCCCGGCTGCGAGCACGATCACCGATGCGTCACCTGCTTCGATGGCGCGAACGGCATGCTGCAGCATTCCTCCGGCGCTGGCACCCCCGTTGGTGTCTTGCATGAGCCAGGTCAGTCGCATCCCGAGACGCCATGCGAGATCGATCGCATGATCGGGTCCGAGTGTGAAACTGGAAACTCCGAACCCATCGACGTCATGGATACTCAAGTTTGCGTTTGCCAGCGCTCGAGCGACGGCATCGGCGATGATGGATGAGGTACTTGTTCCGGGCACCGGATACCGAGTATACGGAGACTCTCCGGTCCCAACTATGGATGCTGAACTGCTCAATGTACTTCCTTCACTCAGATTCTCAGTTCGGAGGGAACCAGGTTCACAGCGGCTGGAAGAGGTTGTCGGCGCTGAACGACTGCTTGATGATTCCGACTTCGACCATCAGATCGATGACCGACTGAACATCGTCCGCGTTCCATTCCGTGACGAACTGAGGCAAATTCATGTTGCGGGCTGTTTCCGCGTCCATGTCGGTGTATGTCGGCATAATCTGTGAGGCGACACCGTGAGGATCAACTTCGATAACCTCTACGGCCTGGGCCAGTGCCGTACGGAAACCGCGAATGGCGTCAGGATTACTGTCGATCGTTTTCGTGGATGTAGCAAAAACTCCCTGCGGGCCATTCTGATAGCCGATGGCGCGGAGATCGAGTGTCTTGACCGCTGAACTGAGTGTGGGCTCGGTGATGAATGCGGCATCGACATCGCCGGCTTTCAGCGCCGTTGCCATGTTGGCCTGTGGAAGTTCGACGAAGTTGACCTTCGTGTAATCCAAGTTCTCGTCTTTCAGCACTCCACGGAAGTAGATGTCACCCACCGACCCGAGCGATGGAGTGGCAACCTTCTTGCCTATCAGATCGGCAGGTGTTTTGACGGCGGACCCTTCCGGGACGTAGATCCCTGCCTTGTACTCGTCAGTTCCGTCAATACCCATGGCGGCGATAGCAACTGGGAGTTTCGAATCGACAGCCTTGATCAGCGACGGATATGAGACCAGGGCGAGATCGGTACTGCCGGAGATCAACGCATTGATCGTCGTTGCACCGTTCGCTGCCGGCGCCAGCTCGATCTCGAGACCGTTGTCTGCGAAGAACCCATTCTCGAGGGCAACGTAGACCGGCAATGAATCGCCGACCGGAGGAATGGACAGAGTCATGCGCGTGACGCCGTCGGCGGACGGTGCGGCTGCATCGCTGTCACTGCCGCCGCACGCGGCCACGGTGAAAGCCAATGCGAGACCTGCGCCGATGGCGCAGAATCGTGTGAATCGCGTATTCATGTGATCTCCTAGTGCGAAAATGGAACATGAGAAGCCGGTTGGGGGCAGGGATGTCGATCGATTGGTGTGGAGGAGGACTCGCTGCTAGACCTCGACGGTGAGTCCGCCGGGACAGGCTTGGCGAATGAGGCGGGCAACCTCGCCGCGCGTTGTTACGAACGATTCTTCCTCGCGGGTCGAAATCTGGTCACGAGGGAATTTCAAAGGAATCCGAATGTCTGCCGTCTTGACGGTGGGGGCCTTGCTCAACGAGACGACTCGAGTGCTCAGATAAACACTTTCGTCAACATCGTGGGTGACAAACAGGATGGTCATGTCATATTGATCGCGGACGCGCAACAGTAGATCTTCGAGATCGGAACGTGTCTGGGCATCGACGGAGGCGAACGGCTCGTCCATCAGCATCAGCTTCGGGCGCATTGCCAGAGCCCGGGCGATCGCCACGCGCTGCTGCATTCCGCCGGAGAGCTGCCACGGATAGCGCTCGGACATCCCCTCGAGACCGACAGCTGCAAGGGATTCTTCTGTGCGCAGTCGTCGCTCGGCTTTACCGACGACACCTAACAACGGAAATTCGACGTTTGCCCCGACCCGGCGCCACGGGAACAGCGATGCACGGTAGTCCTGAAAGACCATCGCCAATCCTGCAGGCACACCGTCGATTTCCGTACCCCCGAGAGAGATGGAGCCGCCGGTGGGTTTGAGCAATCCTGACAGTGTGCGAAGGAGCGTGGTCTTGCCGCAACCAGACGGCCCGACGATCGAGACGAACTCGCCGTCGTTGACAGTGAACGACAGCCCATCGAGCACGCGTTGTTCACCGCGGTCTGTGTAGTAGGTGTGGCTGAGGTTGTCGACCTCGAGCAGTGCGTGGGTCATGGTGTTCCGATCAGTTGTCTATTGCCATGCGGAGTCGGTGCCAACCCAGGAGGGTGTGCTCGATTCGAACCAGCAACAGGTTGGACAGATAACCGAGAAGTGAGAGCGCGACGATGAATGACCACATAGTCAGAAATTCGAAGGAACGCTGCGCCTGGGATAATCCGAATCCGATGCCGTTCGACGCCGCGTAGAGCTCGGATGCGATCAGCAAGATGATGCCCAGGGAAGTGGATACTTTGATTCCGGCAAAGATCCCGCTGCTTGCGGTCGGCAGAATAACTCGAAAAAGCATACTGGAACGGGAAATTCGTGAAACCCGTCCGGCATCTTCGAATCCTTGCGGAACCTGCCGAACGGCACTGTATGTGTTGAACAGAACTGGCCACACCGCGCCGAATGCGATCAAGCCGACACGCATCGCCGAACCTGTCCCGACCAAGACGAGAGCCAACGGAAGAAGGACCGGCCCCGGAAGTCCGCGCATGAAATGCAAGATCGGTTCGATGATCATCGCCACCACCGGTATTCGGCCGAGGAGGACCCCCAGTGTGATTCCTACAATCCAGGCGATCAGCAGTCCGAGCAACAATCGGCCGACACTGGGCAGGATGTCCGTGTAGAAGGCATCGGTGAGGAATCCGTGACTGAAACCTGCAGAGAACCAGCGATCATAGACGTCGCCGAAGATTTCCAGCGGTGTGGGGAAATACGCTGATTGCGCACTTGCGGTCCAGATCTGCCATACGAGAATCAGAAGCGCTGCAGCAACCCAGCCGAGAGCGGCGTTCGACCAACGAGAGATTTGGGTTGCACTCAATGTCATACTCATGACTCATCCCTTCGCGCCCACGATGCAAAATTTGTTTCGAGGACACTGACGACGGCGTTGACCAGCAGTCCGAGAAGGCCGGCGACGATGACACCCGCACAGACCGACTCGATACCCTGCGGAAGCATGCTCTGTTGAAGAAGCCACGAGCCAAGGCCCTTGGTGCTTCCGCCGATGAATTCAGCGCCGATGCAGAGGATCAGTGCGATTGACACCGTCACACGCACTCCAGTCAGTACCGATGGAATCGCGGACGGCCAGACCACTCGCCACGCGACCATGGCTGGAGACCAACCGAACGATCGTGCCGTGGCCCGTGCGACTCCATTGGTCGAATGGACACCGTGAATGGTGTTGACCAGCAACGGGAAAACGCATCCCAAAGCAACGACCGTGGCCTTCATTTCCAGCCCTTGACCGGCGACCAGAACAAGCAGCGGAACCAATCCGATCGGCGGCAATGGACGTATCAGTTCTACAATCGTCGAAGTCAGCGCATAGAGACGATTCGACAGCCCTAACAACAAACCCGCAGGAACGGCGATCACGAGAGCGATCGCATAGCCGACGAATGCTGCCCAGAGGGTGTTTCCGATTTGAGCCAGGAACGTCGGATCGGTCAAAAGTCGGGAAGCACGAATTAGCGTGGTACTGGCGGGGGGAAGCGCATCGCGTGGCAACAAATGAAACCGCGAAATGACCTCCCACGTCGCCAGGAACCCGATGACGCCGAATGCTCCCCAGTAAAGGGCCGGCAGATTCATGGTTCGATTGGTGCGTACGCGTGCTCTCGCCCGTACAGGTTCCCGCTGGACCGGGAGCATTTCTGCGGTGCTAGTCATATCGCACCGCCAGGGCTGCGCGGCACGTCGACTGAGAAAGTAGTTGCACTCTTTCCTCCTGAATTGTCTGACGAGTACATCTGCGTTCGGCCTCCCTCATCAGTGGCCGAACGCCTCTTGCAGCCACCACGAGCCTTCGCGGGAGACGATCTTCGCATCAATAACGAAGGGACGCTGCGGGTTTGAGCTCAGCCAGGGCTCCAGCTCGCTCAAGTCCGAAACATCGCGGACGGTCGCTGCCTCGCAGCCGTACCCGCGGGCAATGGCAGCGATATCGGTATCGGGGAAGGTTACCGAGTCCAATGGGGGGCCGTCGGTACCGAAATGATGGACTTCGGCGCCGTACATGGAGTCGTTGTACACGATCACGAGCAGGGGAATCTTAAGCCGTACGGCAGTTTCCAGTTCACTGATACCCATGAGGAACCCCCCGTCCCCACATGCTGCGACGGGGAGGCGATGAGGTTGTGCGATCGCAGCGCCCAGGCCGGTTGCGAGACCGAGCCCCACGGACTGGAATGCCTGCGTGAAACAGAAGCCGTATTCGTCCGGAACATCGAGATACATACTGGGGTAGCCGAGGAAGTTTCCCGAGTCGACCGAGACGATTCGTTCAGTCGGCAGGATCTTGTTCAGTTCGGCCGAGAGGGTCCTCGGGTCGATCAGCCCTTCACCGGACTCGTCAGTGAACTCGATCTCATTCCAGCGGAGCCCCATACCGATTCGGCTCTTCACATCAGCAGTTCGGTACCCTTCGCGGTGACTTCTTCCATGTGCTTCCAGCCATGCAGACGTCGCTCGAGCAGTCTCGGCAACCCCGCCCCACAGCCCCAGAGTCACGTCGCGGTGCATTCCGATCGCGGCAGGGTCGGTATCGATTTGGACTACTGCTGCGTCATCTGCAATCAGCTTTCCATGGCGCATCGTCCACATGTTGAGGGCGCATCCGAAGCCGACGATGAGATCTGCTTGAGCAATGAGTTCGGCAGTCAAAGGAGAGCTGAATCCTCCCGAGACATCGATGCTCCACGGATCGTCATTGAACATTCCGCGTGAAACCGCTGAGGTGGCTACGAGTGCGCCGCTCTGCTCGGCGAGTTGACGGATCGCATCCTTTGATCCTTCAGCGCGGCTTCCTCGGCCGGCAACAAAAACCGGACGTTCAGCTGCGAGGAGGAGTTCCACGAATCGCGCGACGTCGGCAGGAGAGGGTTGGGGTGCAGAAATTCGTTCGAATGTCCGCGGGGTCAGGCTCGAGTCGAGTTCCATGTCCTGTACATCGAGCGGGACGTTGAGGACGACCGTTCTCTGGTGATTGCGGCACATCGCGAATGCGCGTGCGACGTCGTCTACGGCTGTCTTGGGGGATCGCACGCGCATCGTCACGGCTCCAAGCCCGTCACCGATTCCTTGCTGATCGATGAAGAAGTTCGAACTCGGTTCTGTTGCCTCGGCGGTGAGGACGAGCATCGGGGTGTTGCTTTTGGCGGCTTCCGCAATTCCGGTCAACGCGTTCGTGAATCCGCAGCCTTGATGCAATGACAGGACTGCTACTTCTCCGGACATTCGTGCGAACGCGTCAGCCATCGTGGCCGCTCCGCCTTCGTGGCGAGCGGCGATGAAGCGGGCACCACGTTCGACCATCGCGTTCGTGAAGTGAAAGTTTCCGCTACCGACGACACCGAAAACTGTCGTGACGCCCAGATCGACGAGCGTGCACCCGATTGCGTTGTGTACCAGCATTAGTTCTTTGTCTCCTTTGATGATTCGCGTTCAACGAGAGCGATGATCCGAGCTGGGCTCCCTGATCCACCGACAATCCGAAGAGGGGCAACAATGATCACTGCTCCCACTGGCGGGAGTTGATCGAGATTTTGTAGCTGAGTTATTCCGTACTTTCCGGCTCCGAGTAGATGTGAGTGCACGGGAAACTGCGGATCGAATCGAAAGGCTTGGCCCGCGTCAGTTCCTACAGTCTCGACACCCAAGCCGATGATCGGGGATTCCTCCGCGAGCCATCTGGCGCATTCCGGTGTCAACCCCGGGGTGTGAGGGCCGTGTTCGTCTGCATTCAAGAAGAGCGCTTGATCATGAGATCGCGATGCCCACCCAGTTCGGTAGAGCAACCATCCGCGAGGCAACGGGCCGAACTTCTTCTGCCAGCGCAGGATGTCGTCCACGTCTAGAAGGAAATCGGGATCGTCAGCCACTTCGGCGGCTTTGTCGATAACAACGGCCGGAGCGACAAGCCGACTGGTCGGCACTGACGCGACATCCCCGTGCTCGATTCCTGTTATCCAGTGGCACGGAGCATCGAAGTGTGTGCCCACATGTTCGCCTGTGTGGATCCCGTTTTGATACGACGTAGGGCCTCGATCGTCGTACTTAGCCAACTCTTCGAGCGCGAAATGCGGAATCGGTGCCATACCGGAAGGCAAAGGGAGGACGGGAGTCGATTCCGAAAGAAGGGCGGTGAGATCGACTGTCTCGACATCGTTGTGCGCCAACGCATCTGCCAGAGCTGCAAGTGTGCCTGGGTGCGGGTGGAGAGTGCTCATGGATAGATCATGCGAGAGTTCGATGAACAAAACCAATGCTATTGTTCGCTTCGATATGCTCAAACTGTAATACCAGTCACACTTTATTTCTTCGATGTTACGGACGGGTGACGGGCGATGGATTCGCAGCGACTTTTCGACGGCAGACTGAAAATTCGGCATCTCGTGCTGCTGACAACACTTGCAGACGAAGGCAGCATGGTCGGCGCCGCCGAAGTTCTGCGCGTCACACAACCCGCTATCACTCGTGCGGTGCGTGAGGCAGAAGCAGTACTGGAAGTCTCTCTGTTCGACAGGAAGCCGCGGGGTGTACTGCCGACGCAGTTCGGCGAAATATTTCTCGAGAGTGCTCGCACGGTCCTGAACAACTTGCGCAACGCGGCTGATCACATTGACGAACTCCAGAGAGTCGGGGCTCGGCCGGTACGAGTGGGAACGAATCTTGCCGGAGCGTATTCCTTGCTGCCGCAAGCGTTGGTGGCACTCAAGAAAACGCAGCCGAACCTGTCAGTGTCGGTGATCGAAGGGCTTCCCGAGGAACTCGCGACGAGTCTTGCGCGCGACGAAATTGACTTGGTGGTCGGGCGTCTTGACCCAAGCGGCTTCCGCAATGGCGCTCACCACATTCGTCTATACGACGAGCCTGTGCGAATCGTGGTGCGACAAGATCATCCAGCTGTCCAACGTCATGAGCAAAGCATTGAAGATTTGATGGATTATCCGTGGATCCTGCCGGGGCGCCCCACTCAATTGCGAGATGAGCTCGACGAATTGTTCTCCCGTGAGGGGCTTGGTCTGCCATACAACATAATCGAGTGCTCGACCATCCTTACCTTGCGTTCGATTCTGATTGGAACGGATGCGATTGCCCCACTGCCTATGCTGATCGGCGCGGGTGACGAGCAACTGACCATGCTTACGACATCGTTGGAGACCGTTCCTCGATCAATTGGAATCACCATGCCCGCAGACCGATCCCTGAGTGCCAGCGCACGAAGTCTCATCGACTCAATCGTCGACGCTGCCCGGGTTATTGCCCGGGATCTCCCGTTGGACGAGTAGCCAGAGAAGCTCCTGCCGGAACGAGGAAACTCCGGACACGCGGCGAGATAACCTCAGACTCGGCCAGGGCGTGGTTCAGCGCATAGCTCCGCAAACGTCTTCCCAACCAACGATGCTGATCGTCGATACACATCCAACCGAGCGATCACCGGGGTCAGCGTCCAGTGGATGAGGTACTCGTCGACCTCTGTGTTCGGATCATCGAGCCATGCGGTGATCTTCTCGACATCGCCGCCGTAGGCCATCGTCAGCACGTCAAGGAGATTGCCGGGACGAGGAATCAGCAGCGATCGGTATTCGACGCCGAAACGTTGTCACCGCCTCGTTGAACTCCTCCTCGGACATATCCTCGGGCTGAGGTTCATCTGCGTAGCGGCGACTCATTCCGGATCGCCTCCACTTGTTGAATGTTCGTTGTCTTCGCTCGTGATTTTCGGGACCCAGATCGCGGCTTCGACGTGGTCGAAGAACGCGCGCCGCAGATCCGCCTCGATCGCATCGGAGTACGTTTCCGGTGTCAGATCGTCCGCGAGGCGAGCGACTTCGATTCCGCGCCAGATCACCTGCATTGCCCACACCCCAGCTTTTGATCCGAGCGGCGTCAGCATGTTGCGCACGCCCCAGCCGATGTCTTGGACGAACGGCGTCGGCCGCCCCGGACCTGTTCGCGGTTGTAGTGGTGGCAGCTTCGCCGCAGCGCGAGCGGTGGTGTGCGCGTCGAGGTCGTGCGCGTCCTGGCGGGCGTGCATGGTCGTATTCATGACCTTGAGCGCTGCTTTCAGCGGTCCGACGTATTTGCGCAGCAACGTCGGCTTTTCGAGAACCACCCAATGCCAGAGTTCGGGTAGATCCCGCAGCGTCTGCGCGGCTGCGGGCTGGTGATGCAGTTCCAGTGCGTGTGCGGGGCCGGTGCGCAGAAACCAGTCGAGGACGTTCTCGACGGCCTCTTCTCTGTACTGGGTGTAGACGATTGGGTCGCAGGTAGCGAGTATCCGGTCCCGCTCGGCAGCGCCCTCTTCGCTGCTTTCGTTGATGCTGACGAGTTTGTTCGGGTACGGGAACGTCGGCTCCCCGCTCTCGTCGGGGGCGTACTGCGCGGGATCCACCAGCCACGAACCCTCGTCCGTGGTCACAGCGCACTGCTACCAGAAGTAGATGTGTCAGACGCTGCATCTCGTATAGCGAGCGCCGTCGAGGCCGGCCTGCGGCTGATCGACCAGCGCCGCACTGTCACTGCCCCCGCGATCAACACACCCCCACGACCGAGAAGGTCACCAACAGGATGAGCGTGCCACCGGACATTGTGATGGGGGGCGGGCACGCGCACACCAGGTCAATTCCAGTGTTCATGCGGTTACTCCTTGCTTTCGGCGTTCAGGTCTTGACGGGTGCGCGCAGTGAGATCGTCCATCCGATCGCACAGTCGTTCCGCACTTGCAGGACTGGCGATGTCGGGGCTGTGCTGAACGTGCGTCGGTCAGGGCGAGCATGGCGGTGCCTTTCGCGAAAGGTGGGTGGTCAATCTTCGGGGTGTTCGCTGAGGAGGTCGGCCAGTAGCTCCCGAGGTACGGGTTCGTACGGAAGCGCCGGGTGCCCCATCCATGAACCGTCTTCTTTGGCGTGCGACATCGGGCCGGTGTCACCGTCGAAGATCACGCGGGCATGGGGTTCGAGGTGGTGAATCCACCAGTTCGACATTGCCGACGCATTGTCGGACGCGCGGGCTTCTTCGTACGCGTACCAGAGCGCTTTGAGACGGCCGGCGACTTCGGGATACAGCATCCAACGTGGGTCCCAAACATTGCCGCCGTCTCCGGCGCCCATGCCCATCTTTCGGCGAATAACCTGAGTGAAGAATTGTTCGACGAACTCGACAACATTCGCATACAGCGGTTCGACAGGCTCTTTCTCTTCTCCTACGGCGGTGTCCCCGCCGTAGGGAGCTGGATCCGAGAAGGTAGTGGGATCGTCTTGGAAGCCGCCTTCCTCACCTTCTGATTCTTCGCCGGTGACCGTCGAATCGTCCTCGTCGTGTCCCTGTTCGTCGTTGACCTCGACAGTCGGATTCTCGTCGTCGACCGGATCAGGATGGCCCCATTCGGCGGTCGGTTCATACTCGTGGTCGGTCGCGGTCGGATCGTAATTGTCCAGGTCCGCGTAGTTCGTTTCGTCCTCGGTTGACCATTGGTCATCCGTCGATGCGAAGTCCACCATCAGTTTGTTCCTTCCCCGAAGAACTCGGACTCGAAGATGTCGTCCAGGCTCGGTGTTGCCGTGAATTGCGGCGTGACCGGTGCGGGGACAGGGTGGACGGGAATCTCGGCCAGAGGTTCCTTGTCGATGACGACGCGGGGAATTGGACCGGTGATCGCGTCCTCGATGATTGGGCGATCGGAAATTCCGACAGGCAGAGCCTTCTGCACGCTGCGGTGGGTGCCGGCCGCGCACTCGGCAATCGACCGTTTGATGTCGTCCGCGAAAGGTGTGTTGCCCCAAAAGTTTTTTTCCACCAACAGGGGCTTGCTGCCACCCATCGTCACGATCGCTCGTGTGTTTGGAAGCGCTTTGAGGTCGCCGGAGGTGAGGATCTTTTCCTTCTGCTCTGAGCTGGTGATCGTTGCCTGGCCGCCGCCGAGTATTCCTGCGCTTCGGCTCCGGGATTCGGTCTCGACATAGTGCTCGCCGATCTCTTCGGACAGCGACGACAGGAATTTCTCGTCCTTGACGTTGCCGCCGTACCAAACCATGTTGCAGGCGTCGATCATCGCGTCGAATTCGGTGTCTCCCCATACCTTTTTCGCTTGGGAGGGTGACTGCAGGATGGTGATCAAGATGATGCCGCGGCTCCCGAAGTGGGAGTACCACTCCGGGAGTTGTTGGAGCTTGCAGATGTTCGCGGCTTCGTCGAGGATCAGCGTCGCCGGGATCGGCACCCGTCCGTTGCTCTGTTGGGCGCCGTACTGCTGGAGAGCATCGCCGATCGATCCGACCACTGCGGTGGCGAGAGCGGAGGCGGATCCGGGGCCTTTCATGCTCATGGCGTAGACGGTGTCGGTGCTGCGCACCACCTGGTCGATGTCGAGTTCGGGCAGGTTGTGGACCGCTTTGCCGGGTGTGACGGTGATGTAGCCTTCGCTGTCCGTGCCGATCGTGACGCGATTGTTCGGCATGACTACTTCTTCGTAGCGAGGTTCGTCGAGCGGCGCGAGGAACCGACGTGCCATGTCGTAGAAGCCGTCTCGCTGTTTGGCGTTGACGGATTGCTTGCTGCGCATCGTATTCGCCAGATCGCTGTAGCCGTTCTGCGCGAGAACCTTCACAGGCACCTGAGATTGCGTTTCACGCAGCCAATCCACGACATGTCGGAGATCGCCGCCGACCAATGCAGCAGCGAGAAGGTAGGAGCCGAACAGGTCGCGGGCTGCGCCGTCGAAGTATGCATCGACTTTCCCTCCACCATCTGTTGCGGCCGAGATGAAGTAATCGCACACCACCCGAGCTGACGGGAGGTCGTTCACGCGGCGAAGCGGGTTGAACCAGAAGCTCGCACGCTCTCGCGGGTTACCGGTGGTCACGCCCTCCAAGTCGAATAGCCACACCCTCCCCATTTGCTTCCGCAGGTAGAGAGTGTGGGTGTAGAGGTCGGGCTTGTTGGACGTGCCGACAGCGAAACCGAGGGCGTAGCACATCGCTGGAATGGCCAGTGTCGCAGACTTTCCCATACGTGAACCGGCGATGGCGATGACAACCCACTCCCATGGAGACCGCAGGGTAAGTCGCCGCTTGACCGTGAGCCCCATGACGATGCCGCGGTAGCCGGGGTGGGACTTGCTGGCAGCGGGAACGAGTCGCTGGGTCTCTTTGTCCTGAGCCTCGGGGTCGGTCTGTTCGACCTCTTTGGGGTCGGTCATTGACTCGGCGCACTGGTCGACCCGTCGCTCAGCGCCCTTCGCTTTCAGGCGGTCCAGGTATCCGGCTTTCTTGAGCAGGTACAACACACCGACCGTTATCGCGATGAGGAACACAACTTCGCCGATCAAGACGCCGGTCGCGCTGCCTGGCCATACCCACTTGCCCATGCCGAGGTTCAGTGCCAGGCCAATCGGGTGCCACACCTGGTGTTCGCCGCCACCGAGGTTGTAGGCGATCACCGGCAGGAACGACGCAGCGATCACCGCCAGCATCGCCACGAGGACAGTGACTTCCTTGTTTCCGCTGGTCTTGCGACGATCACGACGCATCTGAGACATGGTCAATGCTCCTTACTGGTAACGGAAGTCGGTCAGACGCCAACCGTCGTCGATGCGGGTGACGGTGGTTCGCCAGGTCTGCGCAGCGAGGTTGGTGCTCGATCCCGCCGCGTGTAGCACCGTCTGCCGGCAACTGACATCGATGACGACGGTCCGCATTCCCTCCGGAGAAGCCGGGGTGCTTTCTGCTTTCGAGCAGGACGCAGTCAGCGCGTCGCCGGATTCCTTCCAGGCAGCCCAATCACGGTCCGGGCGTATTCCGGTGGCTCCGCCGTTGTCGTTGTCGACGGTGGTCGCCAGATCCCCGCCGAGCCACGGACGGGCACGCCTCAGGGCATCGGACTTGCTCTCGTCGACGGCGGGCTGCCACGACAGGATCACCTGCATCGCGGTGGTCGCGGTGTCAGTCGCGTCGAGCTTGGCGGGGTCGTATGGGTCGATGTGGACATGATCGTCACTGCCCCCGTGCTCTCCAGCGCTGTCGTCACCCGAGGAGCTGCACCCGGCCAACAGTGCGGTGGAGGTGAGTAGGCCCGCGATCAGGAGTTTTGTGGGCGTACGCATGGAGTGCATGGTGTTGTTCATGGGCACAATCCCTTGTTTTTCGAATCTTCGGCTCTCGTGGAACAACTCTGTATACCCTACTTTAAGAGGTCTCTAAATATAGCACTTAATGCTAATGACTAATTGTTGATGGCTCGATACTTGGCCTCATTCGCGATGATCTTGTCGGCGTACGGCCTGGTCTGGACGATGTAGTCGCTGTGACCTGTGGGGAATCCGCCTTCACGCAGAACTGCGCCTTCACCGGCGTTGTAACCGGCAAGGTACAGCTCGGGCGGACCGTTCGGCGCCTTCACCGATCCGTCGGAAATCGCAGCGTCGATCGACTTTGCGATGGTGCACATGTAGTCGCCCTGTGCCATCACCGCATCACCGATGCTGTTGATGTCGATCCGTCCGTCACCGTCGTAGTCTTTGCCGTAGGTGTCCCACGTTCCCGGCATGAACTGTGCTGGGCCACCGGCACCAGTGTTCGAGACAGGGGCATTTGTCCCGTACTGGAAGCCGTTCTCGGCTTCGAGCTGGGCAGCGAGCAATGACGGCTTGATCTGCGGGCACATCGCCCCCGCACGTTCGAGCCACGGCGCGAACTCTTCAGGCACAGAACCAGCCGCGAGGCTGTCACCGAGTCCAGTCCCGGAAATGGTGCAATCGACAGCAGCTTTCGTGGCCTGACCAGACCCACCAGGCAGCGATCCCCACTGCATCGAACCTTCGTCGAAGCCGCCACCACGAACGGTGATGTGGACGTGGTTGAAGTGGTTCTCGTTGTCGCTGCCCCGGTCGTCCATCGTGTTCGGCGTGCCACCGGCTGGGTAGTAGACCTGCCGCCAAATGGCGTAGTCGACGTTGAAGAATTCGGCATTGCCCATCACGTAGTTGAGGACTTCGTCGCCGGTCGCAACGCCGGTACCGGAGCTGTAGTCCGGGATCATCGCGTCGACGGCCTGGCCGCTCGGATGGTCGGTGAAACCGCCACCGTTAGCCCGCCAGCCGCCGAGGGAGTCGAGCCGATCACCGAACTTGAGATGCAGAGCGCGGATCAGACGTTTGGTGTTGACCTGCATGTTCTGTTCGGAACCGGCAGAGGCAGGCAATGCCTTAGCCAGGTCCGCGCCGCCAGCTGCAGAAGGCGCAGACGGGGCAGGAGGTTCGCCAGGTCCGGAGGTACTCGGGGAAGTCGAGTCGGCTTTCTTCTCGCCTGGGGCAGGCGAGGCGTCGTACTGAGGTTTCGGATCGACGGCCGCGCCGCCTGCGCGTCCACCAGGCCAGATTTCGAAGTGCAGGTGGGGACCGGTGGACTGACCACGGTTGCCGATGGTGGCGATCTGTTGACCTGCACGTACCTGTTGGCCGGCTTCGACGACGTACGTGTCGATGTGCCCGTAGACCGTCGAGGTCAACTGGCCGTCGATGACGTGATCGAGAACAACCCACTGCCCGAAACCGGACGCTTCACCCGCATCGGCCACTGTTCCGTCGGTGGCCGCGTAGATCGGGGTGCCGATCGGTCCCGCGAGGTCGATTCCCTTGTGCTGTTCCCCCCACCGCTCGCCGAACGGTGAGGTGAATTCGACCAGGGACGGATCGACTGGCTTGATGAACGAGCCTGGTGGGGCGATCATGTCGCCGCTGATAGCCGACGTGCCGGTGCCGCCGAGGCAGTCCGTCGCCGCTTGATTCTCTTCCTCGTCCTGGAAGAGGACCGCCAGACCCACCATCAGAGACATCGGGATTATCAGGACCAGGGCGATCAGGAGTGAGTTGTTCTTCGATTCCATTACTCGGCTGCCCCCGACCGCTGAGTGCCGGTGCCCAAGCGAGCTTCGAGCCGGCGGGTCAGTTCAGTCGCGGCATCGAGCTGGGTTTGCAGTTTGCGAGCCACTTCCCACGAGGGTTGCGGGCGAAGCCCGGATGCGTTGACCCAGCTGCGTACCGCGCTGTCGGACACATCGAGTACGTCCGCGACGGCAGCGCATGCTGCGGTGAACGATTCCCCAGCTTTGATGGACTTGACGGCAGTGCCGATCGCGGCATCCTTGATGTTTTCGTCGACGATCCGGTAGCGACGGCGGACCTTGCTCATGCGGCGAATCCCTGCTCGCGGTCCTTGGTGGCTGCTTCGAGGCGCTCGTCTGTCTTGTGGATCCCGGAAGCGTGTTCAGCCGGCGTCACCCACACTTTGAACGGCGCACCGGGACGGTTTCCTTCACCGAGCTTGAGCAAGAACTGACCTGTACCGGCTGCAAGAGGATCAGCGATCACGGGCTGTTTGACTGTCGAGACGATGCCAGCTTTCTCCGCAGCGGCACGAACCTTCGCGGCTGCGTTCCGTAGCCGGGCGTTCTTCTGGTCGATCGGGGAGTTCAGGTCGGCGTCGTTGCTCCAGTTGGTGAGCATCGTCTTCTCTGTCTGAGAGAAGTTCATGACCTTTTCCAATCGGCCGATCTCCACATCTGGGACAGGGCCGATGATGCGGGCACGGCATCGCTCGAACAAGCCCAGTGCTCCGGCCTTTTCGAGGTCTTCAATCGAGTGGGTCACGAAGGTGATGGCCACACCGACCACACGCTGAAGGCGCAACAATGCGTCGAGGCGACCTGCGGCGGTGGGCAGCTGGAGCACCTGCCAGAGCTCATCCATCAGCACATGGAAGGCAAGGTTCGGACCTAGGCCGGCATCAGCGATGACGTGCGCGGCCTCGATCGTGGCAAACGCCTCGTTCCAGCCGGCGAGAATGACCGCTGCTCGCATCATCTCGTCGTCCTGCGGGACGCTGGACATATCCAGGCACATCGAGGGCTTGTTGACGTCCAGGCGCACGGTCGACTGACCGTTGAACACCTCACCGAACCGGCCCTTGACCATCGCGCGCAGTGTGCGACGCAGACCTTGGATCGCGGCCAGATACGACTGTTCATCGTCGACGACCGCGTCATCCATCAATTCCTTGTTGCTCGAGACGAGCAACGCAATCAGATCGTCCAAGATTGCCGGTTTGTCAGCACTAAATCCCTCGCCACCATCGGTTTTCGGTGCGTAGAGCAGGCGGATACCCGAGGCGAGCACTGTTTGCTCGAAGTCTTCGAGCGTCTTCCCGCGCACGATCTCGCACAAGGCGCCCGTGATGTTTTCCATGCGAGCGTGCAATGCGTACTGAGTCTGTTGACGGCGAAGTTCCTGTACTGCGAGTTCGGTTTCGATCTGGTCGCAGACGTCTAGATCAGCTTCGAACTGCAGGCGCACACGCAGTTTGTCGATGTGGCGGTGAAGGTCGTCGATTGCGGCGCCGATCGGGCCGGGATCGAGTGGATTGATCCGTCCGATTCCGCCGTAGCCGACTTCGGTGACCTGGCCGTCGACTGCTTCGGTGAGTTTGCGGCCGTCGGGCTTGACGTCGCCTGGCCACAGCACCCGTACACCGGCTGCGATGTCTCCCAATGCGATCCGGCGCATGAGTGTTGACTTACCGAAACCGTTGAGTGCAATGATCATGCAGGCCGGGGCGCTGATTGCTTTGGCTTCTTTGGCAGCAAGGGGGTCGAAGCACACCGGCGCACCTGTCGCGAGATGCGAGCCGAGTGGAGTCCCGAGCACCGGTGCGTTCGCGCCGACGATCCACGGATACAGGCCGGCGATCTGAACATTGGTGCCGCGGTACTCCACCGGCGGCATGACCGTGGACATCCGTCCGCCGCCCGGGCCCTGAAAACCACGCGAATCGAGCCGGTGCAGTTCACGGTCGAACGAATCGTGCCGGGCGCGTTCGGCGGCGGCGAGCGTCGCCCGCAGGTTGTACTGCCGACGGACAAGCGTTGCCAGCCACGCCTTCTGGATCTGGCCCGTAGCTGCAGCTTCCCGCGCTTCGAGCAGCGCCAGGTCCTCATCGGAGAGAACCCTGATCTTCGGCGGTTTTGACGCCTTCGAGAAATTCTGGTGTTTTGCCATGTCGGACTCCTAGGCGCTGACGATCGACGGAATGGAGGTGTGTTCAGGAGCGATGACACCGATCCCCATCGACGTCCAGAAAGCCGGGGACTGCCAGCAGAACGAGCGACGGATCTGCAGCTGACTCTGAATCGAGAGATCGCGCACCAGATGGTGGATTCGGGGAACGTCCGATTCGCCCGCAGGCTGCGTCACGGTGATCAAAATTCCGAACCGGGTCAAGCCGTGCCCGCGGGCAACTTCCGTGCGCGACTGGTCAGCCGCAGCTTCTTCGATCTTGGCTTTCGCTGTCACGATTCCGCGTCCGTTGTTCTTCGCCGACGTAGCGTCACGGTGGTCTCGGTTGACGATTTCCGTTGCGTCAGCAGCGGAGTGAGGCCGGTAGATGATCGCGACTCGCTTGATCGGAAGCGCCGGATTCACATCGCAGAGCCGCTTGAGGACACTTTCGTGAATGGCGGATTTAGGTGCTTCTCGCATCTCCCACGTCACTGACTCGGAGCCATCGTGTGTAAGCCGGTCCTTGCCCTCGATCTGAGTACGTGGCCCACAATCGGCCCACGTCAGGCCGGTGCCTTCGCCGGAGTACAGAGCTTGTTCGATATTGATCAACGACGCCGGGTCCACCGATCGGCGGACCATACCGATAATCTCGTCAGCGCTCATCGGGGTGCACGGCACACCAGCACGAGCACCGGCAGCGGTGATCTGCGGAAGACGCCGAGCAATTTCCACCGCTTGCTCAGACGGATCCTTTTTGCGGTCGGCGGTCTGCGCCTTGAACGTGATCGAGATGCGGGCACCGAGACGGATACCGCCGTTGGTCAAGCCAGTGGCAAGTTGGTACATCGAATCGCGAGCCAACTTCGGTGCATCGGCGCGGACCTTCTGCGAGACGGTTTCACGCAGTTCGATACCGGTGTTCGGCAAGGTTTCCACGATCGCGACGAGTGCCATGATGTCGGAGGTCTCGCCCATCATGGTCAGCATCTGTGACCAGTTGCCCACAGCCTGATCGAGCACCGATTGATCGAAGTTCTCGCTGCCTTGCGGGTGTGCGTCCAACACGATCGTGTATCCGTCGACCTGTGGCATATGAATCATTCCGAAAGGACGATTGTTCGCATCGAACTGTTCGTACAGCTCGGTGTCCGCGAGGACGCCAGGCAGCCGGTATTTGCCGCCGGGGATTCGGGAGAACGTCCCCGAGCTGTACGTATGTTCCCCGCGCTTGTGTGCTCGTCTCCACTGGACCATCAGAATTGCCCTTTCATATCCGCTTCGTCCGTCCCTCTCGATCAGCAACGGCACGAACGCAATTGCGAAGATCACCGCCAAACCCATTGCCCACACGAAACCGATGATCAGGCTCGACAACAGGAGGACGACTACCGCGACGATGCCGATCAACGTCGTACCGAACGTCGCCCCGGCCATGCCCGTCGACCGGGGCCGACGCCAGTTCCCGTACATCCGGTACTCGGTCATCGCTCGAACCCTCCAGTCAGCGAGCCACCCGGCGAAACCATCTGCTCAGGGGTTGGATTTTCATTCAGACCGCCACCGTGCGGGTTCGTTGCCTGGCTGGTCGGGGTTCCGTCGGTGCCGCCCTGGGCATTACCGCCCTGCGGAGCTCCTTGGCTCGTCGGTGTTCCCTCGTTGCCACCCTGCACATTTCCCGAGCCTGACGGGTCACCGCCCGCTGTACCGAAACTCTCCGGCGCGCCCACGTTGGCGCCACCAGGAGGACCCTGTGCGCCGCTCGTAGCTGCAGCACCTGTCGATGCTCCGGCGGACGCGCCACCGGTCGCCACCATTCCGCCGACCTTCGCTCCCACTGCAGCAGCACCGGCAGCCGCTGCCATGCCGCTACCACCGGCGCATTCGTGCTCTCCTTCGCTGTGCAACGAGACCTTGCACGACAAGCAACGATCCCCGAACACCTTGCATGGATCTTTCCCGTCATCGTGGACGGCGCAATTCTCGGCTCGACCATTGCGATCGTTCTCATCAGCAAGCTCAAGGTAAGCGGCTGGGACAAAGGCTTCTACATTGCTCTTGCGGTCTTTGTCGTCCTGATCAGCATCCTGGGCAACGCCTATCACGCATTCAACGGCGCGGGTGAGGCGCGAGCAACGTTGGCAAGTGGGGGAGTAGTCGGATACGTTCCGCTGGAGCCTGCCATAGCAGCACTCATCGCAATCGTGCCACCGCTGTTGGTTTTGGCATTTACCCACGGCTGCGGAGTGCTCATCAAGGCCACCGGTGTCGCATACGCCGACTACAGGACGCAGATCGACGAACACGCGATGGTCGTGGCTGGCACCCCCGTGGCGGAGACCAACCAAGAACCGGATACGGCCCCCGAGAATGACTTTGCAGTCGACCTGCCGCAGTTCAGCAATGACATTTCAGCCGAATCGGCAACCGCGCAAAACCCAGTGGATATCGACCACAGCCCGGCACTCTACGCGCCGGAACCTTCGCCGCACGCCGAACCCGAAACTGTCGTCGCGGCCGATTTCGAGAGCGAACCCGAACTCGATACCGACGCTTTGCATTCCGTTGCATCCGAGGTTGACCTCTTTGCAGAGTTGGAGCAATTCATTGCGCAATCGGACCTTCCGGGTAGCGTCAAAGAAACTGCGCGCCGCAAGCTCAAAGACCCGTCCCTGACATGGGAAGCGATCGCGCAAAGCTCCAATCCTCCTGTTGTCACGTCCACGGCGTGGCGTCGATACGAGCGATTCGACACCGCAGCTCGCGCAGCAGGTTTCACTAACCCGCCGCTCTTCGATATGCGGTCAGCCGAGACCTTCCACGATGAAGAACTTGCATCCGTGAGCTGAGAACAGCAGGAGAAGCGGCTCCGCGTCTCATCGCACCACCCACATGAAAGTGCCCTGGCAGTGCAGGAACACTGTCAGGGCAATTGACCACAGATTGGACCTGTAACCGTGCACGATCATATCGACAGCGCCGCGGCTACCAGCACGCGGAATAGCGGCAGAACCCGTCAACGAGAACCGCAGCAAAGAGCGATCGCGACACGGGACGGCATTGCCTCGGCCGCAGCCGAACATTTCAACACGGTCGGGTACTCCGGAGCGAGGATCACTGACATCCTGGCCACAACGGGGGACTCGAAAGGCGCAATGTATCACCACTTTCCGTCCAAAGAGTCTCTGGCGCAGTACCTGGTGCAGGGATGGGGCACCGTCCTTGTCGATACCATCGCCGACGGCACTGCCGCAGACGAGCCTGCCTTGCGCCAGGTCGCGAGCGTTCAGCGCGCACTCGCGGAGATCATCACGCACGATCACGTAGCGCGAGCCGGATTGATCTTGAGTCTCGAGCGAGCTGTCGACGAGACGGCAAAGATTTATACCGCGTGGACGAGTGCCGTCACCGTCATCGTCGAGCAAGCAATTCGAGCTGGTCAACTCGATGACACAGCCGAACACTCACGGCTCGGAGAAACCTTGTGCGCGGGTTTCGTGGGCGCTGTTCACGTCGCCGCCAGCCTCGGTGAACCCGAGACGATCAGCCGACGTGTCGATGACCTTCTGATGCTCTGGCTCGGCAGCGAACCTGCCACGGCTCCCGCAACGCCGGTGACTGCCCGATGAGAATGAATCAGCCTGCGCAGCAAATCCGTCCGAGACCCGCATCCGTCACCGAAATGATCCACCGGGAACTGTTTTCCGACTTCCAGGAACCACCGACTGCATTGTTCGAAACCAGGCCGGCCCGGTAATGCCGAGGTACCTAACACCCGCACGGACGGACCGCCACGACCCTGGTGCGGGTGTTAGGTACCGGCGATAGGCTGGTCGTTGTTCCCTGATAGAAGGTGATCGAGTTGACCGAAGCACTGAGTGTGGCCCGCGATTGGGTCGTCGAGACTCTCCGCTTCCCTCAACATGCTCCGCACACGAGGGCTGTTTTCGACTGGACTCTTGTCAGCGAATCAACCCAGTCGGTGCTCGCGGCACTGTCACCGAACACCATTGTCGATCTGAGCGAGGTTGTGGCCCAGTCGAGCTGGTGGCGCACGATCACCGGGTACCGGCAACTCACCGACGATCAACGCCATGAGCTGCGCGCAGCCCTTGCACCGTTACATTGGCCGTTGCGCGAGGAAGGCCCCGAGATCCG
>NZ_JAZFNF010000013.1:0-104225 GCF_050586165.1 Rhodococcus sp. 24CO | reverse complement strand
CCGTCGAGATGGGCGGGCTCATCCGATCCTGCGCGTAGCGCTGAATCGTGGATCACCACATGGACCAACGGCCGGCGAATGATCACCAGACCACTACGGTCCTGCGGGCAATCGCTGCGGTCGCAGTCGCACACCAGCACCGTCGAACCACTCACCAAAGCGCCCAACGCATCCGCGCGGCGCTGCTCATACGTACGCGAATCGTGGCGGCACACCGACATCGCCAACTCCCGCAACCTGCCGTCGAACGCACGAGCCTGCTCCGCCGGAATGCTGCCGAGGATGCGGGCCATACCGTCTTCGGCGGCACTGACCCCCACAAACCGATCCGCCAAGGCCCGGCGTCGGCGTTCTCGCAGTCCTTCCGGATCAACCCGGGCCACGATCCGGTCGATCGCCGCCGTCAACCGGCGACCCGTCAACCCGACACCGCCATCCACTGCTGGGGCGAGAACCTGCTCGAGCAGCAGCCGTTCGACTTCGTCGATCAACTCGTCACCGACATTTGCAGTCGGACTCGATCAAACCGACTCGGTAGAAGTCGAGTTCACCGCGGGCCATCGCCGCCCGAGTGCGATGCAACCGCGTCTTCAAGGCAAAACCCAACCCGATGAGCTTCCCCGCCGCAGCGCGCCCCATCGTCAGGACCGCGCCGACCTCGGATTCGGCTAACTCGTGCGCCGACGACGTCCACGTTCCGCCCTCGACATGCTCGGCACTCCGGCGAGTGAAGAACTCCGCCACCACCGCCAGTTTCCGCTCCACCAGCATCGCTTCACACGAATGCAACTCGGCTATCAAATCGATGAGGGCGCAATCGGTTTCGGTACCACTCAGCTGTGCCGAGATACCGAAACTTCCCACCCCCGGATCGAACACCCTCCCACGTTAATCGAAATCCTGTTCGAATACGAGGGTTCCTGAAAATCAGTCGGAAAAGTCTGAATATTGACTGGAAACTTCAGGGCGGCTTGGCTTTTGACCCTAGCTACCGGCTTCGATCATCACTGCCGCATCTTCGGCCCCGAATTTCTCCTCGAGAGTCTCGGGCGAGTAGTCGAGGTCGATCTCGGCTACGTCACGCCCGCGTGCAGACTCGATTGCCGAGAGCCGTCGCTGTGCGCGATCAGCCGCATACTCGAGAAACTCCTGGTTGTCGAGACCGAACGGCTGGACTTCGAACTGATCGTTGACCCAGTTGATGAGACCGAGAGCCATCGGCATCAACTCGCCCATGCGCGCCTGCACGACATCCCACAGGGCGTCGTCCGCGGCCACGTGTCGACGGCATGTGAAGGTTCCCCACGCCATGTGACGCCGCTCGTCGTCGCCGATCTTTTTGATCAACTGCTGCATGCCGGGCAGGATTCCCCTTGTGGCACATACCTTCTGCCAGGCGTAGTAACCCGTCAACGCAAGACTGCCCTCGATGACATGGTTGTAGGTGACGCTCGCCCGCACTTGGTTGACCGGACTGGGGTCGGTCTGGAGAATCCGCAGCGACGCCGGCAACTCCTCGTAGAACAGTTGCCGGTAATCCGGATTGTCGGCGACGTAGGAATGCAGGTCGTCAGTGAGTCCGACTTCATCCATCCAGAGCCGGAAAACCTGTGTGTGCTTGGCTTCCTCGAAACAGAATTGGGTCAGGTACATCTCGTCGCTGAACCTGCCTTCAGCGGACATCGCCTGCATGAACGGTTGGATGTCCTCCGTCACTGCTTCTTCACCGGCGATGAACTGCGCGCACAGATACGTTGCGCTGCGCTGCTGCTCACTGGTCAGCTCTTGCCAGTCTCGAGCGTCTTTCGAAAAATCGAGGTCTGCCGGGTTCCAAAATTTGGCGTTTCCCTTGGTGAACAATCGGAGTGGAAAACAATCCCAGTTCAACCCTCCTGATCGGAGGGAACTGAATCCTTCTCGCCCCGGCGAGGTGACGGTCATGATATTCCTTCTTCCCGAAACGAAGACATATGTCCGACGGGAATGCCCGCAGAACGCAGTCGTGAATCAGTTTTGCGGAATATTGCTCGACTCCGCCAGCGAAACACCCTTTGTCTGCATCGCGGCAAAGAGTTTTGCGTTCATCTCGGCCGCTTTGGCGGGCTGGTAGGACGCAAAATTGAACGGGTTGGCCAGGTTGTTCGTCTCCAGGGGATCGGCAATCAGGTCGTACAGTTCGTATTGGGGCGCAGCAGTTCCCGCCGGGTCGAAGTACATTGTGTATTTCCACTGACGATCGCGAATGCAGCGAATATGGTTCGGCTGCGTGACGATGTTCTGGCCGTCGGGCGTCGCACAGTTCTGATCGTCGTAGGTGAAGAGAATCGTGTCCTGAACTTCCATGCTGGGTGCGTCGGGATACGCCGCCGCGTCGACGAGCACGGGGGTGAGATCGGTGCCGAGAAAGTTCCACGACGCACGATCCGGCACTTGCGCGAGGTTGGCGAGAGTGGGCATCACATCGATCAACGACGCCAGAGCATCCGTCTGGACGGGCTGCGGGAACAACAACGGATTGCTGATCACGAGTGGGACGCGCAGAGTTTCCTCGTACGCGTTGAACACCTTCTGCCGCAGTCCTCCGTGCGACATTCCCATCTCACCGTGATCGGACATCCGCACGATGACGGTGTCGTCGAGCATCCCCGGAGTCGCTTCCAAGGCGTCGAGAACACTGCCGATGCGCTCGTCCACGACCTTGTGCATGTAGGCGTAGAAGTTGATATATCTCCTGGCCTGATCGGGTCCGAGCAGCGGGCCGAGTCCGGCGGCGAGCAACAATTCCGACTGAACCTGAGCACTCGGTTTGTAGTTGAAGGCAAGTATTTCGTCGTAGGTCGGCGGGAGTTCGATGCCCTGCTCGAAAGCTCCCGGCGCATCGGACCCGTAGTTGTCGCACGTACCACTCATCGCATCCCACGACTGCGGGTATGCAAGGACGTCGTGCGGATTGACGAACGATACGATCAGCGCAAAAGGCTTGTCCCCTTTTGCATCCGGGCCGGTGAGAAATTCGACGGCTTCCTCGGCAGCGCGGCGGTCGTGATCGGCACATCCGCCGCCGAAATGGTCGGGGTTGGTGTCCTGCCCGGCATCAGGTGGCGTCCACCCGCCGAAACCGAATGCGGCGACATCGTCGCTGGACGGATCACCACCGGATGCGCCCTTGCTCAGATGCCATTTCCCCCGGTACTGGACGTTGTACCCGGCGGACGCCAGCATCTTCGCCATGTTCTGCTCCGACGTCTGCAACTGCGGTTCGGTGGGAGATACCGTGCCGCCCTCGGTCAGGGTTCTGGTCACACCGTGTTGCGCGGGATACAGCCCGGTGAAGAACGTGCTCCGACTGGGAGAACACATCGCCGTGTTGCAGACGGCTTGATCGAACGTCAGTCCGTGACGCGCAATGCGTTGGCGGTGAGGAAGATTCCGCTCTGCCCACCCTTGCGGCCAGTACATCGGCCGTCGTTCCTGATCGGTGATGATGACCACGATGTTGGGCTGAGCGGGAAACGAATCACTGGGCGCTGCCCGCGACGGTGTGACCGCGGCGCCCGCCGACCCGATATCCGCCATACCGGCAAGAGCCAAAGCGCCCATCCCGCCCAAGAACATCCGACGCGGCAATCCGTGACTGCAGTGGGGGACGTTCGCTGGTTCTGGGCTCACGTGCTGACGTCCTCTCACGTATGTCTGCATAAAGCAGTGTGTGCACAGAGTTGACCGTCGGCGGGTTCTCTACACATCTGGACGCGCGGTTTACGAAATGAAAGGCACAACCGCGGCCTCGAATTCTCGGTATCCGTCGCGATGAACGCTGTGACCGGTGCGAAATGACTTGACCTCACAACGCTTGACGGTGGCCGTGACCTCACGAAGCCGATCGGGATCGACCATGCCGCCGAGGCCACCGCGCAGGAACAAGGTGTCCGCTTCGATCAGCGGCAACGATTCCCACCACAGCTGATCCGGTTGGCGGAACTGCGTCAGCGCCGATCCCGTCATCGACTTGTCGAAGGCCAGAGCAGCCCGCGGATGTCGCACCAAACTTGTTGTTGCGTGCCACAGTTCGGACATGCTCGGCAGCTTGCGGGAAAATACCTGCTCCGGATCGCCCGGACGCAGCGGGAGCGGTGCTTCCTCGATGACCAGCTTGCGAACGCCGGTCGTCCGCCGCTGCGCGATCAACGACGCGGCGTGCCCGCCGAGCGAGTGCCCCACCAGGTCGACGTGATCGAGTTCCAAGTGATCACAGACGTCCATGATGTCCGCGGCAAATTCCTCGAACAGGTATGACGACGCTCGGGCACTGCGGCCGTGCCCACGAAGGTCCACCGAGACAACGCGTCGATCGCGGGACCGCAAGGCTCTGGCAAATCGGTCCCACGTGCCGCTGTCGCCGCCCATGCCGTGCACGAGGACAACAGGAGGCAGTTCGGCAGTCCCGGAAGCGGCCCCCGAATCGCGGTAGCTGATCTCGATTCCACCGGCACTGCGCACGTTAGCGATACTCACGATATTCCAGATTAGCCGTACTTACTCGTACACACCTTCCACCGACCACTCGCCACCCTCGCAGATCATCAACAACGCGCGTGATTGTTCCAACAGCACCTGCGCCCGCGCCGCCGTTCGCACCGCGGCCGAATCCCACCATCGCTCGTCGACCGGCCACGGACCTGCCCATCCTTGCACCGCCCATTCCTTGCTCCCCCACTTCAGCCTCGCCGGATGCGCGCTGAACACTCCGCGTTCCGTGACGTACACAGCTTTGCCTGACGCGTCCGCAAGCCACACCCGTGGATTGTCGACGTAAACCGATCCCGGCGACGGTTGCGGTAGCACTCCCGGCCACGGAGCCCCCGGATCATGCGCTGCTACCCGCTCATCCCCCAAGGGCACCAATGTAATTCGCTCCGACGGCCCCCTCCCCCCACTGAGGACACCCACCTGGACCGACTCGCCGCCCAATAGCCCCTGCACTCGCACCAACGCTCGCTTGGCCCGTTCGTCCTCGTCACCCACTCCGCCCCAGAGGCCCAATTGCAGAGCCCCGGCGTTGACCACTTCGACCGGTTCGAGGCGCAGCACGGTAATTCCTGCCGTTGGCTTGTCCTCACTGCGGCCGGTAAGCCACCCGTCGAGTTGCCACCGCACTCGATCAGCCGTTCCCTCCGGCGTCAGTGGCTCGGCGCAGCGCCACGTGCGAGAGAGGTTCTCGCCGTTTCCGGTGCTCGCCGATATCAGCAATCGCGTGCAGGCGACGCCGGCGCCGGACAACGTGCCATGCAGCAGAATCGCCAAGGCGCGCCCGGCGAAGGCCGCGGCGTCCACTCGTTCGATAGGCGGATCGTAATGCTGCTCCACTTCGAGATCCGGTGGCAACGCCCTGGCCGACGGTGGTCGTTCCGGTTCACCGCGCGCTGCCCGGTGCGCCAACACCGCATCGGTACCGAACCGCGACGCCACGTCGACGGCCGGCAGGTCCGCAAAGGCGCCGATGGTTCTGATCCCGAGCCGGCGCAACAGATCCACCAGCTCACCGCGATGAGGTGCGGACAAACTCGGCTCGGCCGCCAACTCCGACATCGGCAGCGGCGCAAGAAACCGAGCGCCCTCACCGAGCGGGACCAGCGCGGCTCGTCGTGCAGCTATCACCGCGGTCGACAACTGATCGGCCACCCCTATCTGGCATTCGACTCCCACGGCAGCAACCTGATCCACCAACCGTTCTGCCGCGGCCTCCTCGCTACCGAAATAGCGACTGGCGCCGCGTGAACTCAACACCAGCAGGCCCGGACGAAGCACCTCCACACCGGGTGCCGCCGCATCGACAGCCGCTGCAACCGGCTCGAACAACCGGGCATCCCGCTCCGGATCTGCCACCGCCACATGCAGTTCCGGGCATCGCGCCTGCGACTCGCGTCGGCGCAGCCCACGACGCACTCCTTCCGATCGGGCCGTCGCGCTGCATGCGATCACCCTGTTGCCTGACGTCACCGCAACCGGGTGAGTAGCCGGAAGGTCGGCTACAGCAGCAGCCGCTACTGCCGGCCAATCCGGGCACCAGAGCGCCAGAACCCTGCTCACAGCGCCACCACCTGAGCTGCGCTCACCTCGAGTGCAGGCTTCCATTCCACCCGTCCCGCTGCGCTGCAGATATCCAGACGGGTGGTGCGCGGCTGGAACGAGCGCCCTCGGGCACGCACGGCAAGGCTGAGCGATTCGAGCCGTCCCCGCCCCAACGCACGTCCGCATCCGAAGCCGCCGTACCCGTTGACCTGCGCCTCCAGCCGCACCTCCACACCATCCCAATGACCATCCGTCACAACAAGAGTGGAGCCCTTACTGCGGGCGCGGGCCACCACTGCCCGAGCCCGCGACGGAGGCACGGACGCACCCGCCAATCCCAAAATCACCAGATCCATACCGTCGAGCAGCACTGCGGCAACTTCGACCGGATCGGGCCCCGGATCCGGGACAAACGCAAGACGCTCCAACTGCGCACCCATCTCGTACGCGGCCAACGCCCCCAACTGAGGCTTGCCGACAACGGCGACATGGCCACCAGACGCGGTCACCGACGCCACCAACCCCACCAGCAACGACGCGGCCCCGGATACAGACACCACGGTTCCCCGCACCAATCCGCCCTGCGGCAGCAACTCTGCGATGCCGGCCGGCACGGGCAGGATTCCCGCCTTGCCCGCTCGATCCCCGGCCACTCCCGCCGGGGCTTCTCCTACCGCGGACTCCCCCACCGTGCCCCCGAGGGGAATCGACGACACAATCTGCCCGTCACCGCGCGCGGGGATAGAGGCCATCCGGCTGCGGAGTTCCGCCAACCGCTCCTGGCGGGACACGCCCGCCGCCTCGGCAACGCTCTCTACCACCGTCACTTCGTCATCCCCGTCCTGCGATACTTCCGGCAATCTTTTTCAAGCCGGCAAACCACGGGGAAGTCGGGGTCTGACACGCATCGAACAGACAACACAGTCGAACATATTTTCGATTGGTTTCCAGTAAAGCCTGCCCCTGAGGGCCCGTCAAGCAGCGACAAAAGTCCCAGTTCACACAAACCTCGAGGGTCACACCCGTATCAATCCTCTAACCTGGAGTGGTGACATCTCGAGAGCAGACGGGGAGGGGCATCGGCCCCGAATACCTGCTGGCAGGGCGGTACCGACTCCGATCCAAAATCGGCGGCGGCGGCATGGGCGCTGTCTGGCTTGCCCGCGACACCCTCCTCAGCCGTGATGTCGCGGTGAAACAGGTCACAACCACCGCCGGACTCGACAACGAGAGCGCCGAAGAGATCCGCGCTCGGACACTTCGTGAAGGCCGCAACGCCGCCAAACTCTCGCACCCGCACTCCATCGGCATGTACGACGTCGCCCTCGAAGCCGGCGAACCGTGGCTGGTCATGGAGTACTTCCCGTCCCGCAGCCTCGCACAGGCCATGAACCTCGCCGACACTCTGCCACCCCTCGAAGTTGCCCAGATCGGCGCTCAGATCGCCGCAGCACTCGCAGAGTCGCATGCCGCCGGAATCGTGCATCGAGACATCAAACCGGGCAACATCCTCATTGCCGATCGCGGCGACTCACTGGGCATCGTCAAGATCAGCGACTTCGGAATCGCGCGCGCCAAGGGCGACGGATCGGACCGTCAAGACGAAGTCATCACCGGCACTCCCGCGTACTTCGCTCCGGAAGTGGCCCGCGGCGACGATCCCACCGAAGCCAGCGACGTCTTCTCCCTCGGCTCGACCCTCTTCACGGTGATCGAAGGCCAACCACCCTTCGGAATCGACTCCGACGCCATTGCACTGCTGCACCGAGTCGCCAAAGCCGAGATCTTCCGTCCCACCAAATCCGGACCACTCACGGACGTACTGCTCCAACTTCTCGAACCGGATCCGACGCGTCGGCCCACCATGGCGCAGGCCCGCGATTCACTCGCCGCAGTGGCAACCGGGGGCGGTTCCGTCGATCAACTGATCGACATCCCCGTGTTCTCGTCCGACGGAGCGGTTCCGGCGTGGGCGCACCGCACCACCCAACTCCCCGACCCGCACCGACGCAATCGCCTGGTGGGCCCTACTGTCACCGGACTTCCTGCAGTGCAACAGAATACGCCGCTCGGCTCTGTCCCCAGCCCACTCGACCTGTTCTCGTGGCCACCTCGGATACCCACCGGACCTGCCGACGCGAGCACCCGCGACAAAGTGGTCGCCTGGGCGCCACTGGCCATGACCGCAATGGTGGCGATCATCATCGCGGCCATACTCATCGTGCTCGTACTGGTGTTCACGGTTTGAAGATCCACTACTCCAGCGCCGACGCAGCCGGCCTGATGTTGGCGTTGAGATGAAACATGTTGTGCGGATCGTACTGTGCCTTGATCCTGGACAGGCGTGCATACTTGCCGGATCCGTACGAACTGCGAACCCGCTCTTCGTCCACGTCGGTCATGAAATTGACGTAGCCACCAGGATTGGTCGACAAGGGACGCAACGCTTCCCAGATATTGCGCACCCACGTTCGATCCAGATCCAAAGTCCCGGCATCCGTTGCCGTGGCCGTCATGTTGCACACGTAGTGCGGGGCACGGGAACCACCGAACGCCGTATCGTCGTCGCCGACGGCGGTGAACGCACCCTGCAGCGGAAAGATCGGGATGAACGACATCGGTGACGACTTCTTCACCGCATGTTCGGTCAGAACACCGATCACTTCATCGGAGAGATCGCCTAGGTCCAGAGCCTTCTCGTACGCGTACGCACCCCACGGCTCGGCATCGTCGAGCATGGACTGCAGTCCCGTGTACGGGAGCGGTGTGACGAACTCGAACAGCGGCGGCAACCCTTCCCTGATGGGCGCAATCACCTGGGCGTGCTCCTCCGCGGAACCGAAACCTGCTACCAGCAAGGCATATCCGGGGTGAAAGTGGAACTGCTCCGGCACAAACGCCGCGGGCGGCGCGGACAGGCTCGAGGCAATCAACGCACCGGTGTTGCGGGGCAGCGCAGGCACCACGTCGCGGCACAGACGCAGCGCATCCGGTCCGTCGTCCATCCCCCAGAAGAAGAACCCGAGATGCACTTCCGGCCCGATCGGGCTCAGCCGATACTCGAACTCGGTCACCACACCGAAATTGCCTCCCCCGCCTCTCAACGCCCAGAACAAATCGGGGTGGTTCTCTTCCGACGCGCGCACCACCTCGCCGTCGGCAAGTACCACCTCGGCCGACGCCAGATTGTCGATGGACAATCCAAGCGTTCGGGTCAGCCACCCCATTCCGCCGCCGAGTGTCAGACCGCCCACTCCGGTATCACTGATCACTCCACCTGTCACAGCCAGGCCGTGTTCCTGCGTCGCGGCATCCAGGTTCGCCAACGTCGCCCCACCACCTACTCGCGCCGTACGGGCCGACGGATCAACGCTCACATTGTTGAGTGCACTGAGATCGATCATCAGACCGCCCTCACACACAGAGGAGCCACGATACGAATGTCCACCGCCCCGGACGGACACCTCCAAGTCATGTTCTCCGGCATATCCCAGTGCCGCAGCCACATCCGCCGGCGAGAGGCACCTGACGATCCCGGCAGGGCGGTGATCGATCGAACCGTTCCAGATGGTCCGAGCGTCGTCGTAACCCGAATCTTCCGGGCCGAAAACCGGGCCGGTGACAGACGATTTCAACGGCGCAATATCAATGAGCGTCATGACGCGCCCCTGACACCTGTGACGAGCAGGTACTCCCAGTCCATGCTGGGGGAATTGCCTCCGTCGCTGTACCGGCGCGCCAGGTCGACGAGATCCCGGTCGAGGGCCTCCACCTTGGCGTCGTCGCCCGCAATATTGCGGTAGACGGCGATGGTCGGCCCGTAATTCTCCTTGAAGAAGTCGCGGAATTCCTCCGGCGTGCCGAACCTGCTCACCTGCAGCACTTCTCGACGCACCGTCAAGTCGCGAACCCGGCCGCCGAACAACTCACGAACATGACTCTCCTCACCCCACAACGGTGGCGGCTGCGAACCAGGAGGCGGGGCAGGTGCATACGGTTTCATGGCTTTGAACATCTCACCGATGAAACCAGTTGGTGTCCAACTCAGTACAGCGATCCTGCCACCTTCCTTGCACACTCGGACAAGCTCGCCGGCTGCCTGTTGATGATGCGGCGCAAACATGACGCCGACGCACGAGAGCACCACGTCGAACTCACCGTCTTCAAACGGTAGATCCTCGGCATCAGCCTCCCGCCACTCGAGTTCGACACCCGCGTCGGCTGCCATCTTCCTTCCCGCATCGAACAATTCGGGAGTCAAGTCCGTTGCCACCACCTGCGCGCCGAGCGCCGCCGCAGGAATAGCCACATTGCCGGAACCCGCTGCGATGTCGAGAACCCGATCACCAGCGCGCACACCGCCGGCCGCCGCCACAACAGGCCCGAGTTCCGGGATGACCTCCGTTGCCACCGCAGGATAATTGCCCAACCCCCACATCACCCGGTGCTTGGATTTAAGGGCCCGGTCCACATCCGCTGCTTCAGTCATTATCGTTCTCCTCCATCAATTTTCGCAGTACCGATTTCCACTCTGACCTCGACGTTACGACCATCGGGTGTCACCGATCCAGTACTGGATCTGTACCAGCCCCACCCATCGGCCTACGATTGACAAGTGGGGTCGTCGTACCGCCAGTTCTGCCCCGTCGCCAAGGCGATGGAGCTACTCGACGAGCGCTGGACACTCCTGGTCCTGCGCGAACTCATGATGGGAAGTACCCATTTCAACGACCTGCGGCGCGGCCTTCCCCGCATGTCGCCGACGTTGCTGTCCAAACGTCTGCACCAACTCACTGCCGCCGGAATCACCTACCGAGACAACACCGACGGAGCCGTCACGTACCGCCTCACCGACGCCGGGCGTGAACTCCGCCCCGTCGTCGAGGCACTGGGAATCTGGGGCACCCGCTGGATCGGCGAACTCGGCGATCAGGATCTCGATCCCAAACTCCTGCTCTGGGACATGCATCGACGGGTGGATCACTCCGCTGTGCCCGACGGAAAAACAGTGGTGCACTTCGTCTTTTCCGAAATCGATCGACAGTCACGAAACTGGTGGCTTGTCATCAACTCCGACGAGGTCGACGTCTGTGACCTCGACCCGGGTTTCGAGGTCACCGTGTCCGTATCTGCCGGACTCAGGCCGTTGACCGACATCTGGCGCGGCGACCTGACGTGGTCCGACGCCATTCGATCAGGTGAGGTCACCATTTCCGGACCGGAAGCCTTACGTCGCAGTTTGCCTTCGTGGTTCGAACTGTCCACCTTTGCATCGGTTCCCCGACCCGCTTAGCGCACGCCCCACCAGGCTCGTTCCGTCCTGTTACAGAGCTGTTGCAGACCGTGACACCGCCGACGAACAGTGACTACCTCCCGGTGACACTGACCGAGCAGTCTCTGCCTATGCCCAGCCACCGGGAATCATCGTGTAGACATCGGACCGACAGATGCCGACGACTGGCTCATCGAGCACGGCAGCCCCCGATGGGGAATGCCCACCTCAACGCAACAACCCTGCGGACGAAAGAGAGGAAGCCTGACCATGACACGAGTCAAACCAGCGAGACTGTCTGCCGCACTGGCACTCTTGATCCTCGGAGTAATCGAATTCGAACTGGCGGTCAACACTGCCGGTGGCCAGATCGTCGATCAACAACTCATGGTGGGCGCGGCCATGTCTGACGTCCTCGGAGTGTTCTCCACTGAGTTCATCGGCCTGCTCACCCCGATCCTGATAGTGGGAGGAGTGCTCGTGGTACTCATGATCACGTTGCGCAACAACCCGATTGCACTGGCACTGCGCGTCGCCGTCGTGACCCTCGGTCCCATCACGACGGCCTGGGTTCTCAAACAGTCGCTGGATCGACCGAACCTGAACGGTCTTGTCATGCATAATTCCTTTCCCAGCGGGACTCTCACCGCCATCACCGCTCTGGTCTGCGCGATAGTGCTCGTCACACCCGCCAGGTGGCGGGCAGTCGTCGCCGTCAACGGCGCACTGATCACCATCGGAACCGCGATCTCGGTAGTCGTGTTGCAATGGCACCGGCCGAGTGACGTGCTGGGTGCACTACTCCTCGTCGGTTGCTACACCCTCGCCGTGTCGGCATTTCCGTTGAACACCACCGCCGCACGGCACGCGGTACTGGCAAACTCCGGCAACGAACGGCTCTCGAAAGTGTGACACCTGTACCGTGGGCTGACCGAGATTCCTCCGACCGCGGAAGGCCACTAATCATGGTGAACATCCTTTTCATAGAGGACGATCCAGCCGTGGCCGAGGCAATCACGTTGGGACTGAACCGACTCGGGCACAGCGTCAGTCATCGCCCCGACGGTAACGGCGATTTCGACGACGTCCTCGGCGCCACCGACCTCGTACTGCTCGACCTCGGACTCCCGGGTGCAGACGGTTACGAGATCTGTCGACGCATCCGCACGCGCAGTTCGATTCCGATCATCATTCTGACCGCCCGATCCGACGACATCGACACCGTTGCCGGTCTCGAGGCCGGCGCCGACGACTACGTCGTCAAACCGGCAAGTCCGCGTGTCCTCGACGCTCGCATCAAGGCCGTCGTGCGGCGGTCGGCGCCGGCAACGACGCGTACAGACGCACCGCCAGCGGCAGAGACTTTCGGCGACCTCGAATTGGATCGATCGTCATTGCAGGTCCGCAAGGGCGGAATGCTGTTGACCCTGACCCCGACCGAACTCCGGCTGATACTGGCGCTGACCGAGAATCCCGGACAGGTCCTCAGCCGTCGACAGTTGTTGTCCGCGGCCTGGGATCAGGAGTACCTGGGCGATTCCCGAATCGTCGACGCGGCGGTGCAGCGACTGCGTGGAAAGATCGAGAACGACCCCGCCGTACCGACCGTCATCGAAACGGTGCGAGGCTTCGGCTATCGATTCAACACCGGCTCAGGTCGATGAAACCGACCTGGCTGCGGGTCGACGGCCTGCGGACCCGGCTCGTGCTGGTGTTCATCGCGATCGTCGTGATCATCGCCGGAGGAACAGCCGGCGCCGTATCGCTGATGGCGCGGTCATGGATCTATTCCAATGCTCAGGACGTGGCAACGGCACAATTTCGCGACGAACTACAATCCCTCGACGGCATGCCGGTGGACGGATTGACACCCGCCAACCTCTCACAGGTCTTCCCATCCGATCTCACACTGATCGCAGACGATGAAGTGGTCCGCCAAGGATCCGTCGATCCCGCGACGATCCCGCCGAGCTTCGACAGCGGCTTGGACAGTGCGAAACTGATCCGCTTCGAGAGACTCGACTCCGAGCACATCCTGCTGGGGATGTCCGTCGACGTCACGGACACGACCGCGAAGGACGGCTACGACAACCAGACACTGGTGAAAGCTGTCACGATCCGGCCATTGGTCGGAGTGCAGGACAAGTTCGACGACCTGCTCCGCGTCGTCGGCCTCACCCTCGCTGCCGGCGTGCTGGTCAGCGGTCTGCTCGGGCTCTGGATCGCGTCGACGCTGGTACGTCCGCTGAAGCGTCTCGACGAGGCCGCCGCCCGTGCTGCCGACGGCGATCTCAGTGTCCGCCTTCCAGAAAACGGAGTAGCCGAACTTGCCCAGGTGACAACAACATTCAACAACATGGTCGCGCGGAACGAAGCCGTGATCAAAGGGCTCGAGGAATCGGAAGAGCAGTCGAGACGGTTTGTCGCCGACGTCTCTCACGAGCTTCGGACACCACTGGCCGCCCTGGTGCCGGTCAGCGAAATACTTCGCGAAGAGATCCCCAACCTTCCGCCCGACGCCGGCGCCGCCGCACGCATCGTGAGCAGTGAGATCGGCAAACTCACTCGACTAGTCGAGGATCTGATCGAAATGTCTCGCCACGACTCACAACAGGCACGCCTCGTCCTCGACGACGTCGATCTCGTCGAACTGACCGAGCGCACGCTGGAAAGCCGCGGCTGGACCGATACCGTCTCACTGAAAGCACCCGAAAGTATCAGTGGCAGAGTCGATTCACGTCGGATCGACATAGTCGTCGCCAACCTCGTCGGCAACGCACTGCGGCACGGTTCACCCCCGGTACGGGTCGAACTCAGCGCCGAACCCGGCTACGCCGTCATCGCCGTCGTCGACCACGGACCCGGCATCTTGCCCCAGGACCGACAGGCGATCTTTCGCCGGTTCTACAAGGTAGACACCGCACGCGGACGCAGTGAGGGCAGCGGGTTGGGACTTTCCCTCGCAGTCGAGAATATCCATTTGCACGGCGGCACCATCAGCGTCGACCAAGTGGACGGGCGCACCGTCTTCACAGTTCGCCTCCCCCCCGCCAGCCACTAGACGTACCACATTTTGAGATTATAGTTTCAGCATGTGAAACAGCCGGAGTAGCGTCGGAGCCCTCAGCTAAAAGAGAACTTGGGAGGCTCACCATGACGCAGGCGTCACGGCTGGAAAAATCGGTAGTCACACCGCGGGCATGGACGATGCTTGCCCTCGGTGTTGCCGCCCAAGCCGCCGGAACGGTCTTCGTCAGCACTCCCGCGTTCCTGATCCCACTCCTGCATTCCGAGCACGGACTCTCCCTCGCGCAGGCCGGAACGCTGGCTGCGGCGCCCACTTTCGGTATGGTCCTCACCCTCGTGGCCTGGGGAGCGCTGGCCGACAGATTCGGCGAGAAGTGGGTCATCTCGATCGGACTTGCCTTGACGGCAATTGCGGCTCTGGCGGCCACCACCACCGACAACTATGCACTGCTCGGCATCGCGTTCCTGATCGGCGGCATGTCCGCCGCCAGCACCAACGCCGCCAGCGGACGCGTGGTTGTCGGGTGGTTCCCCAAGGACCGACGCGGATTGGCAATGGGCATCCGGCAGATGTCCCAGCCCTTGGGCGTCACCATCGCGTCGGTCACCGTTCCGACACTGGCTGCGCACTCGGGAATCGGTTCGGCGGTTGCTCTGTCCGTGATTCTCAACGGCGCACTCGCGGTGGTCTGCGCACTTGCCCTGGTCAATCCCCCGCGGCCGACCACCACCGCACAGGCGCCCGTCGCGGCCGCCAACCCCTACCGTTCGAACTCGTTCCTGTGGCGCATCCACCTGGCATCCGCTCTGCTGGTGTTTCCACAGTTCACACTGTCGACATTCGGGCTCGTCTGGCTGATCAACGAACAACACTGGGAGGCCGCGCCGGCAGGCCTGCTCATCGGTGCGTCACAATTCGTCGGGGCGCTGGGACGCATCGTCGTCGGGGTGTGGAGTGACCGCGCGGGCAGCCGGGTCGGCCCGCTTCGCCTGGTGTCGATGTCTGCTGCCGTTGTCATGCTGGCCATGGCTGCCGCCGACGCCTCCCCGTGGGGAATCCCGGCACTGGTGCTGCTGATCGCCACCACTGTCAGTGTCGCGGACAACGGCTTGGCGTTCACGTCCGTCGCCGAAGCGGCTGGGCCGGCCTGGCAGGGAAAAGCGTTGGGCGCTCAGAACACCGGTCAGTTCATTGCCGCGTCCGCTGTGGGGCCGGTGGTCGGCGCACTCATCGGCGTGGTCGGGTATCCCATCGCGTTTGCGATAGTCGCGGCCTTCCCCGCCGCGGCAATCCCGTTGGTACCGAGCCACGATCGAGATATCAGCGTCTAGCTTTCGGCCGGATTCGGTTGTACCGCGGGCCCCGTCAGATCACAATGTGGTTTGCAGGCAACCGAATCCGTTCCCGGCATCGACGGCGTCGCCGGAGCGCGGATCAGTACCGCAGCAATAGCCGCACCGAGCAACAGCAATCCCACGCAGATGTACATCGCGATCGTGAATCCGTCCGAGATCAGCGCAGGGTCAGCCAGAGCTTCGGTGTTGATCCCCGCGATTCCCGGCAACGCGGCAACAGCCAGGAGTTGGCTGGTTCGCGCCACGGCATTGTTCACGCCGGACGCAATTCCCGACTGCTCCACCGGAACCGAACCGAGCACAGCTGCAGTCAGCGGCGCCACCATCACCGACAAGCCCAGTCCGAACACGAGCACTCCGGGTAACACGTCGGTGAGGTACGACGCGTCGACCCCGATCCTCGTCATCAACACCAATCCCACTGCTGCCACTGCCGGTCCGGCAGTCATCGGCAACCGGGGTCCGTGAATCTGCGCATACCTACCGGCGCGCGAGGAAAAGAGCAGTAGCGCCACCGTGATCGGCACCGTAGCGACCCCCGCAGCCACCGGCGAATAGCCCGCGACCAATTGCAACTGCAGCACCAGCAGGAAGAACACACCGCCCAACGCCGCGTATACCGCGAGGGTCACCAGATTGGCGGCGACAAACATTCTCGACCGGAACAACGACGGCGGCACCACCGCACTCGGCGACCGTCGCTCCACAACGACAAACAGGCACAACACAAGTGCGCCGACCACCCCCGCGACCAGGTTCATCTCGATCAACCCGTAGGTCAACGCACCGAGACCGATTACCGCACAGGCAGATCCGAGTACGTCCAGGCGTTCCGGAGGATGTGGGTCACGACTCTCCGGAACGTGCCGCACGCTCGCCCACACGACAAGAGCAGCCAACGGCAAGTTCAGGAAGAACACCGACCGCCACCCGGCAACCTCCACGAGCCAGCCACCGAACAACGGACCTATTGCTCCCGCAACTCCCCCGAGCCCGGACCACAATCCGATGGCGGCACCCCGATCCTCCTCCCGCAACGAGGCCGAGATTATGGCCAAGCTTCCCGGCGTCAGCAGTGCCGCACCCACGCCTTGCAGGATTCGTGCCACCACCAAGAACGTGATGTCGGGAGCAATGCCGCACAGCAGCGACGCCACCGCGAACCACACCGTGCCCCATACGAACACCCGACGCCTACCCCACCGGTCCCCCAGAGCGCCGCCGAGCAGAATCAACGACGCCAGAGCCAACGTGTACCCGCTGAGCGTCCACTGCAGGCCCGCCACCCCGGAACCCAACTCCTCGCCGATGTGCGGTAACGCGATGTTGACTACCGTGCCGTCGAGAAGAGCCATGCTCGAACCGAGAACCGTGGCGGCAACAACCCAACGCCCACGTCTCGACGCCAGCGCCAGTGGTTCCGTCATGTGGTCCATGGTGCGCGTTCGTGGACGCTCGCGGAAGAGTTCAGTCGATCTGGCGGCGATGAGCCCAGCGTGTCAGTGCATTGCGATTGGACTGCTGAGTCTTTCGCAGGACATTGGACGCATGCGTCTCGACGGTCTTCACGGAGATCACCAACTCCTCCGCAATCTCGCGGTAGGTGTACCCCCGCGCGAGCAACCGCAGGACCTCGAGTTCACGGGGAGTCAGTGAATCGAGTTCCGGATCGAGTTGTGGTTCCGGTGCCGCGGATCGACCGGTGAAGGAGTCGAGCACAAACCCGGCCAGCCTGGGCCCGAAGACGGCGTCGCCGCCCGCTACCCGGCGGACACCGTCGGCCAGTTCGGCACCCGAAATTGTCTTGGTGACGTAGCCGCGAGCACCCGCCCGGATTACCGCGATGACGTCCTCAGCCGCATCGGAGACGCTGAGCGCCAAGCACACCGGACCGGAATCTATCCCGCGCAGCACGGCCACACCGCCGCCGTCCGGCATGTGTACGTCGAGCAAGACGACGTGGGGTTTCGTGGAGTTGATCCCGGCAATCGCCTCGGCCACCCCACCGGCCTCACCGACAATCTCCATGTCGTCTTCACGAGACAATTCGGCCCGAACCCCGGAGCGGAACACCCCGTGATCGTCGACAAGGAAAACGCGATACGGGGGTGTGGGCGGAACTGTCACTGGGGCGCTTCCTCCGGGTTGTCGACATGGTCAGCAGGCTCGTCCCACTGTAGGTCAGAGTCGGTGCTCGTCTTGCCCCCGAGCGGCATGTGTACCCGGATTTCCGTCCCCTTGCCGATGGTGGAACGAACCACGACGCGGCCACCACGACGCTCGATCCGGCCGCGAATCGACTTCGCCAGACCTTGACGGTCCTCTGGCACCGCGTCGACGTCGAATCCCACGCCGCGATCCCGAACGAAGATGCTCACCTGATCACCTTCCACCTCGGCAAACAGGTTGATCTCCTTCTCGCCGGAATGTTTCGCCGCGTTGACCAGAGCCTCACGCGTAGCGCCGAGAAGAGCGGTGAACGCTTCCTTCGGCAGACCGTCCTCGCCGTCCAACTGCACGTCGCCTACCGTCACCGGCCGAACCGTCACGCCGTGCTGATCCTCCACCTCACCCGCGATGATCTTGAGTCCCTCGGTCAGGCTCGTGTGGTCGATCTCGCCGCCACTGAACAACCACTTCCGAAGCTCGCGCTCCTGCCCACGGGCAAGCCGCGCCACTTCCACCGGATTGTCGGACTGCTTCTGGATCAACGCCAACGTCTGCAACACCGAATCATGCAGGTGCGACGCGATCTCTTCACGCTCGTCGTTGCGAATTCGAGCGGCCCGCTCGGCGCCGAGCGCCCGCCACATCCGCAACCACAACGGAACCGTCAGCAAGCCGGCACCGATCAACGTCACGACGACGGCCAACAACGACGACCGCAACGCGTCGATGTCGACCTGCGCCAACACCACGACCGCCAGACCCAGCACGATCATCGATGCGCCGCCGACCACCCGCGTCCACGTCAGGACGGTCGGCCGCGCCGGCAACCCGATGACGGTACGCGGGCCGTCGGAATCGAACTCCCGCCACACCAGTGCCGCACCGACCGCTACAACAAAGAACGGCGCCAGTACAGAACCAGCCGTGCCGCTCAGCAACCACGACAACGCTGCCGCGCCGCCCAGACCGAGAACGGCCAGGCCGTACGCACGCTGACGCTCCGCTGCACTCGGCTTCTCGGTGTCGGTACCAGCCGACACGAAAACCCAGAGAATTCCGTACGCCACGATGCCGGCACCGGCCATTGCCGCCAGAATCGCAAACGCAACGCGGACCTTCAGCGCGTCGACACCAAGGTGATCCGCGATACCGCCGGCAACACCACCCACAATTCGACCGCCGGAGCGCCGCTCCAACTTTCGTATCGGCAGCGGCGCACTCACGAGCGCGGGATCAGACACAGATTGCACATAGTCGATACTGGCACGAACCCTGCTCGAGCACATCAGGGTCCAACCCTGAAGTAAGGCCACGAACGCGCCAAAGATCAGGGTTCACCCCTGATGCGGCAACACCACCGAACACACCACGATGGAGCCATGAGTAATCCGACCTTCCAGGAACAGATCAACGATCTGTGGCGGACCCGCCCCGTGCGTCTACCGGACCAGGGTCACGTTGCCGGCGTATGCGCAGGAATCGGATACCGATACGGTGTCGACCCGATCCTCGTGCGCGTTGCCTTTGTCATCTCGACCATCTTCGGCGGCTCGGGAATCTTGCTGTACGTCGTGGCCTGGCTGACTTTCCCGCGCGCCGACATCGGCCGGGCCGCAGCAGCGCCGGGTCCTCGCCACCGCTCGGACAAGCACACCAAAACCATCGTCCTGGTGGTAGCCCTCGCTATCGCCGCGACTACGATCGGTCCGCTCGGCGCCGGCCAGGGCGGTTCCGGACTGATCGGCGTCATGTTGATGCTCGGCGGCCTGTGGCTGCTCTACCAACGCCAACCTGTTCCACCGGTGCTGCCACCTTCGTCCACGCAGCACATCGGCGCCGGAACGGTCTATCCCGGAACAGGATTCACCCCGGGACCGTTCACCCCGGGATACTTCGCCCCGAACCAGCCGCCGACGTACACGCCGTACACCAAGCTTCCCGACAGCTACGTGCCCACCGAACCGGCCGCGGCAACTTCGTCATCGGAATCGGCTCCAGCAGTTGATCTCTCGAAGAGCGAGCCCGCGATCACGCCGCCCGCGTGGGATCCGCTCGGGGTCGCCCCCTTCGCCTGGGACCTTCCCGACCCCGTCACCAAAAACCCTCCCCTGTTACCGCTTCCGCCTCGGCGTCGACGCTCCCGGTGGACCCTGACCGTTCTGGGCCTGGCGATCATCGCCGCCACCGCAGTCGGTGCCGCAGGCGCCGCAACCGGCAACGACTGGTTCACCCCCGGCCGTGTCGGGGCAGTCGGACTTGCCGTGATCGCTCTCGGGTTGATCTTCGGGGCGTTCTTCCGTAAGGGATACGGGCTGCTGATCGTCACCGGACCACTCGTCGGCTTCGTGATTCTCGCGTCCCTGGTCTATCCCCTCGAGTTCGACGCGTCAGGTGAGCAGAAGTGGACACCGACCAGCGTGTCCGAGATTCAGTCGTCGTACTCCGGCGGCTTCGGCAGCTTCACACTGGATCTGAGCGAGCTCACGTTCACCGAGGACAAGACCATCGACGTCTCGGCGGCATTCGGCGAGTTCAAGGTGCTGCTGCCGCCGACGGTCAAGGCACAGAACGACTGCACAGTCGTGATGGGTGACGGATCCCGTTGCCTCGACGGTGGAGTCCACGCCGGCGCGGGGGCCGGGCCTGACGCCCCCACCGTGACGATCAACGCCAAAGCCACATTCGGCTCCTTGGAGGTACACCAGTAATGAGCGACTACGACGACATCGGCAACAGCAACAGCACCGAAGAACACGAGGAAACCCCGAAATCCAAGCGGCCGTCCGCACTTCTGCTCATCGCGGGAATCGCGGCATTCCTGGTCAGCGGATGGGCCCTACTCGGACCCTTCTCCCTCGCCCCGGCAGCAGACATTCAATTCCGGTGGCTGTTCGTGGGAGCAGCAGTCATCGCCGGCCTACTGCTGGTGATTCTGCCGAACCGCAAATAGCTCGAACCACAAATAGCCTCGAACCACAAATAGCACTGTGCGCCTTCATCAACCTCGGTCGGTTGATGAAGGCGCACAGCAATCAGCTCACTCCCACTCGATCGTTCCCGGCGGCTTGCTCGTCACGTCGAGAACAACGCGGTTGACGTCCGGAACCTCGTTGGTGATGCGCGTGGAAATGCGCTCGAGGGTCTCGTACGGCAAGCGCGTCCAGTCTGCGGTCATCGCGTCTTCACTCGAGACCGGACGCAAGACGATCGGGTGGCCGTAGGTCCGGCCGTCGCCCTGCACGCCCACGCTGCGCACGTCGGCGAGGAGGACAACCGGGCACTGCCAGATCGTTCCGTCGAGACCTGCGGACGTAAGTTCTTCACGTGCAATGGAATCCGCCTGGCGGAGGATTTCGAGACGGTCACGGGTGACCTCGCCGATGATGCGGATACCCAGGCCCGGTCCGGGGAACGGCTGGCGTCCGACGATCTCTTCCGGCAAACCGAGTTCGCGGCCGACTGCGCGGACCTCGTCCTTGAACAGCAGACGCAGCGGTTCGACCAGCTTGAACTGCAGATCTTCCGGCAGGCCACCGACGTTGTGGTGGCTCTTGATGTTTGCGGTGCCGGTGCCGCCACCGGACTCCACGACGTCCGGGTACAGCGTGCCCTGAACGAGGAAGTCGACGGTTGCGCCGTGAGATGCGTTCTCGCCCAGGACATCACTGACAGCGCCTTCGAAGCTGCGGATGAACTCGCGGCCGATGATCTTGCGCTTGGTTTCGGGGTCGGTGACGCCGGCCAGTTCACCGATGAAGGTGTCGGCTGCGTCGACCGTGATCAGGCGAGCGCCCGTCGCGGCAACAAAGTCCTTCTCCACCTGGGTGCGCTCACCGGCACGCATCAGACCGTGGTCGACGAACACACAGGTCAACCGATCGCCGATAGCGCGCTGAACCAACGCAGCGGCAACGGCGGAGTCGACGCCGCCGGACAGACCACAGATGGCGTGGCCGTCGCCGACCTGCTCGCGCACCTGCTCGATGAGCGCGTCGGCGATGTTGGACGCCGTCCACGCTGCCGGAATACCGGCGATCTCGTGCAGGAAGCGGCTCAAAACCTGCTGTCCGTGCGGGGAATGCAGAACCTCGGGGTGGTACTGGACGCCGGCCAGCTTGCGGGCGCGATCCTCGAACGCTGCGACGGGAGCGCCGTCACTGGTCGCGGTGACCTCGAATCCCGAAGGCGCTTCGGTGACGGCGTCGCCGTGGCTCATCCACACCGGCTGCGTCGAGGGAAGTCCGTCGTGGAGCAAGCCGCCGGACACCGAGATGTCGGTACGGCCGTACTCGCGGGTTCCGGTCTCGGCAACAGTGCCGCCGAGGGCTCCGGCCATCGCCTGGAATCCGTAGCAGATGCCGAACACCGGAATGTCGTGGTCGAACAGTGCCGGATCGAGCTTCGGAGCGCCGTCGGCATACACGCTGGACGGCCCGCCGGAGAGCACCACAGCCAAGGGCTTCTTGGCCACGATCTCCTCGACGGTCATGGTGTGCGGAATCACCTCCGAGTAGACCTTGGCCTCACGGACTCGACGCGCGATCAGCTGCGCGTACTGCGCACCGAAGTCGACGACAAGAACTGGTCTCTGCTGCTCGATATCTGCCACACGTGCAGTCTAATCGCCCCAGCTAGCGAACCTACGCACCCCCGGACTCTACGCAGCATACGGAAGTCCGGGGGCGACGAAGATCACCTCGTTACGCCACTCTGTTATGCCACTCCCGGCGCTGCAGTCTTCTTTCCGCCCGTGATCTTCACAATCGGAAGAACCAGTGCCGCCGGTGCCGACGCCGGTACCACCGGCGACTTGGGGGCGATCGGAGTCAACCGCTCGTAGCCACTGCCCTGAGCCGGACGAAGGTCTGCCTCCCCCTTGTTCGGCCACAGCGACGCCGCACGCTCGGCCTGCGCCGCAATGGTCAGCGACGGGTTCACACCGAGGTTCGCGGACACCGCGGCACCGTCGACGACGCTGAGCGTCGGATAGCCGAAGACGCGGTGATACGGATCGATCACGCCGTGGTCGGCGTCCTCGGCGATAGCGCAACCGCCGAGGAAGTGCGCCGTCAGCGGAACGTTGAAGATTTCGCCCCACGTACCGCCGGCAACGCCGTCGATCTTCTCGGCAACCCGACGCGTCGCGTCGTTGCCCTCGGGGATCCATGTCGGATTGGGCTGACCGTGGCCCTGCTTGCTGGTGACCTTGCGGCGGCCGAACAGGCCCTTCTTCGTATAGGTGGTGATGGAGTTGTCGAGATTCTGCATCACGAGGGCGATGATGGTTCGCTCGCTCCAGTCCTTGACCGTGAGCATGCGCAACATCTGATACGGATTCTTCGCGACCACACCGAGGAACGTGACCCACCGCGGCTTGTCCCCACCGCCGTCGGTCATCAGCGTCTGCAGCAAGCCCATCGCATTGGAACCCTTGCCGTAGCGAACCGGCTCGATATGCGTGTCCTCGCTCGGGTGGAACGACGACGTAATCGCAACTCCGTGTGTGAGATCGAGGTTGGGATCAACCTTGTATTTGCCTGCGCCGACAATGGATTCGGAGTTGGTGCGCGTGAGTTCGCCCAGTGTGCCGGACAGCTTGGGTAGCGCTCCGGTGTCCTTCATGTCGAACAACAGGTGCTGCGTTCCCCATGTTCCCGCCGCGAGAATCACATGAGCGGCGGTGTACGTCCGACGGTTCTTGCGCGCGTAGGCACCGGTGCGCTCGGTGAACACATCCCACGTGCCGTCGTGGTGCTCGCGAAGTCCCGAGACCGTGGTCATGGGAATGATGTCGGCGCCCGCGGTCTCGGCCAAGCCTAAGTAGTTCTTGAGGAGCGTGTTCTTGGCGCCGTGCCGGCAGCCGGTCATGCACTCGCCACACTCGATGCACCCGGTGCGTTCGGGACCGACACCACCGAAGTACGGGTCAGCGGCTTTCTGGCCGGGCTCACCGAAGTACACCCCGACCGGTGTCTGAATGAAGGTGTCGCCGACCCCCATGTCGTCCGCGACCGATTTCATGATCTCGTCAGCCGGCGTCATATGCGGGTTCCGCACAACACCGAGCATCTTCTGCGCCTGCTCGTAGTACGGCGTGAGCTCGCTGCGCCAATCGGTGATGTGCGCCCACTGCTTGTCCTGGAAGAACGGCTCCGGCGGCTGGTAGAGCGTGTTCGCGTAGTTCAGAGAACCACCGCCCACTCCCGCGCCGGCGAGAATCAAGCAGTCGCGCAGCAGGTGAACCCGCTGAATACCGAAGCAGCCCAGCTTGGGCGCCCAGAGAAACTTCTTCAGATCCCAGCTCGTCTTCGCGAACTCCGCATCGGCGTACCGTCGGCCCGCTTCGATGACACCTACCTTGTAGCCCTTCTCCACAAGACGAAGCGCGCTCACGCTTCCGCCGAATCCGGATCCGACAATCAGGACGTCGTAATCCGTAGCGCGTTGCTTGCCCATCGGGACACCTCCACCGTGAAAACGTAGTTACCCGTCAGTATGCACCCGAATGTTGTGACTGCCACCACAAGGGTGCCCTAAGCGTAACCATAAGTATCATCAACGCGCGAAAGTCCTGTACATAGACCTGTGGCCCCGGTTCCGAGAGGAAGCCGGGGCCACAGATGAAGACAAATCAGGCGCGAACTGTCAGTCCGACCTTCTGGAACTCCTTGAGCGTGGAGTAACCGGCCTTTGCCATGGAGCGACGCAAACCGCCCACGAAGTTCAGCGAACCGTACGGATCGTCGGACGGCCCGGCCAGAACCTTGTCCAGCGAGGGCCGCTCGCCGTAGGAAACCGGGAGGAGCGCGCCACGCGGAACCGAAGGATGCGCAGCAGCGGACGGCCAGTACCAACCGCCGCCTGCAGCTTCAGCCGACACAGCCAACGGCGTGCCGAGAACAGCAGCATCCGCGCCGCACGCGATCGCCTTCGCCAGATCACCGGACGTAGCGATGTCACCGTCGGCGATCACGTGGACGTAACGCCCACCCGTCTCGTCGAGGTAGTCACGGCGAGCCGCAGCGGCATCGGCGATAGCGGTAGCCATCGGCACCCCGATACCCAGAACCTCGCCAGTCGTGGTTGCACCCTCGGAAGAGCCGTAGCCGACGATGACGCCCGCCGCGCCGGTCCGCATCAAGTGCAGAGCCGTGCGGTGATCACTCACACCACCGGCGATAACCGGAACGTCGAGCTCGGAGATGAACGTCTTGAGGTTGAGCGGTTTTTCCTCGGTGCGCACGACATGCTCGGCGGAGATGATCGTGCCGTGAACGACCAACAGGTCGATTCCGGCCTTGACCAGTGCCGGCGTCAGCGCGCGCGCATTCTGCGGGCTGACGCGAACCGCCGTCGTGACACCGGCGTCACGAACCTGAGCGACCGCTGCTGCCAGCAATTCCGCCTGCAACGGCGCCGCATGCAGTTCCTGCAGGTACCGGATCGCGGCGTCGACACCACCGTCTGTTTCCGCGATCTCGACAAGCCGAGCCAGCTTTGCCTCGACATCGGCATGACGGCCCCACAGGCCCTCGCCGTTGATGACGCCGAGCCCGCCGCGCTTACCCAATTCGATTGCGAAGGTCGGCGAGACCAATGCGTCCGTCGGGTGAGCGAGGATGGGAATTTCGAACCTGTACGCGTCGATCTGCCACGTCGTCGACACCTCCTTCGACGAACGAGTCCGCCGGGAGGGAACGATGTTCACATCGTCCAGTTCGTAGGTACGACGGGCCGTACGACCCATTCCGATTTCAACGAGGTCGCGCACGCGCGCCCCTTTCTCGTGACTGGTGAACTAGCGAACTGAACTTAGCGGGCAGCGTAATTGGGCGCTTCGACCGTCATGGTGATGTCGTGCGGGTGGCTTTCCTTGAGTCCCGCAGCCGTGATCTGGACGAACTGAGCGTTCTGGAGATGCTCGATCGTGGCAGAGCCGGTGTAACCCATTGCCGCGCGCAAACCGCCGGTGAGCTGATGCGTCACCTGCGAGAGCGGTCCACGGAACGGAACACGACCCTCGATGCCTTCCGGAACCAACTTGTCCTCGGAGAGAACGTCGTCCTGGAAGTAGCGATCCTTGGAGTACGACTTGGCCTCACCGCGCGACTGCATCGCACCAAGCGAACCCATACCGCGATAGCTCTTGAACTGCTTGCCGCCCACCAGGATCAGCTCACCCGGCGATTCGGCCGTACCAGCGAGGAGCGAGCCGAGCATGGCCGTCGACGCACCGGCTGCAAGCGCCTTGGCGATGTCGCCGGAGAACTGCAGACCACCGTCGGCGATCACGGGGACACCGAGCGGCTTGCACGCGGCAACCGCTTCGAGGATGGCCGTGATCTGCGGGGCGCCGACACCGGCGATGACACGGGTCGTGCAAATGGAACCGGGACCGACACCGACCTTGACGGCGTCCGCGCCCGCCTCGACGAGCGCCAACGCACCCGCGCGGGTTGCGACGTTGCCACCGATGATCTGCACACGATCACCGATTTCGGCCTTGAGGCGACGAATCATGTCCAGAACACCGGCGCTGTGGCCGTGTGCGCTGTCCACCACGACAACGTCGACACCGGCATCGGTAAGAGTCATGGCACGAGCCCAGGCTTCGTCTCCGGCACCAACGGCCGCACCGACCAGGAGTCGACCGTCCCGGTCCTTGGTGGCAAACGGATGCTGCTCGGTCTTGACGAAGTCCTTGACCGTGATCAGGCCGGTGAGCTTGCCGTTACCGTCCACGATCGGAAGCTTCTCGATCTTGTGACGGCGAAGCAGACCCAGTGCGACGTCAGCGGTGACGCCCTCTTGTGCTGTGATCAACGGCATCTTGGTCATGATCTCGGCGACCGGACGATTCTGGTCGACCTCGAAACGCATGTCACGGTTCGTGACGATGCCGACCAACTGTCCGGCGTCGTCGGTGACCGGCAGACCCGAGATACGGAAGCGAGCGCACTTCGCGTCGACCTCACCCATCGTGTCCGACGGCTTACACGTGACCGGATCGGTGACCATGCCGGCCTCCGAACGCTTGACGGTCTCGACCTGGCCGGCCTGAACCTCCACGGACGAATTGCGGTGCAGAACGCCCATTCCGCCTGCGCGAGCCATGGCAATGGCCATCCGCGACTCGGTGACCGTGTCCATCGCCGAACTGACCAACGGGATTCGCAGACGGATATCGCGGGTCAGCTGACTCGACGTATCGACCTGGCTCGGAATGACATCGGACGCTGCAGGCAAAAGCAGTACGTCGTCGTATGTCAGCCCGAGCATCGCGACCTTGTTGGGGTCGTCTCCTCCGGTGTGTACATGCCCTGCAGAACTAGTCATGCGGTCAGGACCCTCCATGGACCTAGATTCGCCTGTTCGGTAGCCGCTGTAGCAGCCACCTCGAAGCGGATTACGAAAGCTGGATATCGGATAGAAGGCACCTGCACAGAAAGATATTCCTGGCACCTTTTCCCGGCGTTGAACACCATGGTATCGGGCCGCACATTGGTCCGAACCATCCCACCCACGCTGCAAGTACGCGTAACGAGTGGCGCTGACCCCCCTGACCTGCGTACCGTGGTGCTGTGCGTGATCAACTGCCTCCCGGTCTGCCGCCAGATCCCTTTGCCGGCGACCCCGCTGACCCGTCCGCGGCACTCGATGCCATCGAGCCGGGTCAACCACTCGACCCCCAAGAACGGCAGGCAGTCGAGGAAGATCTCGCTGACCTGGCCGTATACGAGGCCCTCCTCGCTCATCGTGGCATCCGCGGACTCGTGGTGTGCTGCGAGGACTGCCAACAGGACCACTACCACGACTGGGACATGTTGCGGGCAAACCTGCTTCAGCTCCTCGTCGACGGCACAGTTCGGCCTCACGAACCTGCCTACGATCCCATGCCTGAGGCATATGTCACGTGGGACTACTGCCGTGGATACGCCGACGCATCCATGAACGAAGCGATGCACGGCGACGGATTCGACGCCTGACACGTACCTACAGCCTGATACGTGACAAAAACAGTGGGCCGGCAAGCATTACGCTTGCCGGCCCACTGTTTTTGTAATGATTTGTGTTGGTGCCGAACAGCTCTCGCGAGGCTCAGGACGGCGTGTTCACACTCGGCGACGTTGTTGTCGTCCTCGACGAGGACGGGGTAGTTGTCGTCGGCAACGTTGTCGTTGTTGTTGTCGTCGGGTTCGCCGACGGACTCGGGACGGTTGACGACGGCGCAACTATCGCAGGGTTGGGCGTCGATGTCGTCGGATTGGTACCCGGCAACTCGGGATCCGAGGTCGGGCCAGGCAAAACGGGAATCGACGTCACCGGCGGGGGCTCGATCGTTGTCAGCCCGTCAGTTGTGGTCGACGTCGGCGGGGCAGCCTGAGTAGTTGTTTCCTGAACCTGGGTCATCAACTTGCCCCAGCGTTCTACGAGATCCGCCTTCGCCTGCGAATCCTTCACCGCACCGGCACGCTGGGCAGCGTTGTCCAGAACCTTCTTCGCTTCGGGAATATCCCCGGCGGCCAACAACCGCTCAGCCTTCTCGAGCTCGGATGTGGTGTCGATCTTCGCGACAGTCGAATTCGCTTCTTCCGCGAAGACAACCTGCTTCACACCCCACAGTGCGTCGCCCGGTTCAGCCCCGTACGTGAGCATCGAGCCGCCACCGATCACCACCGCTGCGACAGCTGCCGCAGCGGCAACGGGACGCAGCAGCCGAAGACGTGAACGCGAACGCGCGCGATCGGCAATGCTGGGGGGCGCTGATTCGATAGCGGCGATCACTTCGTCGAGAAGTGGGCCCTCCGGCATCGGAGTCGACACGACGTCATCGCGCCACTTCGACAGAATCAACGCCAGTTCGTACTGCTCAGTGCTATCGGTTGCTACCGGCCCACCACGGGAAATTGCCTCGATCAGCGCGTCGTCGCGCCGAACCGCAGCCAGATCCACCGGTGCACCGTCGTCGGCGAGACCGGCTGTGAGGTCATCGAGATCGGAAGGATCACGATTCTCGTCTCTAGCCATAGCTCTCACCCGCTTTCGTTACTACTTTTTTCAGTTTCGCGATCGCCCTGTGCTGGGCGACTCGTACAGCTCCGGCGGTGCTCCCGACGGCGGCGGCCGTTTCTTCAGCCGACAGTCCGACAACCAACCGGAGAATCAAGATCTCTCGATGCTTCTCCGGCAAGGTGCCGAGCAGTTCCTGCATGTGCCGGCTGGATTCCGAATCGAGTGCTCGCTGCTCGGGTCCATCGTCAAGTGCAATTACATCCGGTACTTCGGCAACGGGCTCCGACTTGTTACGGGCGGAGCTTCGATGGGCGTCAGCAACCTTGTGTGCAGCAATGCCGTACACAAAAGCCATGAAGGGGCGTCCCTGATCTTGATAACGCGGCAACGCGGTCATCACGGCGAGACACACCTCCTGCGCGACGTCGTCGGCCGACAAGTGGCCTCTCTCCGCCGCACCCACCCGACCACGGCAATAGCGCACCACCATTGGTCGAATGTTTTCCAAAACCAAAGCTAGAGCTGTACGGTCGCCCTGCGCTGCAGCGGCGACCGCGGAGTCCAACTCATCGCTCGTATTTGTCATCGTCAGCGAAAATCCTGGCGTTACAGTGGCACTTCCCGAGCGGGTGTGCTTCCACTAACAGCGGAACCCTCTAAGAGTAACCATCCAGACCGACTGGTCCGCGCAGGCCTGGCCCGCCGCGGCAATGTTTCGACGCATACAACTCGTCGGCTACCGCGTGGCACACCTCACAGAGACATATCGGTGGCACACCTCACAGGGACATATCGCGGAATACTCCCCCGCGTGCCCCCACCGCAGCGCCGAGCGCGGCCGAATTCGGTGTCGTGGCGATTCCGCTCACACCCTCGATCAGCATCGATGACGCCCACGCCAAAGGTAGTAATCCAGACGAACGACACTCGTCGAACACTTCACCCGCAAGCATTGCCGCCTGGCCCGGTTCGAAACCTGTCAGCGCCGCGCATCGCAAGAGGTTCGACTTGACCTTGTGCCTGAGCGAATCACAATCGGCAGCGAGTGCGACAGCGCGTTCAGCATGTCGAAGCGCCCGCGTGAAATCACCGGAAGCGAGCGCAAGTTCAGCTGAGACCCACTCGAGCCTGATCAACTGACGCCACAACTGCGCCGGCCGGCCTTCCGAACGGTTGATCTGCTCCGCACAGCGCTCGAGCAGGCGCCATCCCAGTGCCAGGCGGCCCTGACCGAGGGCATCGGCCGCAAGACCGGTCAACGCGTCACAGGCGGCCGCGACCAACTCAGGAGAGTCGCCTCGTCCGGCAACAATGGCAAAAGCGCGCCCGTCGTCGTACGACGCCATCCCATGCCAGCCCGTCTGCCGCAGGAACGACGCCCGCGTGCTTGCGGACAACGAGGCGTACACGCAGTCGCCATCTGTGGCGAGGCCGGCGGTGCGCCGATCCACCACGTTCAAGGCGGCACGCGCCTGCGCATAACGCCCCTGGCCACCGAGGGCGACGGCCGTCAACCACCACTGTTCGATGGTTGCCGGAGCGGCCAGCGGCGCACGTCCGGGGTCCGCCCCGAATGCCACGGACAGAAGAGTTGTCGACACGGTCAAATCATTGCAGTGCCCTCCACCACAGAGCGCTGCGAGGGGACCGAAAGATGCGACACCCGTGATTCCGCACCCATTCACCAAATGTTCAACTGAAATTGAAAATTGCATTTTCTCGGATTATTAACGAATGCATATCCATTAGGTTAACTACGGGTTACCTAATGGACAAACGTCCAAAGTGCGATTTGGGAACTTAGTCCCAATTCAGTCATTCGAAGGTCGCGCTAGAACGCCGACGATCACCGACAGTCGCGAGCGATTCAACTTTGTCCATAATACGAATAGTCCCCCTGATCTGCCACTTCAGACGAAACATATCTGCAGAACTTTACACATCACTCGATACTGTCAATCGTTCGGCAACGGCTCACTTACACACGAGGGGGTCGAAATGTAAATATTTCTCTCGTTAAATCTTGCTTTGCGAGATATGCCGCTCACCACGCATCGAGGCTATTGACGCGATTTACTCAGCACCCTTACGGTTAGCAAGCGCGAACGATAGAAAGCCCGGATAATCTTCGGGCTACTTGGTCCGCTCGTTGATCACGACGAGCTTGCAGTAAGGAGTCAACATGCCTGCACCTAATCATCTTCCCGGGCCGAACGCAGACATCTGGGACTGGCAGATGCACGGACTGTGCCGCGGAGTCGACTCCTCGATGTTCTTTCACCCGGACGGCGAACGCGGACGAGCCCGAGCGCAACGCGAAACACGAGCCAAGGAAATGTGCCACCAGTGCCCGGTTCTCATTCAGTGCCGCTCTCACGCACTGACCGTCTCCGAGCCGTACGGCATCTGGGGCGGGATGTCGGAAACCGAACGCGAACTGTATGCACGCCACCGACGGAACGGCCGCCTGGCGTCGTAAAACCTCGTAGGTAAAACTCTCGTAGGTAAAACTCGAGTCTCCCCCTCCCCGCACTGCACGAACTGCTTACCCAGCAGACCGAGACCAGAGAGCCCCCGACGAACTCGGGGGCTTTCTCGTGTCTCGGGGACTTTCTCGTGTCTCGGGCTCTTTTCGTATCTCGACCCATCCACCTCACTGCTGGCTCCGAATGCCTTGTACGGAACGTGCACACCGGCACTTCATTTACGGAAGGCAGACCCATGAACACCACCACTCGAGTTCTGGCAGTCACGGCAGCAGCGTCGTTCGCACTCGTCGGCGTAGTCGGTTGTTCCTCCGACAGCGATGATTCGTCTGATTCCACGTCGAGCGCTGCAACAACAACCTCGAGCATGTCGATGACGACTTCCAGTGCAATGGCAGACCCCGCATCGGATCTGGTCGGGGCAGGTTGCGCGGACTACGCAGCGGCAGTGCCCACCGGCGCCGGCTCCGTCAGCGGAATGGCGCAGGACCCGGTTGTGACAGCCGCGTCGAACAATCCCCTCCTCACCACACTGACCGCTGCCGTATCCGGTCAGCTCAATCCGGACGTCAACCTGGTCGACACCCTCAACGGTGGTGAGTTCACCGTCTTCGCTCCCGTCGACGCCGCATTCGCGAAAATCGACCCAGCCACAATCGACAGCCTCAAGACCGACAGCGCAACGCTGACGAAGATCCTCACCTACCACGTGGTTCCCGGTCAGATCGCTCCCGCCGATATCGACGGCACCCACCCCACCGCCGAGGGTGGAACGGTCACCGTCACCGGATCGGGCGACAACATCAAGGTCAATGACGCAACCGTCCTCTGCGGTGGTGTCAAGACCGCAAATGCAACCGTCTACCTCATCGATTCGGTGTTGATGCCGCAGTAATCCCCCTTGCTGTGCGCCTTTGTCAACCGCGGGCGATTGAGAAGGGCGCACAGCAGTAGCGGCGGGCCAACAGAAAAGAACCGGACATGCACGCTACGGTTGTAGTCGATGAAACAACACGAACCTTCGGGGCGGGATTACTCAGCGCGGGTGAGCCACGCGACGTGAGTGAACCGAACGAGGCCCCAGAGCACACCGACGCTTGTCCGATCGACAATTCTGCAGCCCGCACCGCCCGGACCACGGAATCCCGCGAACTCGCGCGAATCCTCGTGAATGTCGCTGGTGGCGATCAAACGGCATTCGCCGAGTTCTACGACCGGACCAGTGCACGCGTGTACGGGATGGTTCTCCGGGTCCTTCGCGATCCGGGGTTCTCCGAAGAAACTGTTCAAGAGGTGTATCTCCAAGCCTGGAAAACGGTGGACACCTTCGATCCGGTCCGCGGGTCGGCGTTATCCTGGCTACTCACTCTTGCTCACCGGCGAGCTGTGGACCGGGTTCGGTCGGAGCAATCGAGTTCGGATCGACAGGCTCTGTACGACACCACAAATTCGACACCCGAATTCGACGTCGTCAGTGAAGAAGTCGCTCGCAAAGACGAACATCGCGCCGTCACCGACTGTTTGGAATCGGTGACGGCAACCCAGCGAGAAGCATTGACACTGGCGTACTACGGCGGGCGAACGTACCGCGAAGTAGCCGAAGACCTCGGCGTGGCGATTCCCACGATAAAGTCACGAATCCGCGACGGATTACTGCGGCTACGCAGATGTCTGGGGGTGAACTGAGATGGACGAACAGCTGATCGGCTGGGCATACCCCTACGCGATCGATGCCCTCGACCTCGATGAACGTCGGGCCGTCGACGTTCTCCTGGAAGGCACCGACGCGGCCACCCGAGCGGAATTCGAATCTCAGGTCCGGCTCGCCGCCGAGACGATGGCCGTTCTGAGCATCGTCGACGCAGTCGAACCTCCGCCGGCGCTCCGCGTTCGCCTACTCGACGTTATCGCCGAGACTCCACAATCGCCGGAAGTGGCTCCGCCGGTCTCCCTTGCCAGTCGACGTAAGCGTCGACGCCCATGGACCATCGCACTAGCCGCTGCTGCGGCGGTGGTCATCGTGGCCGGGGGTATCGGAATCGGCGTCCAGATCACCGACAACACTCCGTCGCCGACCACTGTTTCGGAGATCATGGCCGCGCCCGATATGCACTCGACCACGTTGGACGTACCCGGCGGCGGCACCGCGACAACGGCGTTTTCGCCGTCCGAAGATGCCGCGGTGTTGACGATGAACGGTGTGACTCCCCCGAGCCCGGACCAGGTTTATCAGATGTGGCTGGTCTCGCCGGACGGTAACACCATGATCCCGAAGGGCACGATGGCACCGGCTGACGTCAAACCGACGACTCAGGTTGTCCTCGACGACATCGGGCCGAACACAAGACTCGCTTTTACGATCGAGCCTCCCGGTGGATCTACTCAGCCGACGGGCGATCCGTTCGCCATCATTCCGCTCGTCTGAGCAGCAACCGAAAAAAGCGATCCCCCACCAACTTTCGGCGGGGGATCGCTTTTCGTGCGTGAAACCTAGTGGCTGTGACCGTGTCCGGTGTCAGCTACTTCTTCGGTCGGCTTCTCGACAACGGCGCTCTCGGTGGTCAGGATCATCCGAGCAACGGAAGCGGCGTTGACCACTGCCGAGCGGGTGACCTTGACGGGGTCGATGACGCCGTCGGCGAGCAGGTCGCCGTACGTGAGGGTCGCGGCGTTGAAGCCGTGGCCCTTGGGGAGATCCGCAACCTTGCTGACAACGACGGAACCGTCGATGCCGGCGTTGGAGGCGATCCAGAACAGCGGCGCGTTGAGCGCTGCGCGGACCACTGCGACGCCGGTGGCTTCGTCACCGGTGAAGCCGAGGTTGTCGGCGAGCTCGACGCCGGCCTGAACGAGTGCCGATCCACCGCCGGGGACGATGCCCTCGGCGACAGCAGCCTTGGCTGCATTGACGGCGTCTTCGACGCGGAACTTACGTTCCTTGAGGTCGGTCTCGGTGGCTGCGCCGACCTTGATGACCGCAACTCCGCCGGACAGCTTCGCCAGACGCTCTTCGAGCTTCTCGCGATCCCAGTCGGAATCGGTGTTCTCGATCTCGCGGCGAAGCTGCGCAACGCGGGTCGCGATGTCGTCTGCCGTGCCTGCGCCGTCGACGATGACGGTCTCGTCCTTGGTCACGACAACGCGGCGTGCGCCGCCGAGCAGGTCGAGTCCGGCTTCCTTGAGGGAGAGTCCGACGTCGGTGTTGATGACGGTGCCTGCGGTGACAACGGCAAGATCGTCGAGGAACGCCTTGCGACGGTCACCGAAGAACGGTGCCTTCACGGCGACGGCCTTGATCGTCTTGCGGATGGAGTTGACCACCAGGGTGGAGAGAACTTCACCCTCGACGTCCTCGGCGATGATCAAGAGCGGCTTGCCGGATTCGGCAACCTTCTCGAGCAGCGGCAGGAAGTCGGGAAGTGAGCTGATCTTCTCGCGGAAGAGCAGGATCAGCGCGTCTTCGTAGACGGCCTTCTGCGAATCGATGTCGGTGACGAAGTAGGGCGAGAGGTAGCCCTTGTCGAACTGAACACCTTCGGTGACAACGAGTTCGGTTGCGACGGTGGAGGATTCCTCGACCGTGACGACACCGTCGGTGCCGACGCGGGTGAGCGCTTCGCCGACCATTTCGCCGATTTCCTCGTCGCGCGAGGAGACGGTGGCAACCTGAGCGATGGACTTCTTGCCCTCGACCGGAGTTGCTGCGGCGATGAGCGCCTCGACGACCTTGTCTGCGGCAGCATTGATTCCGACGCCGAGTGCCATCGGGTTTGCGCCCGCGGCGATGTTCTTGAGGCCGCCGCGCACGATCGCCTGAGCGAGAACCGTAGCGGTGGTGGTGCCGTCGCCGGCAACATCGTTGGTCTTGGTGGCGACACTCTTGACGAGCTGTGCGCCGAGGTTCTCGAAGGGATCTTCGAGGTCGATCTCACGGGCGATGCTCACACCGTCGTTGGTAACGGTGGGGCCGCCGAATGCCTTGGCGAGCACGACGTGGCGTCCACGCGGGCCCAAGGTCACCTTGACGGCGTCGGCGAGCTTGTCGACGCCTGCTTCGAGAGCACGCCGCGCGGTCTCGTTGAACGCAATTTGCTTGGACATCTGTTCTGTCAGCTCCTGAATCTTCGGGGCGTGAACGCATTCCGCCCCGGGATCCTGTGTGGACTCCGGGGCGGATCACGTGTGTCTTACTTGGAGACGACAGCCAGCACGTCGCGTGCCGACAGAATCAGGTACTCCTGGCCGGCGTACTTGATCTCGGTTCCGCCGTACTTGGAGTAGATGACCGTGTCACCCTCCTTGACGTCGACCGGGATGCGGTTGCCCTGCTCGTTGACGCGGCCTTCGCCGACTGCAACGACGGTGCCCTCCTGGGGCTTTTCCTTGGCTGTGTCAGGAATGACCAGGCCGGAAGCCGTCGTCGTTTCAGCCTCGTTGGCCTGGACGAGGATCTTGTCCTCGAGCGGCTTGATGTTGACGCTCGCCACGATGAGCCCTCCATGGGTATGTGCGCCCGAGGGTTGCTCGAGACGCGATTGGGTTTGACGTTTACGGCGCGTCACTGCAGTCCCGTCGTCGCGGGTGCCGGAACTCGATCAGCGCCAATTGGCACTCTATACGTGAGAGTGCCAACCCTCAAGGACTGGGCGGGTTTTTTCTCTTCGTCCTCAGCGAAATCAGACCCACGTCCAATTTGTTCACCTATTGTTCATTCGTGACGAACATCAACCGCCGTAGTTTCCTGACCTTTGCCGGACTCGGCGCCGTGGGCGCCGTAGGTCTGAGCGCCAAGCCATGGGGACTGCAATATGCCGGCGCCGCTCCCCTCCCTACGTCGGGTGCGGGCACCACACTCGACGCAGTCGCGACGCCGATCGGCAGCAGCGGCTACCGCAAACTCGGAGCCGGACCTGGCTGGGCGAACATCGTGCGCGGTGAACTCGCCGAGCCCAAGTCCGGACGCGAAGACCGTCGCACTGCATTGGCGTCCATTGTGCAGTTGACCGACGTGCACATCCTCGACGCGCAGTCGCCGATGCGCTTCGAATACGTCCACCAGATCACCGGTTCCGCTTTCCGTCCTCAGGAAACTCTGACTGCGCACGGACTGATTTCCCTTGTCCGAAGCGTCAATTCCATCGGATGTGGTCCGCACACAGCACGGCCGTTCGACGCGGTTGTCACCACCGGCGACAACACGGACAACAAGGAACATGCCGAACTCGACTGGTTCCTGACTGCACTCAACGGCGGCACGATCGTTGCGAACACCGGTGCAAAAGACCGCTACGAAGGCGTCCAGAACTCCGGGGCCGATCTGTACTGGAACCCCGAATCTCCGATGCTCGACATGTACAAGAAGGCGGGCTTCCCCGAGATCCCCAATTTCTTCGGAGCCGCATTCACCCCTGTCTCGAGCCCTGGCCTGAACACTCCCTGGTACTGCGTGTTCGGCAACCACGACGATTCGGTGTCCGGCACCGTTCCCAGTGGCATCCCGCCGCTCGAGGCCATGTACACCGGATCGCTCAAGTTCGAGGTTCCCGGTTCACCGGAACAGGCCAAGCAGATCGACATCGCCACCAAGTTCGATCCGAGCGCGATTCCGGGCATTCTGTCCGCTTTCACGACGCCTCCGCGCCAGGTCACCCCCGACCCGGCACGTGCGCCCTTCACACCGAAGCAGTTCATCGCTGCGCATCTCGATCCGGCGCACACGGGTCCGGGTCCGGTCGGTCACGGATTCGCACCGGACGCCGATCACACCGGCATCGGCTACTACTCCTTCGAAATCGCTCCCGGCGTCGTCGGAATCAGCATGGACTCCACCAACCGTGCCGGCTTTGTCGACGGTTCACTGGGCGCAGCGCAGTTCCGCTGGATCGAGGACACCCTTCGGGCGGGCAGCAGCACGTTCTTCGACGCCGCGGGGTCGAAGATCACGCAGTCCCGCGACGACACCTACTTCGTGTTGTTCAGCCACCACACGAGCGACACGATGGACAACGTCATCCCCGACCCCGAGAACATCCTCGAGCCACGATTTCGTGGTTCGCAGCTTCTCGACCTCCTGCACCGCTTCCCCAACGTTCTTGCCTGGGTCAACGGCCACACTCACGAGAACAAGATCACCCCGTGGCCCGGCGTCACGCCGGAGCAGGGATTCTGGGAGATCAACACCGCGTCGCACATCGACTTCCCGCAACTCGGCCGGATCATCGAAATCGCGGACAACGGAGACGGCACCGTCTCGCTGCTCGCGACGCTCTTCGAGGCCGAGAGTCCGTACTCGGTCGATCACAGTGACAAGTCACCCGAGGGCCTGGCATCGCTGTACCGCGAACTGTCCTTCAACGACATTCACCGCGATCCCAAGCTGACCGGCGCCGGTGTCGATCAGAACGTCGAATTGCTGGTTCCTGTCATTCGCTAGCGTCTTCTGACTTCGTCTGCCGTGTCCTGTGTTGCTTGGACCAGGACACGGCAGCAACCACAAAGCGGACGCCGAAGCCGATCAGCACCAGGTTGCAGACGATCTGAAGTGACACCAATGCCCTGGCCAGGTCGGTTTTTGCGGCGATGTCCCCGAATCCGACGGTCGAGAACACTGACAGCGAGAAATAGAGCGCGGCCATTCTCGACAAGGGTTCGGTGAAACTTGTCGGGTCCGCGCGCGCGACCACAAAATAGGTCATCGAGACGATCAGAAGATACGTCGGCACTACAACCGACGCCGCCTCGACGGCCTGCAGCGCCGGCACATCCGAATTCAGGATCCGCTTGATCTGCCAGGCCGCGACACCCAGCACGGCGGCAGCGCCCGCAATCAGTAGCGCAAACGCGCTGACGGTGTGTGCGTCAGTCCATGGCAACAGGAAATAGGCACAACCCAACGCGATGACCGTCAGCACCGGTCTCAGGACCGCCCCCGCGATCAATCGGCGGCGTTGACGCGTATCCATCTGCCGAGAATCGACTTTTTTCCGCATACTTCAATATTCGGCAATCCCGCTGGTAAAACCACCGTTTCGGTACGAAAAGTTCTCCTCCTCACAGAAAACCGACGCGCAATCGTGCCGATCGTTCTGTAACGTTCATGTAACGGCGAACGATATGACGTCACAGAAACACCTGCGAGGGGGTGCAAGATGGGTTCATCACTGGGAATGTCGACGGGTTCGTCAGGCGTCTACTCCGCGCTCGTCGATACCGATTCCGCAGAAGCCACACCCGGTAGTTTGCCTGCCGAAACACGATTCGTCTCCGCCGATCAGGTCAACACAAATGTCGGAGACTTGGTGCGCGCGTCGATCAAGCTGATGACCACCCAGGTCTCCGATCGCGCCGCTGCCCCTCGATCCATCGGGGTCACATACTCGACCGACCAACAGCTCACGAGCATCCGATCCTCGCTTGCGAAGTCGCCGAACCGCGTTCGGCTCATCCCCGAACCCGCCGCGGTGCACGCCTATCTCGCCGAAACGGGCAAGACTGCACGCTACGACACCACCGCGCAGATAGACCTCGGCGATAACGGCCTGAGCGTGTCCGTGGTCGATCACAGCGGCGAGGTCCTCATCTCCGAACGCACCGACGCTCTGGCCGGCGCCGGCATCGACGCAGCCCTCGTCGCGTTTGTCACCGACAAGTACCCTCATCCGCTCGGCCGATACACCGACACCGAACTACTGGTGTCGCGCTGCCATGTCGCCAAGGAACAACTCTCCACCACGCGCAGCGTCACGATCGACCTGCCACGTGGGCCCATCACGATCACCCGGGACGAGTTCGAGGACATCATCGGCGCAGATGTCGAGCGCGCACTCACCCTGATCCGCAGCGTCCTGAGCGCAGCGCCACACTCTGTCGAAGCCATTGTCCTCATCGGCGGCGGCGCCCATATCCCCACTGTGCGTACGGCAATCGCAGACGCCGCACGAGTCCCGATAGTCGAATTCGACGAGCCGGAAGCAGCCGCAGCCAAAGGTGCTGCGCTACTTGCAGATTCCGTGACGTCATTGCGTTACCCGTTGGCAGGTTCGGAAACTTCCGAGCGCATCCGTCCGGCCGCCAAAGCGTCGGGCGCGCTGATCGGCGCACTGGTGGTCGGTGGACTCGTATTGGGTTATGCCGCCAAGGAAGTCGTCCCGACCGACAACACGCCGATTTCGCCGGTCGGCACCGGATCTACCACGACACACACCACAACGGACGTCGTTCCGAGCACCGGTTCCACAGTCATCCCATCAAACGACCCCGTTCCCACGGTTGCGCACACAACAGTCCCCTACCGGGCGCAGCCCTACGGAACACAGCCGTACGGAACACAGCCCTACGGAACACAGTCGTACGAGACGCATCAGTTCACGTTGTCGCCCGCGCCGCCGTCGGACACCGCCACAGCGACGACAACCGTTCCGCCCACAACCACGACCAGCGTCCCGGTCCGGCCGACACTTCCCGGCATAACGCTGCCCGATACGCCGTCGTGGTGGCCGGAAAATCTGCCACAGATACCGGGCGGACCGCCGGAACTTGCCCCAGGCGAAGGCGGAAACGCTGGTTCCGGTTCGACCGAGACCACCGCCGAGACTCCCACACAGTCCGTATCACCTGAGCCGACGACAGAGAATGCGGCGCCGACGGAGAACGCGGCGCCGACCCCTACCGATCACGCGCCTGTACCGGTCGGCTGACCTCAGCGCAGAACTTGGCTGATCGAGACGGACAATCCCGGATCGGTTGCAACGCTCAGTTCCGACGGCCCGGCTCCCGCACCGATCAGGTGAGCGGCCAATGATGCGATCATCACTCCGTTGTCGGTGCACAACCTCGGCTTCGGGATACGCAGCGTGAGACCGGATTCGGCGCACCGCTGCTCGGCGAGGCTGCGAATGCGAGAGTTCGCGGTTGCTCCTCCGCCGAGTACCACGGTGTCGACGCCGACATCCTTGGCAGCACGAACCGCCTTCATCGTCAGGACGTCGGCCACCGCCTCTTGGAACGACGCTGCGATGTCGGGAATCGAAAAAGCCTCTTCTGCACGCTGTTTCGACTCGACATAGCGAGCGACGGACGTCTTGAGCCCGGAGAAGGAGAAGTCGTGGCGCGAGTCCCGCGGGCCCGTCATGCCACGAGGGAACGGGATCGCGTTCGGATCACCTTCCTGCGCAGCAGCATCCAAGGCCGGTCCACCGGGGAATCCGAGACCGAGAAGCCGTGCAACCTTGTCGAATGCCTCACCGGCAGCGTCGTCGACGGTTGTCCCGAGTTCGACGATCGGCTTTCCGAGATCCTCGACGTGCAACAAATGCGTGTGCCCACCGGAGACCAGAAGGGCCACGCACGACGGCAACGGTCCGTGCTCGAGGGTGTCGACCGATACGTGACCACCGAGGTGATTGACCGCATAGAACGGGATGTTCCACGCTGCCGCATAGGCTTTGGCTGCCGCCACGCCCACCAACAGGGCGCCTGCCAGTCCGGGCCCGATCGTCACGGCAAGAGCGTCGGGCTTCTCGATACCCGCCGCTGCGAGCGCACGCCGCATGGTCGGAACGATGGCCTCGAGATGAGCCCGAGAAGCCACCTCCGGCACCACTCCGCCGTACCGGGCGTGCTGATCCACGCTCGACGCCACTTCGTCCGCCAACAAATCACAGGTTCCGTCACCGTTCCAACGAACGATGCCGACTCCTGTTTCGTCGCACGAGCTTTCGACACCCATGACGATCATGCTTGCTGCTCCTCATTCTTGCGAACACCCGCGGCGGGTCGCCGCATCGTGAACGCATCTGCCCCGCTGGGCTGGTAGTACTTCTTTCGGGTTCCGACGATCTCGAATCCCTCACGCCGATACAGAGCGATTGCCGGTTCGTTGTCGGTCCGCACTTCCAGGAACACGTCTGCTCCCCGGTCGTCCGCGAGAGCCAGCAGCGCATCGAGCAAAGCCCCGCCGATACCGCGGCGCTGCGCACCCGGATCCGTTCCGATGGTGTGCACTTCGGCTTCGATGTTGGGCGGCGCGCCCAACAATGCGACTCCGGCGTACCCCAGAACATGTCCGTCGGGCTCACGGGCCACGAAGTAGTGATTGTGCGAGCCGGCCAACTCGGAGACAAATGCCTGCGCGGTCCACGGCCCGTCCCCCGCAAAGAGAGCACGTTCCAACTCGGCACACCGCTCGGCGTCGTCGACCGTCATTGACGTGATGGTGTAACTCATTTGCCGCGTTCCGCCAGGGTCTTGGCGTCCGGACGGCGCAGATACAGCGGCTCGAGCGGTTCCGGAATCGAACCGGCCAGAATGTCTTGCGCTGCAACAGTGACCAAACCGGCCGGCGACGGCGTCTCCGCAGGCTCGACCCGAAGATCGAAAAGGTCGACGTGCGAAGCAGATCCGGCAACAATCGTCGACGGCGACGCGTCAACGTCGCCCGGCGAGTTCACTGCGGGACCTTCCACCCGAACGCCCGCATCGTAACGGGCCCAATAGATTTCGCGTCGACGCGCATCGGTCACGACAAGCAGGTTGCCCGGCGCCTTCACTGCCGCGGCGATGGCGTCGAGGCTGCACACACCGTAGACCGGGACACCGAGCGCGTCGCCGAACGCGGCGCCGGTCGCCATCCCCACCCGCAGGCCGGTATACGGACCAGGTCCCACACCCACCACGACGGCACCCAGGTCTGCCGGCGTGATCGACGCCTCGGCGAGGCATTCGAGAACATGCGGGGTGAGCACCTCGGCATGCGCGCGGGGGTTCACGGTCACCCGAACGGCGAGCGTCGAAACCTCGCCGAGAGGCGAGAGTGAGACAACTCCGGCGGTGACGGCCGGCGTGGAGGTATCAATCGCGAGAACAAGCACGATAAATCAGGGTACTCGCACGTGAAGAAGTACTTTCAACGGTGGGAGCAGTGTCACGACGTCCATGCCCAACTGGCCGTCCGGACATCCGACTCGGGTTCACGGTGAAGCTGCACGCGCAAGTGACGCTCGACAAGGCGTTCCACGACGTCGCCGCCCCACTCCACCACGACCACGGCATCGGTGAGGTCGGTGTCCAGGTCCAGGGCGTCGAGCTCGTCGAGAGCGTGCGGCCCGCTGTCACCGAGGCGATACGCGTCGACGTGAATCATCCCGACGGGTGTTCCGCCGTCGGCGCGAACGCCGGGGCGATGCTCACGCGCGATGACAAATGTCGGTGACGTCACCCGACCCTGCACGCCGAGGCCCGCACCGATACCGCGGGTCAGTGCCGTTTTTCCGGCGCCGAGGGGACCGTCGAGAACCACGAGGTCACCGGCGACAAGTCCGGCCGCCAGTCTGCGACCGAATGCCTCCGTGTCCTCCGTCGTCTCGAGGGTGACGGTTCCTGATTCAGGGAGGGTTTCAGCCGACATCGGACCTCAATTGATTATGTGTACGTGAGACAAGACTCTCGATCGCATCCGTGACGATAGCGGGGAACTCCAGCTGGATCAGATGACCGGCGCCGCGAATTCGCACCAGTTCGGACTCCGGCAACGCATCCGCCAACAGTTTCGAGCTGGCAAACGGAATCATCATGTCCTGATCGCCGCAGATGACCACAGCCGGAGTGTGCGCGAGTACCGGCAGAGACTCACTCTCGTCATGCAATTCGAGGGTCCGCAGGAAATTGACGATGGTGACAACCGACGTGCGATCGAGCATCCCGTCCGACAGCTCGTGCAATCGTGGGCTCACATCCGTGCCGTACGACGCGGCCCGCAGGATCGGTGTGATGAGCACGCGCGCAGCGCCACGGGCATGCTGCACGACGCCGGGGGACGTCCGCACAGCCAATCGGAAACCGTCGATGATCGGATTCTGCAGATTGCGAGTGAGCCCGGTTTCGGCGAGACCCGCTGCGGTGGTCGATACCAATCCGACACCGACAACTCGGCCACCGGCGAACCATTCCGGTCGCTGACCGGCAAGCGAGAGCACTGTCATGCCGCCCATCGAATGACCGACGAGCACAACCGGACCGATCGGCACCTTGGCCTCGATGACCGACGCCAGATCACGGCCGAGTTGCGAGACCGTACAACTCTTTGCGCGGGGCATGCCCGAATCACCGTGCCCGCGCTGGTCGTAGAACACCATCCGAACGTCGTCGCCCCACCGCTCGGCAAGCTGACGACGCTGAAAATGCCAGGACAACGCGCTCAGACAATATCCGTGTACGAAAACAACCGTCAGCGGAGCGTCGTCCGGCCCGACTTCGCGGACTGCCAGATCAACCCCGTCGTCGGTGCGGACGACGCTCGCGCGGTCCCTCATCATCAGGTCGAAGTCTTCGCCTGCGTAGATCTCTCGGCCTGGCCGAGTGGCCGTCTTCAATGCGTTGACTCCGGCCATGGAACCGAGTGCAACCGCACTGAGGAGCCCACCGAGGATGCTCATTCGTCCTGCAGTCTTCACGAGATACCCTCCCCGCCGATGTACGTACGTTCGGTTCGCCCGCGCAGGCCGGTCACGATCTCGTAGTGAATGGTGTCCAGCGCTTCTGCCCAGGCTTGCGCGTTGGGTTCGCCCTGATCGCCGTTACCGAAGAAGATGGCGGTGTCGCCCTCGCGAACACCGTCACCGTCCGGTCCGAGGTCGACCATCACCTGGTCCATGCAGATCCGTCCGACGGCTTGACGACGCTTACCACCGAGTTGGACCTCGAAACGCCCGCTCAGCGAGCGCGGAAGTCCGTCCGCATAGCCGACAGGGAGCAGCGCCAGGGTGGTGTCGCGCGGCGCGGTCCAGAGGTGTCCGTAGGAAACCCCCTCACCGGCGGCCACCTTCTTCACCAGAATCACCTTCGCTCGCAACGTCATTGCCGGTCGGAGACCGAAATCGCCCATCTCCGGTACGGGCGACAACCCGTATATCGCAATTCCCGGCCGAACCATGTCAAATCGCAGGTCAGGACGGGTTACCGTTGCCGCCGAGTTGGACAGGTGCACAACCTCGGGTTCGAATCCACGGGCCCGGACGTCGGCGACAGCGTCGATCAGACGTTGCTTCTGGTGGTCGATGACGTCGTGGTGCGGTTCGTCCGAATGCGCCAGGTGCGAGAACACTCCGCGCAACCGGATCGTGCCCTCGTTTCGCGCTGCGGCGAGGTCTGCCAGCATCTGCGGCCAGTCCGTCTGCGAGACGCCGTTGCGATTGAGTCCGGTGTCGACCTTCAGCGTCACCGTGGCAGTTCGTCCGAGATCCCGCGCGGCGGTCACTACCGCGGCCAGGTGCCGCGGAGACGACACTCCGATTTCCACATCAGCGGAAATGGCGGCGGCAAAATCGGCGTCGACGCCATGCAGCCACGCCAGTACCGGAGCGGTGATCCCCGCTGCCCTCAGGACCAAGGCCTCGCCGATCGTGGTGACACCGAGTTCGCGAGCACCGGCGGAGAGTGCAGTACGCGCAACAGCAACGGCTCCGTGGTTGTACCCGTCAGCTTTGATGACTGCCATCAGTGCCGCGTCACCGGCGAACTCACGAAGAACCCGCACGTTGTGGGCGATGGCATCGAGGTCGACGACCGCCTCGGTCTGCGGACCTCCCGTTGCCGCGACGCTTGCCGACGCCCCTTCTTCTGGGTCTTTCGGGGCTCTTCCTTCGGCAAGCTTCATGGCGTCAATCCTGCCACTCTCGCGAATTCCGACATCAATTCGGGTTTGAGATCACTCAATTCCGGGCAACGCTGCGTAGCACCCGCACAGCGTCACGCACACTCCCCAGCAGCGGCGATGCAGAGATCGGTGCGCCTTTGGCGTCGGCCAGCCCGCCTGCGGCAGCCAAGTTCGCGGCAAGAGAGTGTGTTCTGGCTCCCACCGCCGCAGCGTCGAGTGGTGCAAGCCCGGCCGCGAGCAGCGCCCCGATCACCCCGGACAAAACGTCACCCGATCCAGCCGTCGACGCCCACGAACCACCGGCATCATTGACCAGCACCTCTCCGCCTCGATCGGCGATCACCGTCGTGTGGCCTTTGAGGAGCACTGTCACACCGAGATCCGACGCCAAGGCGCGCGCGGCACCGACCCGATCAGCACCCACCTCGGCGCCCGCCAATCGTGCGAACTCACCTGCGTGCGGCGTCAGCATCGTCGGTGCGGTGCGCCGACGTGCCAGATCCAGATTTTCGGCCAGCAAGCTCAGCCCGTCCGCATCGACCAGGACGGGGACATCCGTCGCAAGAACAGATGCAAGCAGTGTCGCCGCGTCGGCATCGGTTCCCATTCCCGGACCGACCACCCACGCCTGCACGCGCCCCGCGTCTTCGAAGGTCGCGCTCGCGACCACCTCGGGGAAACGTGAAAGCACCTCGGCCGCTCCGTGCCCCGCGTAACGCACCAGTCCCGACGTCGCCGTGACCGCCGCCCCCGTACACAACACACCCGCCCCCGGATACTGCGCACTCCCCGCGATCACCCCGACAACGCCCTGCGAATACTTGTCGTCACTCGGCCCCGGAATCGGCCAGCGCGCACCCACTTCAGCCGGGTCGAGGGAGCGGAAAGCCGGCTCCCCGAGATCCAGACCGATGTCGATCAACTCCACCCGACCGCACCGCTGCGGCGCCAACACGTGCACCGGTTTGAGCGCGCCGAATGTCACCGTCACCGCAGCCGTCACAGCGGGCCCGTCGACGCCGCCGGTGTTTGCGTCCACACCGCTGGGAAGATCGACCGCGACGATCGGGCAGCGGACCTGCTCCACCAGCGCAGCCGCCGCGCGGCGCAACGGACCGCGACCCGAAATTCCGACAATCCCGTCCACCACCAGATCCGGTGTACCGAGGTCGGACTCGACACGCCCACCCGCTCGGCGAAAAGCCTCGAGGCCCCGCCGGTGCGCGCGCTCCGGGTCGAGCAGGACCGCACGCACAGCAACTCCGCGCTTACGCAAGAACGCTCCGGCCCAGAGCGCGTCACCGCCGTTGTCGCCGCTACCCACCAGAAGAGTCACCGCCGTCGAAGCGAGTGATCCTGTGTACAAACGCAATTCGTCGGCAACAACCCGCGCAAGTCCGTACGCAGCCCGGCGCATCAGCACTCCGTCAGGCAACGACGCCAGCATCGGCGCCTCCACTTCGCGGACCTGATCTGCCGTGTAGTACCCGCGCATGCCGGAACCCTTCGTTTGCCAGTCGCTACCCTCGGAACCATGAAATCACGTCTCGTCCCGATGTTCGCGGGCCTCGTTCTCACTGCCGGCCTCGTCGGGTGTAGTTCCAGCACGGATTCCACCCCTCGGGCGCCTGAAACCACGGTAACCGGACCGGTTGTCACCGTCACCGGGATGGCCTACTCCCCCGCGTCCATCACCGTGAACGTCGGTGACACAGTCACCTGGGTGTTCGACGACGGAGGTATGGCCCACGACGTCAAAGGGATCGGTACTGCCCGAAGCCTGCTCCGTAGCCCGCTCAAGAAGTCGGGCACGTACACAGCCACCTTCAACGAACCCGGAACCTACGATTACACGTGCACACCGCACCCCGACATGCGCGGAACTGTCATCGTTCAATAGCTTTCGACAGCAGTGAGGCCCGCAACCGGGAGCGGTTGCGGGCCTCACCGATCTCACCGAAAACTATTCGACGGTAACCGATTTCGCCAAGTTACGCGGCTTGTCGACGTCGTAGCCACGTGCCGCAGCCACCTCAGCGGCAAAGATCTGCAGCGGTACCGTCGACAGCAACGGCTGCAACAGGGTCGGCGACGCCGGGATCTCGATCAGGTGATCCGCGTGCGCACGTACCGCGTCGTCACCTTCCTCGGCGATCACGATCGTCGTTGCCCCACGCGCCTTGATCTCCTGAATGTTGGACACCAACTTCGAGTGCAACACCGCACGGCCCTGCGGCGACGGCATGACGATGATGACCGGCAGGCCCTCCTCGATCAACGCGATCGGCCCGTGCTTGAGCTCACCCGCCGCAAAGCCCTCGGCATGCATGTACGCAAGCTCCTTGAGCTTGAGCGCACCCTCGAGCGCAACCGGGTACCCAACGTGACGCCCTAGGAACAGAACCGTCGACGCATGTGCAAACGTGCGGGCCAGCTCACGGATCGGTTCCGCGTTCGCGATGACCTTGCTCACCAGAGCCGGCATCGCCTCGAGGTCCGCGTACTCACGAGCAACCTCGTCCGGGTACTTCGTGCCACGCGCCTGCGCCAATGCCAAACCGACCAGATAATTTGCCGTCACCTGCGCCAGGAATGCCTTGGTGGACGCAACGGCGATTTCCGGTCCCGCCCGCGTGTAGAGAACAGCGTCCGCCTCACGGGGGATCTGCGCGCCGTTGGTGTTGCAGATCGCGAGAACCCGAGCCTTCTGATCCTTGGCGTGCTTGACGGCTTCGAGCGTATCGGCGGTCTCACCGGACTGCGAGATGGCAACAACCAGCGTCGAACGGTCCAGAACCGGGTCCCGGTAACGGAATTCGCTCGCCAGCTCCACCTCGACTGGAAGCCGGGTCCAGTGTTCGATCGCATACTTCGCCAACAAACCGGAGTGATACGCGCTGCCACAGGCCACGACAAAAACCTTGTCGACGTCGCGCAGTTCCTGATCGGACAACCGCTGCTCGTCGAGAACGATCTTGCCGTTCTCGAAATGACCGAGAAGCGTGTCCGCAACCGCGGTCGGCTGCTCCTCGATCTCCTTGAGCATGAAGTAGTCGTGGCCACCCTTTTCGGCCGCCGCAAGATCCCAGTCGATCCGGAACGGACGACCCTGCGCTTCGTTGCCGGAGAAATCGGAGATCCGGTAGCTGTTCGCGGTGATCACCACCGCCTGGTCCTGACCGAGTTCCACCGCGTCGCGCGTGTGCTCGATGAACGCCGCCACATCGGAACCGAGGAACATCTCCCCCTCACCGACACCCACCACCAACGGCGTCGAACGACGCGCTGCGACAATCGTGTCCGCATGATCGGCGTGCGTGAACAGCAACGTGAACGCGCCTTCGAGACGACGGACAACCGACAACGCGCTCTCGACGAAATCACCCGCAGTCGGGCCTTCCGCGTACGCACGAGCCACCAGATGAACCGTTACCTCGGTATCGGTGTCACTGAGCAGTTCGATGCCGGCAGCCTCGAGCTCAGCACGCAACGGCGCGAAGTTCTCGATGATGCCGTTGTGGACCACCGCAAGCTTCCCACTCGCGTCGCGATGCGGGTGAGCATTCCGATCGGTCGGCCGACCATGCGTCGCCCACCGGGTATGACCCATACCCGTCGAGCCGACAAAGCTGTCCGCACCGATCTCTTCCAACTCAGCTTCGAGGTTGGCCAGCTTCCCGGCCTTACGCTCGATCTCAACGCCACCCACTCCATCGAGAATCGCGATTCCCGAGGAGTCGTAGCCGCGATACTCCATTCGCCGCAAAGCCTCCACCACAACACCCAGAGCTGGGCGGTGGCCGACGTATCCCACGATTCCGCACATGGTGAATCAGGGTACTTGGACACCCGTGGCACGCGCATTCTGCGGTTGCCAGGGCACGCCGACGGCCACATCGGATAACGTCTTGATCCGTGGCACCGAAACTGAAGGCACTGACCCGTGAGCTGTCCAAGCGCGGACCGCATCGTGTTCTGCGCGGCAACCTGGCTCTGGCCGGTCAACCAGGAGTCGTCTACACCCCGGAAGCGGGCTTCAATCTCCCCGCAGTCGCCTTCGGGCACGGCTGGATGGTCGGTGCGCACAAATACGAACAGACACTTCAGCATCTGGCTTCCTGGGGAATTGTCGCCGCAGCACCCGAAAGTGAACGTGGCCCAGTCCCCTCGCACCTCGGATTGGCCGCAGACCTGCGCTCGACCCTCGACATCTGCGTCGGCGTGCGGCTCGGTCCCGGACAGATCAGCGTCCATCCTGACCACGTCGCATTTGTCGGACACGGAATGGGTGCCGGTGCCGCAGTCCTCGCTGCCGCACAACGTGGAAACGTCGCGGCCGTCGCCGCACTCTTCCCCGCACCCACCGCCCCCAAAGCCGAGAACTACGCGTCCAAGATCACAGCCCCCGGATTGATTCTCGCCGGCGAGGACGACGTCGACTCACTCACCAGCAACGCTCGCCCGCTCACCCGCGAATGGGGCGGGCCCGTCATCGGACGCACCATCGACGACGCCCAGGACGCCGGACTGATCGAAGGGCGACGCCTTCTTGGAGCATTGGGCCTCGGCGGGTCCGAACGCAAAACACAGGCCACGACGCGATGCCTGTTGACGGGATTTCTCCTGTTCCACCTGACCGGCGACAAGCGCTACGAAGCATTTGCCGACCAGGACACCGAATTCCCGCACACCTCGCCCATGTTCGATGCGGATGCTCAGTCCGACGCCCACTCTCAGTCCGACGCCCGCCGGAGCCAGGCAGTTTCCCGGTAATCGGCACTCGAATCTCGTGTCGGGTGACCGGACTTCGCAGTATCGCCAGGCATCGCAGTGTCGCCAGGCATCGCGGTGTCGCCAGGCATCGACGCGGACGCTGATCGCAGAAACGTGCCCTGTTCGAAGGGCGTATGACCGAACTCCTTCACACCGGTGGTCAATTCGCCGAATTGTGCACACCGCTGTTGGTGGTCACGTTCGGCAGCAGACCGTCGCGCGCAAAATTCGGAGAGTTGCGAATCCATGACCGCATTGATGGCGTCGAACTGCGACACACTCATATCGGCCCCGCCCCAGCCAATTCGGCTCCGGTCATAATCGGTTCGTTCAGTGGCTCACGGTGTTCTGGCGGTGCTGTGTCTTCTGGCGGCGCTGCGTCAACTGCTGGTGCCGGGCCAACTGCTGGTGCCGGGCCAACTGCTGGTGCCGGGTCCAGTGCTGGTTCGGCATCGACCGGAGTCGGATCCGGAGGTTGGTACGGCTGCTGGGCCGGCTCCGGCGCCTCGGACAGTACGGGAGCGACATCCGTCTCCACCGCGATTCTCGGCCAGCCGTGCTCGTCCAATTCCACAGTGACAGTGACGGACTCCCCGGACTGGTCACGGACTTCCAGACTGACCCCACGTCCGTCCGGCGCAACGGAGAACCCCCAGGTATCGGTGCCGACCGCCAACTCGAGAGAAGGTGCAACCCTGTCCACTGCAGGCTCGGCCGCCTGCGATACGGGTGTCTGCACTGCGTCGAACGGAACCGAAGAATGCTCAGCGTCGGTAGAGTCACTCTCGAGCGGAAACAGTTCGGAGACGAGACCAGTGGCAACCCCGAACGCGTCGGTCAGAGCCACCCGGGCCTGCTCGCAGGCGCGGTCGAACTCGTCGCGGGTGTCCACGTACACAGGTCTGAAGATCTGATCCATCCAGGGTCTGACGAGATCTGCTGCCGCTCTGCATGTTTCGATCTGATCGACCGGCGCGGCATATCGCACTGCTCTGAATTGCCCATCCGACAACGGCGCAAACCACGTGGCAGCCTTCGCAACTGCGTCGACGCCCCCTTGCTGCGTGCTCACGTCCACAAGCTGATCGATCCGCTGCGCATCGATCCCGCCGATCATTTCGCGATCCAGCGACGCAACCTTGAAAGCCTTGTCCACCACAGCAGTTCGAACGATTCTTGCCAGTTCGTCGATGACGGAAATCAGCAACGGCATGGCCTCCACGTCGACTTCCGCTCTCCGCCGCTCCTCGCGCACCCGACTGGCAACGTCGTCCACCCCCTCGACATTCCAGATCTCCGAGAGAGAATCGGACAGCACCGCGAAGTCCCGCGAATCATGCGATGACGCTTCCACCGCCATGGACATAGTCGAGATGTCGGAATGCAGTGCCGACAGATCGATTCCCGATTCGGCACGATACATGTCGTCGTAGCTACCCAGCGGTCGCATTTCGATACCGAGACGAGTGGCAGCATCGTGAAAGTGCCCGAAAAAATCCAAGCCGACGCTACCGGAGTCGAGAATATCGTCCGGAACGGACAACGAATTACGTTGCGCAATAATCAGTTCCGCAGCATCAGCCGCAGCGCTCGAGGTGGCCGCAGCGCGAATCGGCATCAGAAACCTGATTTCGGATACTCGCGGCCATGCATTCGCAACCGATCTGCCAACCCCAGATCGACATCCGCAATCGCTCGGGACGAACCCCCGATACGCGCGCCGAGAGCCTCAACGAACTGGGCACGTTCCACCATCCGTCTCCGGAGCACACCCAGCGCAGCAGCAAGCGTGTTGCCACACTCGGCGTAATCCCGGCCTGCACACTCGCCCGAGAACTCGGGAAATTCCAACGTTCGTGCAGTGACACCCATTTGTTGCGCAAGCGCCGCTGTCCGACGCTCGAGCTCATCAGTAGCAGTGTGGTCGATATCCATGCGGAACTCCGTTTCGCCCGGCCGCACGAAAAATCCGACGGTCCATGACTACTTGGACGCACCAACCCCGTGGGTCGTTCCCTCGAGAGTTCAGTTCCTCGCAGATTCGACGATCACGCTACGTGCGATTACACCGCCGCTACGGTTTCTGCCAGCTCGTCGGCAAGCTTGCGTGCCACACCAAGATCCGCAGCTTCGACCATGACGCGCACCAATTGTTCGGTACCGGAAGGCCGAAGCAGAACACGGCCGCCGTCACCGAGGACACGCTCGGCATCGGCGACCGCGGCCATCACCGACGTCGCAGCGGCAACTGCTGCTTTGTCCTCCACCCTCACATTCACCAAGACCTGAGGAAGCGATGTCATCGTTGCGGCGAGCTGCGAGGATGACTTACCCGTCTGCGCCATCCTGGCCAGCAACCGAAGTCCGGTGAGCACGCCGTCTCCGGTTGTTCCGAATCCGGGGAACACCACGTGTCCGGACTGTTCGCCGCCCAGGCTGTATCCACCAGTGCGCAGTTCTTCCAACACATAACGGTCACCGACCGCTGCTGTGACCACGTCGATACCTGCTGCCCGCATCGCGAGGTGCAAACCCAAGTTGCTCATGACAGTCGCCACGAGTGTGTTCTCGACCAATTCTCCGGATTCGTGCATCGCCACCGCCAGCACAGCCATGATCACGTCGCCGTCGATCACTGCCCCGGTCTCGTCGACGGCGAGGCAACGGTCGGCGTCACCGTCGTGGGCAAGACCAAGATCTGCGCCGTGCTCGACCACTGCTTTCTGCAGATTCTCCAGATGAGTGGATCCACAACCGTCGTTGATGTTGAGGCCGTCCGGTTCGGCGCTGATCGCGATCACCGTCGCGCCCGCAGCACGATAGGCCGCCGGGCCGACCTCGGAGGCTGCACCGTTTGCGCAGTCCACAACCACGGTCAAGCCGTCGAGTGGCTGCGTCAGAGCGGTGCCGAGATGCCGCAAGTAGAGCGCGGCGGCATCACCGACTGGGCGTACTCGCCCGATGCCCGCGCCGGTCGGCAGGTTCGGCGCCACACCACCGTCGATGGCAGCCTCGATTGCGGCCTCGACATCGTCGTCGAGCTTGTGTCCACCCGCGGCAAAGATCTTGATGCCGTTGTCCGGCATCGGATTGTGAGAGGCGGAGATCATCACGCCGAGACTCGCATCGAACAAACCAGTCAGATAGGCAACTGCCGGGGTCGGCAGAACGCCGACATCCAGGACGTCGATGCCGGCCGAAGTCAGCCCGGCGGTGACAGCCGCCTGGAGCATTTCACCGCTCGCGCGAGGATCCCGTCCGACGACCGCGGTCGGGCGGGTACCACCACCGATTGATTCAGCTGCCAGAACGTGCGCGGCCGCTATCGACAATCGCAGCGCAAGATCCGCCGTCAGATCGCCATTCGCCAAGCCGCGCACACCGTCAGTTCCGAACAACCGCCCCATCGAACAACTCCCTGAATATCTTGTGCGAGTTCTGTGAAATATCTTCCCCGAAAAACACAAGAGCAGGCGTCCGGTAACGATGGACGCCTGCTCTCGAGTCGAACAGGTGCCGAAGCAGACCAGCCGGTCAACCTCGGCGAAGCATCAACGCTTCGAGTACTGCGATGCCTTACGGGCCTTCTTCAGTCCGTACTTCTTACGCTCGACTGCGCGAGCGTCACGGGTCAGGAAGCCGGCCTTCTTGAGTGCCGGACGATCATCGGGGGTGACCTCGATGAGCGCACGAGCGATAGCCAGACGCAACGCGCCTGCCTGACCGGACGGTCCGCCACCGTGCAGCAGTGCAACGATGTCGAAAGACTCGGGACGCTCAACCGTAACCAGCGGAGCCTTGATCAGCTGCTGGTGCACCTTGTTCGGGAAGTAATCCTCGATGGTGCGGCCGTTGAGCTTGAACTGGCCGGTGCCGGGGACCATGCGGACGCGGACGACCGCTTCCTTACGACGACCAACGGTCTGGATCGGGCGATCGATGACGATCGGTGCCAGCGGAGCCGCTGCAACCTCTTCGACGACCTCGACTGCTTCGGCGGCGAATTCTTCCACTGCCTCGATGTTTTCTTCGGTCACGTTCTGCTCTTCCGGCGATGTCACTGTGCGACCTGCTTGATCTCGAACGGCACCGGCTGCTGCGCGGTGTGGGGGTGATTCGGGCCAGCGTAGACCTTGAGCTTGCTGCTCATCGCGCGACCAAGCTTGGTCTTCGGGAGCATGCCGACGATGGCCTTCTCCACGAGGCGATCGGGGGTCCGGTCGAGGACCTCTCCCACGGTGCGGGACTTCAGGCCACCCGGGAATCCGGAGTGGTGGTAGACCTTCTTGCCAACGAGCTTGTTGCCGCTGATGGCAACCTTCTCGGCGTTGATGACGACGACGAAGTCGCCACCATCGATGTGCGGAGCGTAGGTGGGCTTGTGCTTACCGCGCAGCAGGGTCGCTGCCTGAACGGCAAGACGGCCCAGCACCACGTCGGTGGCGTCGATGACGTGCCACGTGTGGGTCACATCTCCGGCCTTCGGGGTGTACGTAGACACAGAACTTCCTCGTCTTAATTCATTCCACTGCTGACCATGTGCGTATCGCATAGACAATTCTCGGCGGCCAGTTGAGACCCGAGAACCGCTGGACCCTGCGCATCGAGTTCCGGGAATCGAACGTGCAGTCGAACACACGATCAAACATCCGGACATCAACATGCGGAGGCCTACGGCACGCCACCGATAGACGATACCGGTATCAACCGTCTCCGGTCAAAGAGAGTCCGGACCACCGGTTGGCAGCGTTCATACGAAAGCTTTCTACCCCAACGACCGATGCTCGTCGGGGTAGAAAGCGGAAAGCTACATTCGGCGTGAGGTCAGCGCCCGAAGCCGTTTGCCGCCGCGCGATCGGCGTCCCGCATCGAATCGGAACCACTCGCCGTTGCGTTGGCGATCTGAGCCAGCACGATGTTCAGCTCTTCCGACGCCTGTCCCCACCGACGCTGTGCATCGTTCCAGGCCTCGGAACCCGCGCCTTCCCAACCCGCCTGCAGGTTGTCGACAACAACCTTGATCTCACCCTGCTTGTCGTTGATCGCCTGCGCCTGACGCTTCATTTCGTCAGACAGCATGGCAAGTCCGCCGAAGTCGTACCTGATCATGTTCTCGCTCATAACCACTCCCGTTCCACTTTATGTCCGTATCGAATCTGATCACTGTATGTCTGTCGCATCCGGGTCGATCTGATTCGACTCACCGAATGTTCTTGCGCGGAGCCTGATTCAGATCACTCAGGACATGTTGACGGTCGCGCCGCGCAACGAACTCACGTTGTCGGATTCTGCGCTGTCGAACGTTCCGGCCGACTGCTTGATCTGCTCACAGATATCGCCCAGCGCCGTGTCGAGTTTCATGGCAGCGTTGTTGTAGCGCACCATGATGTCGGCGTATTCGGTGTGTGCACTGCCCTTCCACGAACCGCTCGACGCCTCCGCCTCGGATCGAACGGCATTCACCAGGCCTCTGATGTCTCCCAAATGGCCGTTGATGACATTCGCCGAACTGATTAATTCAGCGGTAGTTGCGGTAAAGCCCATGTTTCCCCCTGGTTGTGATGTGCATGCGCGGTGTCGGCGGTGGCTCACATCCGGCGGACCTTCGCTGGCAACAAACACCTGATGTGCGCTACACATACTTGGACGCCGCGCACTCGCCGGCGGTTCCGACGGTTCGAAACAAATTTCGCGCGGTCAATTCACGGGCGACAGGGATTCGACGATCTGCACGCACTCCGGCTCGAACGCGTCCCATTCACCGACGAGGTACTGGCACCCGATACTCACCTGCGTGCCACGTTCGACAAATACCTGCCACCGAACTTCTGAATACCCATCGGGAAATTCCCTGTACAACAGAACCTTTCGCCCGTCCGAGGTAACAGCGGACTCGAGGTTGCCGAAGCGGAGTGGATCCTCTATCGCCGACAGCTGCTCACGCAGATCGATCTCGACCGCGTCGAACTCGACGCCTGCCCGGAGCTCCTTCTCGATGATGACGATCTTGCGATCGTTCCCAGACGCCGGAACCAAGTCCATCCGTCCTGCGGCCGATCGGCCGCGATCGGGCGCCCACCCCGCCGGCACGACAACGCTCACGTTGCCACCAGCGAGCGGGATTGTTGTCGTCGGCGCAGCCGACGTGCTGGAAGGCACCAGCGTGCTGGGCGGGGCACTACCCTGTGCGGTCGGCAACGTCAGTGTCGTCGGCAGTGTGCTCGCCGGCACCACATCGGCAGACTGACCGTCAATAGTTCGGGCTTCGACCGCAGTGCCCTCGACGCCGCCGCGCCCGGTCGCGACCGCGACGCCCACTCCGAGCAGTCCGACAACAACGACCGACACCGCCAGCGCCGGCAACCAGCGGCGCGGGTGGACTCCCGAATCGGCTGGCGCAACCAGCCCCGACGGCGGCACCCACCGATCTCCGAATGCCGAGTTGTCCACAGCCCGTCCCGCCGAATTTTCTGCCGCGACCGACTCCAGACGCACCCGCGGATCGACGATCGCTCGGACGATCCGACTCTCGTCGAGAACACGCACGCTCGCATAGCCGTGAATGCTTCGCGATCCACGCTCCAAGGACGACGCAATCGAATGTGAATGCCGCCCGACAACCACGACGGCGTCCCGAACAGTCAGTTCGTCGAATTCACCGAACAGTTGCGTCAATTCCGACAGTGATCTGCGCGCAGTGCTCATAACCGTGACGTCTCCGTCGAAATCGCGCACACACGAAACGACAGCGTCACCACCACGGATCTCCACCACAATGCACCTGGCTCGCCAGCTGCCCCGGGTGGCACGGGCAATCGCGATCGCCGTCGGGACCAGGACAACGTCGTACCCGACCCGGCGAGCCGCGTCGAGCAATCGCCCCTTTCGCGTATTTCCCCACTCGGTCGGATAGCTCAGGTACAACACATCTACATCGGCCAGGCCGCAACCCTGCACAGTGTGCAGAATCAAGTGCACCAGTTCGAGATCGGTAGGCGCGATTCGTCCACCGATCTCCATGTAGTTGTCGTCGATGAAATCGAGCGGATTGACAGCAGGCAACGCGGCGGCCGGTGACGAGTGCTGCTCGGTGTCGACCCTGCAACAGAATTCGCGTTGCCTGGTTGCCGACCACGCGTTGGACGAACCTATATGAACAGAAACCGACAACGTGTGACCCGGTGTCACAGCGGTGGCATCCACGGTAGTTGCACCAGCTGGGTCTGCGACCGAGAAACGTAGGTAGCCCGTCCCTGCGGCATCTCGGAACCACGCACCGCGCCAACCAGATTCCCCTCATCGCGGCTGCCACTCATCACGACGCCGGCGGGTGCCATGTCACGGATCCGGGCAATCACCGGTTCGAACAGCGCTCGCCCTGCCCCGCCGGATCGTCGTGCGATCACCAGATGCAGCCCAACATCTTTCGAGTGGGGAATGAACTCGAGCAGTGCAGCGACCGGATTACCGGTGGATGTTGCCACCAGGTCGTAGTCGTCGATGATCACGTAGATTTCCGGCCCCGACCACCACGAGCGTTCTCGCAGTTGTTGTTGCGTCGTATCCGAATTCGGCATTCTCGCGCCGACGATCCGAGCAAGGTCAGCCATCAGTTCACCGAATGTCGCCGCTGAGGCCGAGTATCCACCAAGGTGATTTCCGTCGACCACACCCAACATCGAATGCCGATAGTCACCGATGATCAATTTTGCCTGCGCCGGTGTGTTCGACGCCATGATCCCTTCGGCAATGCCGCGGAGCAGCGACGTTTTCCCGCAGGCGGTATCGCCGAATATCAGGAGGTGCGGGTGCTCCGCGAAGTCCATGTAGACAGGTTCGAGGTCGGTTTCACCCAACCCGACAGGTATCCGCAGACACCGACCGTCGCCCGCGCTTGCCCGCGGCCACCTGTCACCGACAGACTCGAGAAGCTCTGCACGCGTATATGATTCGGGAAGCATCCGAACCGGCGGAGCGGGTCGGGACGTCGACATAGCCGCAATGCGCATCACCGAATCAGATACAGCGGCACTGAGTTCTACGCTGCTGGAGATACCGTCCATTCGCGGAAGCCCGGTCAACAAGTGCAGGCCTTCACGAGTGATGCCGCGCCCCGCATGACGTTCCGGAACCAGATTTGCCTTCTGGCGCCCCGCGTCGGAGTCTCCCGGGTCACCTAGACGTAGTTCGATCCGAGTGCCGAGCTGATCTTTCAATGCCGGCCGAATATCTGCCCACCTCGGCGCGGTGACCATGACGTGAACTCCGAATGACAATCCCTGCGCCGCAAGGATACTGATTGGACCTTCCAGAGATTCGAAGTCCGAACGAACGCTTGGCCACCCGTCGATCACCAGGAAGACATCGCCGAATCTGTCGCGTTCGAGGCCGGCGGCGACGCCAACTCCGCGAGGATCGGCAGTGCGCAGTCGCCGGAATTCGACCATCGAGTCGATACCAAGATCACGGAAGAGTCGCTCCCGTTGCTGCACTACCGTCGCAACCTCCGCGACCGTTCGCCTGACCCTGTCCTCGTCGAGACGATTTGCCACCGAACCGACGTGCGGAAGGTCCCGCAGTCCCAGCAAGGTGCCGCCGCCGAAATCGAGGCAATAGAACTGCACTTGCTCCGCGGTATGCGTCAAAGCAAACGCCATGATCAGGGTCCGCAGTGCCGTCGATTTCCCCGACTGCGGGCCGCCGACGATCGCTACATTTCCGGTCGACCCGTTGAGGTCGACAACTAGTGGGTCGCGCCGCTGGTCGAACGGCCTGTCGACAATTCCGAACGCTGCACTCAGATTCCCGCGGGGCAGATTCGGATCACCCGAGATGGCACGCGGAAGAAGCTGATCGAGCGTTGGGGACTCGGAGAGCGGAGGAAGCCACACTTCATGCGCGCGCGGACCGTACTCCTTGATCCTGTCGACGAGAACTCCCATGAGCGTCCGTGATTCGTCACCCGCCTCTCCCATGTCGACAAAGTCCGGCTCCACCACATCCTCCGGGATGTGATCACTGATCACCGTCGCAGCGGTGAACAACACCGGAGCGAGACCGACGGATTGTTCCGTCGCAAGTCGCGTCGGCGCAATCCTCGCGCCCTCGTAGGGTCCGGAGACGTACGCGCCTTGAAAGCGCACGATCTCGGCAGAATCCGCTTTCACATATCCAGCGCCTGGATTTCCGGGTAGATAGTATGCGTCGGGGACTCCCAACACGGTTCGAGACTCGTTGGCGGAGAATGTTTTCAGGCCGATTCGGTACGACAGATGACTGTCGAGCCCACGCAATTTCCCTTCATCCAGACGTTGACTGGCAAGCAGCAGATGGATGTGCAGCGATCTGCCGAGCCGGCCTATTGCCACGAAGAGGTCAGCGAATTCCGGTTGTTGACTGAGCAATTCGGAGAACTCGTCCACTACGACGAACAGGGCAGGCAGCGGGTCGAGTGCAGCACCCGCCATCCGCGCTTTTTCGTAGTCCGACACATTTGCGAAGTTTCCCGCGGCCCGGAGGAGTTCTTGACGACGGTTCATTTCACCGGCAAGTGCGTCGCGCATTCGGTCCACCATGGCCAGTTCTTCGGCAAGGTTGGTGATGACGGCCGCAACGTGCGGCGCCTCTTCGAGACCGAGGAAGGTTGCCCCACCTTTGAAATCCACGAGGACAAGATTGAGGGCGTTCGGCGAGTGGGTCGCGATCAAACCCAACACAAGCGTCCGTAGAAACTCCGATTTGCCCGAACCTGTTGCCCCGATACATAAACCGTGCGGCCCCATTCCGTTCTCAGCGGATTCCTTGAGGTCGAGTTCGACAGGTTGGCCGTCAGCACCGACACCGATCGGCACCCGCAGCCGATCACGTCCCTGGCGAGGCAACCACGCATGCTCCGGGTTGAACCGCGCAGCGTTTCCGATGCCCAGCATCTGACTCCACGAGCGCGACGCCGTGTCGTCGTCCCCCGAATCGACAGCGTTCTGTGACGCAGCACGGTACGGCGCCATCCGTCGGCCGAAGGTCTGGGCGGTGGTCGTGGAGACGGAATCCGGGCGCGCAAACTTCTCCACGCCCGCACTGCTGACCGCGCCCACTTGATCGGGAGCGACCACCAGACGCAAACCTCGACTGGCCGACAACGACGACGCGAAGCCACACAGGTCCAGGATCGTCACCGAATCCAGACCCGCTCCGGTCAACAGACCCGAATCGCCTTCCAACAATCCGCCGTCGACGACAACGACGACATGCGGCACACCTGACGTTGCGGGCGCGTTGCGCGAATAACGGCCACGCATCGAAAGTTGCTCACCCAGAGCACCTTCCAATTCGAGATAGGAGCCGTACACCATCCGCGCCGCGCCCGCACCGTCGTACGCCTCCGGATGCTGCGTGTGCGGCAACCATTTGACCCATTCCCATTCGACCTGAGTATCGGGGCCCCGCACCACAGCGATCTGCAATATGTCAGGACCGTGAAAAGTACACAACTGCATCAGCATCGCCCTGACCAACGACCGCGCCGCGTCACGTTGACCCTCCAGCGCTATCGAGGCAAACCCCCGCAGCGACACCGCAGTCGGAAGATCCTCGACCACCGAATGGGAACGGACAAATCGTCGAAGCGACACGGATGCAACCGGTTCGAGGTCTTCAACCGGTCCAGTCTCCGGCGAGATCAGACGAGTCGCCAGTCTCTGACTGCCGAGACCGACACGCACGTGACAATAATCGGGGTCCGTTATCTGACGCTCCCACATGCGTGAGGTGCCCGCCAGCGTCCACAGCAACGACGGTTGCGGACTACTCCATTCGAGTGCCCGACGTTGCGCCTGTCCGGTCTCGTCGACATCACGACGCAACTGATCGAGATAACGAAGGTAGTCTTTACGGTCCTCGTTGACTTCGGCTGTCCGCGCGCCACCACTACGACCGCCACCGGCCAGCATCCCGAGCATCGAGACCATCATCATGATCGGAAACAACAAGGACATGGGATTTCGCGCCATTCCCGACGTGAACATCAACGCGACCATGCCGACCATTGCCACCACCATCACCGCCGGCAGCAATTTGGTCAGCAGATTGCCAGGAGTCACACGAGGGATCTCGGGCGGCGCCTGCAACGTCACCTCGCCGCCTGGCGCGCGCGGCGCCTCACGCCGAGCCCGACGCAAAAATCTGACTGTGCTCACTTAGCCCCCTACAGCGCTGCGATGTGTCCGACATCAACCGGACCGCCCCCACGGCACAAAGTCCACGCAACGAGAAGACACTAACCCATCGGGCCGACAAAGACCTTCGAGCACAACCGTTCCACTGGAACAGTGGCGGCAGCAATTCCCAGTGCGGTGTCGTATGGTTCCGATAACGAAGGGGTGACGCGAACGGGGAATCGCGTCGAAGGGTGGGGTTCGACAGTGAACAGTGGGGTTGATTCATGAGCATGTCGACAACCGACACGGCGCCGGCGGCGCCAGGTGATCGTCGTAGCGGCCCGTCGGCAGAGCTGTGTCGACTGACAGTTCTCTCGGCACACTCGCAGGTCGATCTCGCAGTACCGCTACGCATTCCGCTCACACTGGTCATTCCCGGCATAGTCGACACTATTCGAAGCCACAGCGGTTCCAATGATTTCGACACCGTATCCGAACAATTCGAACCGACGGACTGGACCCTGGCCAAGGTTGGCCGCGCACCGCTGTCCGGCACGCTCTCCCTTCACGAGCATGGAATTCGTGACGGAGAACTACTCGTTCTCGAAGCCGCGGACGCTGCCGCCCCACCGCCGTTGTTCGACGACATCATGTACACCGTCGCCGCCACCGACGCTCAGACCTATCGGCGGTGGACACCGCTGGCCGCACGGATCACCGGTTCCGTGATCGCTGTCCTCGCATCATTGCTCGGATCTGCCGCGCTGATTGTCGGCGCAACCGGAATACCCGGTGCTACTTGCGCTTTCATCACATCCCTTCTGCTGACCATTGCGTCGATCGTGACGGCCCGCGTCTACCACGACAGTGGAACCGCACTGGCCCTCGGCTGCGCCGGCGTTCCACTTGCCTTCACCGCTGGTCTCCTTGCCGTGCCCGATGAACTACAGGCGCCACACCTTCTCATGGGTTCCGTGCTCGTCGCATCGGTCGCTTTACTATGCCTGCGCCTCTGTGGCGTCGGATTAGCTACATTCACAGCACTTTTCGGCATCTCGTTGGCCGCAACTGCAGCTACTGCAGCAGCAACGCTGCTACCGCGCGTTTCGCTGGAAACGATCAGTGCAGTCGCCATTGCACTCGCGCTGATCACCCTCGCCTACTCGGCCCGGCTATCGATGATTCTTGCCAAGCTTCCGTTGCCACCAGTGCCGGTACCGGCAAATCCGTTGGACGAAGCTCGTGATCTTGTCGCCGAACCCGACATGCCGAATTTCGACGAACTGACCGAGCGAACCGGACGCGCACGCAGTTACCTGACCGGTTTGGTGGTTGCGACATCCGTGACTGCGATGACCGGTGCGCTGAGCGTGGCCGCAGTCCATACCGGCGACGGAGTCGTCTGGTCCGGCCTTGCCCTGGCCGGAGTTACCGCAGGCGTTCTGATGCTCCGCGGACGCACATTTGCCGGTACCGCCCAGGCTGTCCCCCTCATCGCGTCTGGGGCGGCCATCGTGCTAGTTGTTCTGGGAGCACAGATCTGGTCACACCAGGACGACGCCGTCGTCATTTTTGCCCTCGCCATGGCCCTTCTCATCCTGGCACTGGTGCTAGGCATCCTCGCACCGAACCGGGTGTTCAGCCCGGTAATGCGACGGATTGCAGAGTTGATCGACTTGGCTGCGATCGCGCTGATCGTGCCTCTGATCTGTTGGGTGACCGATCTGTTTTCGGTCATGCGCGGACTCTGAACGGCGGACATACACGCATGAACCGTGGAATATCCTGGACTGCGACACTCCTCGCCACCGCCGCACTCACACTCTGTGCGGGGCAAGGCGTAGCCGTCGGCGCGATGCCGCCGCCCATCGATCCGTTGATGCTTCCCGAAGACGGCCCCGCGGCGCCGCCGCAAGCCACTGCGCAACGCACACTGTGCGTCCCGGCCGTATCGGGCGGCGACGGTGCCGATATCCCGCCCGCCCAGCTCGACTTGGCATTCGATGCGGTCTGGCCGATCACGACCGGCGCAGGGCAGCGTGTCGCGGTTATCGATACCGGAGTCAGCCGTCATCCCCGACTTCCCAATCTGGAACCCGGTGGCGACTACGTGGGAACCACCGACGGAACCGAGGACTGCGACGCCCACGGCACCGTCGTCGCTGGGTTGATCGGCGCTCAACCAATGGCCGGGTCAGGCTTCTCCGGTGCCGCTCCCGGAGCGACAATCATCACGATCCGACAGTCCAGTTCCGCATACTCCCTGGCCGGCAGCCAAGACGATCCGAACATCGCCGAGAACTCGTCGGGGTACGGAAATGTGGACACGATGGCCATGGCTGTCCGTCACGCCGCCGATCTGGGAGCAACCGTCATCAACATCTCCGAGGTTGCGTGCAAGCCGGCAGCCGAGGGCATCAACGATCAACGTCTCGGTGCCGCAATCCAATACGCCGCGCTCGTCAAGGACATCGTTGTCGTAGCCGCCGCGGGAAATGTCGGATCCGGCGGATGCAAAACCCAGAATCCCGCACCCAGCCCGCTGACGCCCGATGCTGACCTGTGGAATTCGATCAACACGCTCGCCAGCCCCGCCTGGTACGACGACTTCGTACTGACCGTCGGATCCGTCGATCCCAACGGGGCGGCGAGCTCGTTCAGCCTCGGTGGTCCCTGGGTCGACGTGGCCGCTCCCGGGACGGGAATCGTGTCACTGAATCCCACCGAATCTGGGTTGACCAACGGAACGTACGGCCCGGACGGCTCCGCTCGCGCAATCAACGGGACAAGTTTTGCGGCGCCGTACGTCGCGGCAACCGCGGCGCTTGTTCGATCCCGATACCCGGATCTCACTGCTGCACAGGTAGTTCAGCGCATCGAGTCGACGGCACATGCCCCGGCCGAGGGCTGGAACCCCTACGTCGGGCATGGGGTGGTCGATCCGTTGGCAGCGGTTACCGCGCTGCCGAGCGACGTCGAAACCTATCCGCTCGGTCACCACACCACGACTTTGGCTGCGCTGCCCGTACCGCCGCCGCCGGACAACCGCGCGCGCGACGCGGCTCTCGTGGGCGTCGCGGCCGTAGGTTCGCTCGGCATCCTCGCCCTTCTGTCATCGTTTCCGATACGTCGTGTGCTTGCAGAGCGAGGACACCGTTCACGTCATCAGGAAACAGCAGACAGCTGATCCTTGGGCAGATCCGCGTGCTCCGGGGCCAGATCTTCGGCCCGAGCGGACCGCACCTTGTCGATGAATATGACGCACAACAAGGAGACAACGCCCCAGATCACAAACGTGATCAAGTGCGACCCGACTGTGTCCGCGCCGAAGTACAGAATCGACCGTACCGATTCCACGGCGGCAGGCATCGGCAGGATGCCGTGGAGCACTCGGAATATCTCGGGCTCCATGTAAACCGACAGCGCACCACCTGAAGCCGGAACCCCGAGGAACATCAAGATTGCGACCGCCGGGATGACTGCGAGGAGCCCGAGTAGCCGTACGAGCACTGTCGTGAACAGCGCGGTACAGAAGGTCGCGACGATTCCGGTTCCGAAGAGCTGCCAGAAGTGGCCGTCGATCGCTCCGACTATAGGTCCGGCAATTGTCCAGATCACGGCGGACATGAAGACCGACCACCCGGCAAGCACCGGGAGCAGAGTCCGCAACTTCATCACCGTGGGCGCAGCACTGCTCGCGACGACGATGATCATGAAGCCGGACATGATCCAGCCCATCGCGATGTACATGCTGACCGTGCCGCTGGAATCGGAATCGGCAAGCGGCGCAAGATCCTGTGTGGTCAGCAGCACCTGCTGGCCCTGCGCAACCTGCGTGAATACAGCCGCCACTGCTTGCTGCTGGCTCATGCCGGCAGCTTGGCTGGTGATCAGGGTCGCGCTCGGCGAATCGGCGGACGGCAGTACGTATGCTGCGACAACCGTACGGTCCTGAACGAGGTCGCCGGCTTCGTCCACCGAATCGACTGCACTCAGATCGAACAGTCCGCCCAGATTCTGTTCAAGTCCGGCAACGGCCTGCTCAGCTTGCTCGCTCGAGGCTGCAACCACGGCGACCGGCATGTCACGGGGCGCCGGCTGGTACATCGCTCCGAGCATGACCGACAGCATCAGCACAACCATGGCAAACGGGAAGAACGCGAGCGTGGCGTACCGAACCTTGTTGCTGGTCGGACGGGGTCCCGCTGTCAACGACTCCATCGTCACGTCAGGAATACCGCCGTCAGGACTGCGACGACGCTTGAGCGCGTCGACGCCCAAGGTCGCGAGAAGCGCAAGCACTGCTCCGAGCGCCAAAACGATCAGATGCGAACCGAGACCGTCACCGCCGAAGTACAGCACTGATCGAAGCGCCTCACCCGTTGCCGCAGTGGGCAGGAATCCGTGCAGCGTCGCGTAGATCGACGGCAGGGTGTAGACCGACATTCCCATGTTCGAGGCCGGGACGCCGAGCACCATGATGAACAACATGCCGACCAGAACCGCCATCGGCCCGAATATCCGGGTAAGGAACAACTGCACGGAACCGACGGAAAAGACAGCGAGCCAGGAGATTCCGAGAACTGCCGCCGTATGGCCCTCGACTGCACCGAGAATCGGGCCGGTAACCAACCACACGAGCGCTGCGATCAGCGCAGACCATCCGGCAAGAAGTGGCACGACTCGGCGCAGTCGCAACAGCTCCGGCGAGTTGGACAGCATGATACTCAGCGGCATGTAGCCCGCGAGCATGAGCGCCGTAGCCATGAACATCGCCGCCAGACCAGCGGTGTCGTGGGCAGGAAGTGGAGCCAGATCCTCGACCGTCACGTTGAGCCCCTGCTCCAGCACCTGTGGGGCAACAAGTCCGGTGACTGTCGAGACCTGAGCAGCGCCGGCCGCACTCGCGGTGTAGACCGTTGCGGTGTCGCCGCCCGTAGCGGGCAACGACACGACGCCGGATACCTCACGGCCCCGGAGCAGTTGACGTGCCTCGTCTTCGCTGGCGACTACTCGCACGTCGACAGCCGACGGATCGGACGCCTCGAGCGCAGCCGCAAACTGGTCGGCCTGCTGCATCGGCCCGGCAACCGCGATCGGCATGTTGTTCGGGGAAGGCGCGTGCATCGCGGCCAGATACCCCGTGATCATCATGCCGACCATCAGGAAGGGCAGCAGGATCATCGCGACGTATCGGCCGATCTGCTCTTTTCGGGCTCGAGCGGCAGCAGCCTCGGCTTCCGTGGGCTCGCCTGGTGGATGCTCGGTTTCCGGCGATGCGGTAGTGGTCATAGTCGAACTCCTAAATTCCAAAAAATTACGCTGCGCGTCTTAAAAAAATTACGCCGCATGACTTAGAATGGCAATCGGTAGAGTCGTGACGTTGGTCCCACTTCCGTGGCGTCGCGCCGGAAAACCACTCAGGGAACCAGTAAACGGAGGAAGCATGGGGCAACACGGAGATCGGGTACGGCAGTCATTACTGGACTCGGCAGAGGAACTCTTTGCCACAAATGGCATCGACGCAGTGTCGAACCGCCACATCGCCGAACACGCAGGCAACGCCAATCACTCCGCCGTGGCCTATCACTTCGGCGGACGCGACGAACTCATCCGCGCCCTGTTGGAGCGTCACGCGACCGAGACCAAGATACGCCGCACGGAACTCGTCGCCGTCATGGGCGAGAACCCCGATCTCCGAGACTTGTTGAGCTGCCTCATTCTTCCGTGGACCGATCAGCTGTCCTCGTTGCCGCGACCCAGCTGGCGGGCACGTCTGCTCCAACAATTGAGGTCTGTGCCATCCGGAATGGAGCTCATCTCCATGATGTCGGACCCGCTGGAAGACGACCTCGTCCAGCAAACGAGGGCCTTCCTCGTGGACGTGCCACCACAAGTACTTGCCGGCAGGGCCTGGATCATGGGTCGCATGGTCACGGACGTCTGCGCCCGGTACGAGTCACTGGTCCAGCAAGACTCGATCGACCCCGACTGGACTGGCTTGGCCTACTTCATCATCGACGCGGCGGTTGGCATACTTTCAGCCCCCGTCACCAGCGTCGGCGACTTTCTCGGGGCGCGCACGGCAGCTAATTGACCGGCGCCGCCGGATCCGGGTCGGGCGTCATGCCGTCATGTGCAACAAGGGCATTCGATTTGTCGAGCGACGGGCCCGATGCCAATAACTCCAACATTTGCCAAGGCGCGCGATCCGGGGGTCTCGAGAGTCCGAGCGCCTTCGCCGAATCTTCGTTCGGTACGCCGTATTTCACGCCGGTATCGGCGACATAGAACACGCTGTCGCGCCGCGTGCTCTCCGTCTCGATCCCGGTTGCCTGAACAAATCCCCCCATACCCGGCGCGATGTAGGCAAAATCCAGACGATCCCCCGAACCGTCCGCCTGCGCCAGCGCGACCACCCTGGCGTCGGCGGCAATCGGCAGGTCGCTACCCACGACCACGCTCACGCTCGCAGAGCTACGCTGCGCCGCAACCGAGGCCGGATCCGGTTTCCAGACAAGACAACTGACCGGAGCTACGTCTTCGTTCACCACGGTCGGAGCCACTGCCGGGAGTGTGGCCGCGGCGAGTTCGTTCACCGAGGGAATGCGATTGATCGCATCCGGCGTCACAGTGGCCATCCCCGAGTCACCTTGAGAGTCGGAGAAGTAGATCAGTTGCGCCACAGCGGAACTGACTTTCTGGATACCGTTCTCGAGAACGACGTAGTACATCATCTCGGAGCCGGTGGACACTTGAACAACGGATCCGACAGTCTTGTTCGCCAACGGATACTGCGGCACGGTGCCAAGACCACGAATGGCCGGAGCCTGTATCCGCGGAACCTCCGGGATCGCATTGAGCATGCCGACACTGATCGGCCGCGGCTCGATTCCTTCAAGTCCCAATGCCCGCGTGATCGCCGGATCGCCGATGTCGAGCGCAGCCCGTTTCCCGTCGTAGACGAGAAAATGATCAGCACCCGAACGCACGAGAAGCGCCTGATCAGAAGGCAAGTACGACGCGACCTCCCGCAACTTCGGCTCGCCGACCAACACCGCCGAGGCCACGGACCGATTACCGTCGGCGCCTACTGTGTCACACATAGTCCAGGGCGCATTTGTCGGATCTGCCGCCTCCGGTAGTGCCGACGGCCCACCTGGTATCCCGACCAGCGCTCCCCGAGGCTTACCGTCGATTTCGGATTCCTTCACGATCGAAGGCTTGTCAGGCGAACCGATGATCAACCTCGCAGATGCAAGGTTCAGAACCGGGTGAAATGTGCCCTCCATTGCGACAAACATTGCACCCGAGTCTTTTCCGACCACGATAGCTGCATCGGCAATCTTGTCCTGAGGCCGAAAAAGAGCAAGCACGCCACACCCCGCAAGACCCAACGACGCCAGCACGATACCGACGATCAAGGCCCGCGATTGCGATCGCATCGGATCGTGCAACATCCGCACATCCCGCCTGACCAGTGCATGTTCCATGCGCCGAACCAGGAAGCGGTATCCGTTGACCTGCCACCGAGTTGTAGGTGTAGCCGCCATATTTCCCCCCGTACCTGTCATCCCCTGAGGTGACACAGTACAGTTCCCCCGGGGGTGGAACCGTGGACAGATCACGTTTGAAGTACTGGCCGTCATCGCACAGGATCTCGGCGCACGAGGTCGTCATTGCACAGGCCGTGGGCATCAGCGCAGCGTGTCTCGCCCTGTTTGTCGGACTCGAATTGCGGTGGGCAATCGTGATCGCAGCCGCCGTCGCCGTGATCCTGCTGCTGCATGTCGGCGGTCGATCGATCGCGACGTGGATTCGGACCGCTGTTCGATACAGGCGAGGGCGCCACACCTCCAGCGGAACCATCGTGAGCTTCCAGACGCCCAGCGAGCAATCCATCGGCCTACGCGTCGACGGTTCGACGCTGGTGAGCGTCGTCGAGATCATGGCGCCGCACGACTATCTGACGCGAATCGGCCGAACGTCATTCGACGCGTCGCATGCCCTTCCTACGGCGGCACTCGCAGATTGCCTTCACCAACACGACATTTCGCTCACCGGGATCGACATCGTCAGCCACGGTTTTCGGGTGGCGTCCGGAACACCGGCAACCGAGGTGTACGACCGTCTGATCGGCCCGCTGCCCGCTACGGCCACCAGAATCGTCTGGCTCGCACTACGATTCGACCGAATCGAAGGCTCCGACGCCGTCGTCCGCCGTGGTGGTGGCGACGATGGAGCGGCGCGTAGCATCTCCGTCGCAACAAGCCGAGTGGTGCGGGTTCTCGAAGCCGCAGGCGCGCGGGCACGCATCTTGACAGCACCCGAGATCTCATCGTCGATCGCACAGGTCAGTCGCGGCGTGGAAGTCGCAGACGTGCCCCAAACATGGCGTTCCACACCACTTCCCGGTGTATCGAATCTCGGTTACGGAATCGAACCGAAGGCAATGACCAAAGACAGTCTTGCGCAGGTGTGGGCGGCCGCGACACTGGGCACCTCGGTCACTGTTCGGCTCCGACCACGCCCCGAAACCGGACTGACGGCAGTGAGCGCTACCTGTCGATTCACGACTCGGCATCTCCCGAAAGCTGCCCCGGTCGCCGGGCTGGTATCCATGCGTGGCCGTCAACGCGATGCTCTGCTGACCAACGTGCCGACCGCGCTCACCTCGCTCGACGCCATCTCGCCTACCCGAACAATGGATGCTGCCGACCTGACTGCGCTCGAGCTCCCACTGGCGGGATGCGGACAACTCCTCGGATCCGACGATCGAGGCCAAGGCGTTGCTGCCCTCGTTGCGGGAACCGGCGTGAATACCGTCTTCGTGGCCGGGGAACTCTATCTCGCCCAACAATTGATCTTCCGTGCCATCGCCACCGGAACCCGGGTTCTGATCCACACGGATCGGCCCGAGACCTGGACACCGTTGATCGACTCGATGGGCGTTCCCGATCGCCTCCGAGTTTCCGGCCACGGGCAAGGACCAGAGGGGACCTTCAATGCCGTTGTCTTCGACGGTGTTCGAGCTCTTCCCCCGCGCGCCGGTGTCACCGCGGTCTACGTGTACGGCGACCCGACGCAGTGGCCTGAGATCGAACCCGATCTCACGATTGTCCAGCCGAATGCCCTCGGCGATCGGATTGTCGTCGCGACCGACAAGACGAGCGTCGAACTCACGCTGGTGACCATCGCCGCCGAAACAGCCTTCATCGGACGACCGCGGGCAGGGGCCGAGTTCCCGGTTTCACCGTAGTAAAGTCACCCGGGATACGGCTGCCGGCCGCGATGCTCGCGCAATCCTCTTCCCCACCAGTCCAATTCGCCGATCATTCGGTCGGCGGCATCGATTGCGATAGCATCCACACTAGGATTCGGCGCCCGAAATTGCTTGCGGGCCTGGTGAATACTCACACTTTGACGCACGGAGACCATGTGCAATTCGGCAACAACCTGCCGCAATTGTTCCGTCGCTCGCAAACCTCCCGACACTCCCCCGTACGACACAAAACCGATCGGTTTTGCTCGCCATTCGTGTTTCACCGAATCGAGTGCCGTCTTCAGAGCTGCGGAATATCCATGGTTGTATTCGGGCGTGACGGCAACAACGACGTCGGCGCGCTCGATGCGTCGACGCAGTTCCTCGGCCGCTTCCGACGGCGAGAAATCCGTTGGAAGCATCAATTCGGCGAGGTCGATGACCGACACAGACCACTTCGGTTGCGCCGCAGCACGCGCAACAAACCAATCGGCGACAGCCAAGCCGATTCGTCCCTCACGCACGGAACCGACAATTACCTCGACGAACAGATCGGTCATGCCGTTGATGGTAACGGCGCGCCCGTCGCAGCAATCCCGGTGGTGATGAGGGCGGCAAGTTCGCGGTACGCCTGCGCGTCGTCCAGTCCGGTCGCCTTGTAGACCTCGCGCTGCTGTATCCGCACCATCGTGCTCGAGGCCGCGTCGGCGACAAACGACGCGTGCACTTCGCGAAAAGCGCCGGCCTCCACACCATTAACAATCAGTTCGCGTACCCGACCCGCTGCGATCGACGTGTTCTTTTCGTACACCTGACGCGCCGACGTGGACGCCGCGAGGTCCTCCATGAACTGGTGCGATGCGGCGGAAAGCTGATCGCCGACGGCTTCGAGGTACGCGCTCACTTGCCGCAACGGATCTTCGTGAGCCGCAACCGCGTCTTCGACGGCGTCGGTCGCGGTACGAAAGAAATGGACCGTGACGGCGCGCACGAGATCGTCCTTGCCGGCTGCAACCGTGTACAGGGTGCTCTTGGAGCAATGCAGGCGCGCGGCAATCTCATCGAGTGTGAGATGCGCGAATCCTTCGCCGAGAAAAAGCGCAACCAACTGATCGAATAGCTGCACTCTGCGTGCCGTCACTCTTGCCATACTGAAAACAGTACTGCAGTATCGTTGTCAGTACTACTACAGAAACAGGAGTCGACAGTGCCGGTCGAACGTCTGATGCCCAGCCAAGAAGCTCGCGATCTCATCGAACTGACCCGAGACGTGGCGGACAAGGTTCTCGCCCCCAAGGTCAACGAGTACGAGAAAGCCGAGAAGTACCCGGACGGAGTTTTCCCCGCTCTCGGACAAGCCGGGCTCCTGAGCTTGCCGTACCCCGAGGAGTTCGGCGGCGGCGATCAGCCGTACGAGGTGTACTTGCAGGTTCTCGAAGAGATTGCCTCACGTTGGGCTGCAGTTGCCGTCGCCGTGAGCGTTCACAGCCTCTCCTGCTTCCCGCTCTTCACCTTCGGCACCGACGAACAGAAGAACAAGTGGTTGCCGGACATGTTGGGCGGCAACACCATCGGCGCCTACAGCCTCTCCGAAGCCCAGGCGGGATCCGACGCAGCAGCACTGTCATGCAAGGCTGCCCCCGTCGACGGTGGATACCGCATCAACGGCAGCAAAGCCTGGATCACAAACGGCGGCAAGGCAGACTTCTACAACCTCTTCGCCCGCACCAGCGACGACGGCTCTCGCGGCATCTCCTGCCTCCTGGTGGACAAGGACACCGAGGGCCTGAGCTTCGGTAAGCCCGAGGAAAAGATGGGGCTGCGCGCTGTTCCCACCGCCTCCGCGAACTACGACGACGCGTTCATCCCGGACGAGAGGCTCATCGGCGAACGCGGTCAGGGACTTCCCATTGCATTCAGCGCTCTCGACTCCGGCCGCTTGGGAATTGCGGCCGTTGCCGTCGGCATCGCCCAGGGCGCACTCGACGACGCAGTTGCCTACGCCAAGGAACGCAAGGCTTTCGGCAAGCGGATCATCGACCATCAGGGCCTCGGCTTTGTGCTCGCCGACATGGCCGCAGCCGTCGACTCCGCTCGTGCCACGTACCTCGATGCCGCCCGTCGCCGCGACGCCGGAGTGCCATACTCCCGCAACGCCAGCGTCGCCAAGCTGATTGCCACGGACGCCGCGATGAAGGTCACGACCGACGCGGTGCAGGTATTCGGCGGATACGGCTACACCCAGGACTTCCCGGTCGAGCGGTACATGCGTGAAGCCAAAATCACTCAGATCTTCGAGGGCACCAACCAGATTCAGCGTCTGGTCATCGCACGTCAATTGGCGGGATAGCCCACTACGACAATTGCCCTCCCACAATGGTGGGAGGGCAATGTCGCACGAGCGCATTCAGTCGCCGCAGCAGCCGCCGGCCGACGGCAATTCCCGGGTCTCACGGGTAATCGCGTTGCGGGCCGCCAACTCCGAATAATCCGGGTAGTCGACTCGAACCAACGACAAACCATGCGCCGGCGCTACCAGGATGGAACTCGACCGTGAGGTCTCGTCGAGCAACCCGGCAAGCCAATCCGACGTACGACGCCCCTCACCGACGGACAGCACGGCGCCGACCAGACTCCGCACCATCGACCAACAAAATGCGTCGGCATTCACGTAGGCCGTGAACACCGTGCCCTCTTGTGTCCAGTCGAATCGCTGAAGTTCGCGTACCGTCGTGGCTCCTTCACGGCGCTTACAGAACGCGGCAAAGTCATGGAGTCCCAAGAGTCGCTGCGACGCTTCCTGCATCGCGGCCAGGTCAAGAGGGTTCGGGTAGGAAACCATGTCACGCACACGAAGTGGTTCGACACCGAACATCGCGTTGGACACCCGGTACTCGTAATAGCGTCGCATCGCGGAGAAACGCGCGTCGAAATCCGCGGGGACAACGGAAATATTCTTGACTCGAACATCTTTCGGCAGGAACCGAGCGAGCCGCCGAACCAACCGCGACGGCTCGTCCGGCAAGAGATCAGCGGGCACGTCGACGTGTGCCACCTGACCACTGGCATGTACGCCGGCATCCGTCCGACCCGCAACGGTCAACTGAACGGGTTGCCGTAGAACAGTTCCCAGCTTGTCTTCGATCTCACCGCACACCGTGCGTAGATCGGTTTGCCGCGCCCACCCCGAGAAGTCGGTGCCGTCGTAGGAAATGTCGAGCCGCAATCGAACGAGCCCGCCGTCCCCGAGGGGGGCGGCGGGCTCGTTCGATTCAGCGTGTGCTGAAACCAAGGGAACTAGTCCTTCTTGGCCTCGGGGGCGTCGGCCGCAGTTGCGGTCTCGTCCTCGATAGCTTCGACAACTGCATCAGCGTTCTCGACCTCAGCCTCGGTCGCGTCAGCCTCTACGGCCTCGACGACGTTCTCTGCGGCGGGAGCATCCTGCGAAGCCTTGACGCGACGAGCGCGGTCAGCCTCGGAGGTGACGGTCTTTTCCTTGACGAGCTCGATGATTGCCATCGGAGCGTTGTCGCCCTTGCGGGGGATCGTCTTGATGATGCGGGTGTATCCACCGTTACGGTCCGCGTAGAACGGGCCGATCTCGGCGAACAGGGTGTGAACGACATCCTTGTTACGGATGACCTTCAGCACCTCACGACGGTGAGCCAGCGTGCCGGCCTTCGCGTGCGTGACGAGCTTCTCGGCGTACGGGCGCAGTGCCTTGGCCTTGGACTCGGTGGTGGTGATACGACCGTGCTCGAAGAGCGCGGTAGCCAGATTGGCGAAAATCGCCTTCTGGTGGGAAGCCGACCCGCCGAAGCGGGCACCCTTCTTGGGCTTGGGCATGATGATCTCCTAGTAAAGGACCTGAGCTGCTACAGCTGTTCGGTCTCGGCGTAGTCCTCGGTACCGTCGGCATCGCCGAAGGAACCGGCATCGGTGTCACTCCACGTTCCGGTGGCGGCGTCGTAGCCTGCAACGGTCGTGGGATCGAAGGATGCGGGGCTGTCCTTGAGGGACAGGCCGAGCGAATGCAGCTTGACCTTGACCTCGTCGATGGACTTCTGTCCGAAGTTGCGGATGTCGAGCAGATCGGACTCGGTACGGCCGACAAGCTCACCGACGGTGTGAACACCTTCGCGCTTGAGGCAGTTGTAGGAACGGACCGTGAGGTCCAGATCCTCGATGGGGAGTCCGAAGGATGCGATGTGATCGGCCTCGGCGGGCGAGGGTCCGATCTCGATGCCTTCTGCTTCGACGTTCAGCTCACGGGCCAGGCCGAAGAGCTCAACCAGGGTCTTGCCCGCAGAAGCGAGCGCGTCCCGTGCGGTGATGGAGTTCTTCGTTTCCACGTCGAGAACGAGCCGATCGAAGTCGGTGCGCTGTTCGACGCGAGTGGCCTCCACCTTGTAGGTGACCTTGAGCACCGGCGAGTAAATCGAGTCGACCGGAATGCGGCCGATCTCTGCGCCGGACGCCTTGTTCTGGACGGCGGGGACGTAGCCACGACCGCGCTCGACTACGAGCTCGATCTCCAGCTTGCCCTTGTCGTTCAGGGTGGCGATGTGCAGATCAGGGTTGTTCACGATGACGCCGGCCGGGGGCACGATGTCGCCTGCGGTAACAGCGCCGGGGCCCTGCTTGCGGACGTACATGGTGACCGGCTCGTCCTCTTCGGAGCTCACGACGAGGCCCTTGAGGTTCAGGATGATGTCGGTGACGTCTTCCTTGACTCCGGGGACCGTGGTGAACTCATGGAGAACGCCGTCGATGCGGATGCTGGTGACAGCAGCGCCGGGGATCGACGAGAGCAGCGTGCGGCGCAGCGAATTGCCGAGCGTGTACCCGAAACCTGGCTCCAGGGGCTCGATGACGAACTTCGAGCGGTTATCAGCGATGACCTCTTCGGTCAACGTGGGTCGCTGAGAAATGAGCATTGGTATTTCCTCCTGTACGGACGTCCACTATTTGACGCCCACGATGGGAAAGGGCCTGCGGCCCCGTGCGCCTTTCCGGTAGTCGGAACTACCGGAAAGGCGCACAGGGCGCGGAGCACCTTACTTCGAGTAGTACTCGACGATGAGCTGTTCCTGCAGAGCAATGTCGATCTGCGCACGCTCGGGAAGCTGGTGAACCAGGATCCGCAGACGCGAGCCGACAACCTGCAGCCACGCGGGAACCGGGCGATCGCCGACGGTCTCACGGGCAACCTGGAACGGAAGCGTTGCGAGCGACTTCTCCTTGACATCGATGATGTCGTACTGCGAGACGCGGTAGCTCGGGATGTCGACCTTCTTGTTGTTCACGAGAAGGTGACCGTGCGTGACCAGCTGACGTGCCTGACGGCGTGTGCGAGCGAGGCCTGCGCGGTACACGACGTTGTCGAGACGCGACTCCAGGATGGTGAGCAGGTTCTCGCCGGTCTTACCGGGGCGGTTGTTCGCCTCCTTGTAGTACAGACGGAACTGCTTCTCCATGACGCCGTAGGTGAAGCGAGCCTTCTGCTTCTCCTGCAGCTGGAGCAGGTACTCGCTCTCCTTGATACGCGCGCGGCCGTGCTGTCCGGGCGGGTACGGGCGACGCTCGAATGCCTGGTCGCCTCCAACGAGGTCGACGCGCAGACGACGCGACTTGCGGGTGATGGGTCCGGTATAACGTGCCATGATTTTCTACCTATTCCTTCCCGCTTATACCCGACGCCGCTTGGGCGGACGGCAGCCGTTGTGCGGCTGGGGAGTTACATCGGAAATGGTGCCGACCTCGAGGCCTGCGGCCTGGAGCGAACGAATCGCGGTCTCGCGACCCGAACCCGGTCCCTTGACGAAGACGTCAACCTTCTTGACACCGTGCTCCTGCGCCTTGCGGGCAGCGCTCTCAGCAGCAAGCTGAGCGGCGAAGGGAGTCGACTTACGCGAACCCTTGAAGCCGACGTGTCCCGAGGACGCCCAGGAAATGACATTTCCGGCGGGGTCCGTGATGGACACGATGGTGTTGTTGAAGGTGCTCTTGATGTGAGCGGCACCGTGCGGGATGTTCTTCTTATCCCTGCGACGCGCCTTCTGGGTCTTCTTCGGACCGGTGCTACGTGACTTCGGGGGCATTACTTCGCCTTCTTCTTGCCGGCAATGGTGCGCTTCGGACCCTTACGGGTACGGGCGTTGGTCTTGGTGCGCTGACCACGCACGGGCAGACCACGACGGTGGCGCAGGCCCTGGTAGCAGCCGATCTCGATCTTGCGACGGATGTCGGCCTGAACCTCGCGGCGAAGGTCACCCTCAACCTTGAGCGACTCCTCGATGTACTCGCGGAGCTTTGCCAGGTCCTCGTCCGAGAGGTCCTTGCTCCGGAGATCCGGGCTGACGCCGGTGGCGTCAAGGATTTCCTTGGAGCGGGTACGGCCGATGCCGTAGATGTATGTCAGTGCGATCTCCATGCGCTTTTCGCGAGGAAGATCGACACCAGAGAGACGTGCCATGTTGGCATTTCCTATCGGTGTGCGGAGGTCTGCTCCCAGCCCATCCCCTGTGCCTCTTGCCGAGTAACCACGTCCGAGAACGCGGCTGGTCTCATCAACTAACTCAGTGGGGCCCCGGCCTCCGTGCCGGGGGTGAACCATTGTCCGACCTTGTCGATCGGTAAACGATCGCGTGGGGTCTCGTCAACAATGGCTGGTACTGGAAGGTCTTCTTTGCTTGTTGCCAAGCAGATCTTCGAAAAGCTAGATCTAGCCCTGACGCTGCTTGTGACGCAGGTTCTCGCAGATCACCATGACCCGACCGTTACGGCGGATCACTTTGCACTTTTCGCAGATCTTCTTGACGCTCGGCTGAACCTTCACGTCTTCTGATCTCCTGTTTTGTCGCAGCCTGCCAAGGTGAACCCTGGCAGACGTACTTCTCCCTGACCCAGGTCAGATCCGGGAAGTTCGTTACTTGTAGCGGTAAACGATGCGTCCGCGCGACAAATCGTAGGGCGAGAGCTCTACGACAACGCGATCTTCCGGGAGGATGCGAATGTAGTGCTGACGCATCTTTCCGCTGATGTGGGCGAGGACCTTGTGGCCATTCTCGAGCTCAATGCGGAACATCGCATTGGGCAGCGGCTCGACTACTCGTCCTTCGACCTCGATGGCCCCGTCTTTCTTAGCCATATCCTCCGCGATCCGTTTGGTTTGGCATGCTTCGTGCATCGGCTTCCGTTACATTGGCACGCAATGGTTTCTTCATCGACATGATTTTTACATCGACTCGGTGCGTTGTTCCCCGTAGCGGCAGTCCTACACACAAGCTGTCGACACGCATGGCGCACCGCCTAGCTATGTTACGCGAAGAGAACGACCAGGCCAAATGCGCCTCCCCCTACAGCACCGCACCCGGGTGGCAATCCATGCTCCGCGTCCACCAAACCAGCAACCGAAAAAGTCCCGACCCCTTGCGGGATCGGGACTTCTCGATCAGCGAATCACTCTCGCCGTCAACACTTGTCGAACGCTCGAGCCGAAAACTACTCCGGTCGCAACGTCAGAATTCGTGGGCCGTCCGCCGTGACAGCAACCGTGTGCTCCCAATGAGCTGCACGCGAACCGTCGGAGGTCACCACCGTCCAGTCGTCATCGAGAATCACGGTATCCGTCGTCCCGAGTGTCAACATCGGCTCGATCGCCAGGCACGACCCGATTACCAACTCGGGCCCCTTGCCCGGGGCACCTTCGTTGGCCAGGAACGGATCCATGTGCATCTCGCGGCCGATACCGTGACCGCCGTAGCCGTCGACGATTCCATATGAACGGCCGTGTAGCTTTTCGGCGGCGTGAGTGCCGACCTCGATGGCGTGCGAAACGTCTGTCAGACGGTTGCCGGCGATCATCGCGGCAATGCCGGCTTCCATCGACAGCCGAGTTGCTTCGCTCAGATCCTGATCGGCTGCACTGATCTCACCGACACCGAACGTCCACGCGGAGTCTCCGTGCCAACCCTCGAGGATCGCACCGCAGTCGATGGACACCAGGTCACCCTCTGCGAGGACGTCCTGTGCCGACGGGATTCCGTGAACAACCCGGTCGTTGACCGAAGAACAGATCGAACCGGTGAAACCGTTGTAGCCGAGGAACGACGGCACCGCACCCGCATCACGGATGACAGATTCGGCGACCGCATCCAATTCCAGGGTGCTGACACCGGGCTTTGCCGCAGCGCGAACCGCCACCAACGCCGAACCCACAATTGCGCCGGCTGCAGCCATTGCGTCGAGTTCGCCCGCGGAGCGGAACGGAACAACCTTGCGTTTACGCCCGAAAACCATTACTTACCCAGCGCTGCCAGTGCGCGAGCGTTGACTTCTTCGACCTCGCCGATCGCGTCGACGGAGACGATGCTGTCCTTGTAGTAGTCGAACAGCGGCGACGTCTCGTCGCGGTAGACCCGGAGGCGGTTGCGAATCACGTCTTCGGTGTCGTCTGCACGGCCGCGGGCGAGCATTCGCTCCACCACGATGTCTTCGTCGACGACAAAGGAAAGGACGCCGTCGAGCTTCGTATCGAGATCCTTCAAGATGCCTTCGAGGGCTTCCGCCTGATCGACCGAGCGCGGGAATCCGTCGAGCAGGAATCCGTTGGCGGCGTCCGGCTCGGCAACGCGTGCCTTCACCATGTCATTGGTGATCGAGCTGGGAACAAGCTCACCGGCGTCGATGAACTTCTTCGCTTCCACGCCGAGCGGGGTGGACTGACCGATGTTGGCTCGGAAGAGGTCACCCGTGGAGATATGGGGAACGCCGAACTTCTCGGACAGGATCGCGGCCTGGGTGCCCTTGCCGGCACCGGGAGGACCAAGGAGGACAAGTCTCACTTGAGGAACCCTTCATAGTTGCGCTGCATTAGCTGACTCTCGATCTGCTTCACGGTGTCCAGGCCGACGCTGACCATGATCAGCACCGCGGTGCCACCGAACGGCAGGTTCTGCGCGCCGCCGCCGTTCCCGATGTCGAGGAACAGATTGGGCAGAACAGCAATGGTGCCAAGGTAGATCGCACCCGGAAGGGTGATGCGACTCAGCACGTAGTTGAGATAGTCCGCGGTCGGCTGACCGGGACGGATACCTGGAATGAATCCACCGAACTTCTTCATCTCGTCGGCGCGCTCTTCTGGATTGAAGGTGATCGCGACGTAGAAGTACGTGAAGAACACGATAAGACCGAAGTAGATCAGGATGTACACCGGGTTGGCGGGATTGACCAAGTAGGTGTTGATGATTCGCTGCCACCAACTGGGGTCGACCGCAGTGCTGGCCGACGTGAGCTGCGCAATCAGGTTGGGCAGGTACAGCAGCGACGACGCGAAGATCACCGGGATGACGCCGGCCTGGTTGACCTTGAGGGGCAGGTACGTCGACGAACCGCCGTACATCTTGCGTCCCACCATGCGCTTGGCGTACTGCACGGGAATTCGACGCTGGCCCTGCTCGACGAAGACGACGCCGGCAATGATCAGGAGGGCTGCGAAGCAGACCAGTGCAAAGACGAGGCCGCCGCGGCTGTCCAGAATGGACTTGCCTTCGGACGGAATACGCGAGGCGATACCGGCGAAGATGAGGAGCGACATACCGTTACCGACACCCCGCTCGGTGATGAGCTCACCGAACCACATGACGAGTGCGGCGCCCGCAGTCATGACGAGGACAAGAATGATCAAGCCGAAGATCGACTTGTCGGCGATGATGTCGTCGCAGCCCTGCAGTAGCTGTCCCCTAGCTGCAAGCGCAACGATGCCCGTCGACTGGAGCACAGCCAAAGCGATGGAGAGATAACGCGTGTACTGCGTCATCTTGGCCTGCCCGGACTGGCCCTCCTTGCGAAGTTCCTCGAACTTCGGGATGACCACGGTCAGCAACTGAACGATGATGCTGGCGGTGATATACGGCATGATGCCGATCGCAAACACCGACAATTGGAGCAGCGCGCCACCGGAGAACAAGTTGATCAGCGAGTAGATACCCGCCGAGTCACCGGAGTTAGCTATGTCGATGCACTCACGCACCCTGGCATAGTCGACACCAGGTGACGGAAGCACTGCACCGACCCGGTAGAGGGCTACCAGGCCGAGGGTGAATAGGATCTTCCGCCTCAGGTCGGGTGTCCTGAGGGCCGAAACGAAGGCGGAAAGCAAAGATCCTCCTGGCACGACGGTTGGGGGCAGATCTTTTGACCTGCCGAACTTCAGAACTCTAACAGTCAAATTATGGGAACTAAACGAGCCGACCACGAAATTCGGGTAAGCCGAAGATACAACCAGTGTGCCTTACCCGGTCGACGGGGCCACACTTTCGGGACGAACAGCACAGACGCCGATGGCCGCAGCACAGCAAATGCTGCGCTGCGGCCATCGGACTAGCTACGCGTGATTACTCACAGCTCGGTGGCGGAACCACCGGCAGCAGCAATCTTTTCCTTGGCGGAGCCGGTGAACTTGTCGACGGTCACCTGAACGGCAACAGTCAGTTCGCCGTCGCCCAGAACCTTGACGAGCTGGTTCTTGCGGACTGCGCCCTTGGCAACGAGATCCTCGACCGTGATTGCTCCACCTTCGGGGAACAGACGGGCGATGTCGCCGACATTGACGACCTGGTACTCGGTGCGGAAGGGGTTCTTGAAGCCCTTGAGCTTGGGCAGACGCATGTGAAGCGGCATCTGTCCACCCTCGAAGCCCACGCGCACGGTGTTACGTGCCTTGGTGCCCTTGGTACCGCGACCTGCGGTCTTACCACGCTTGCCGCCCTCGCCGCGTCCAACACGAATCTTGTTGGACTTGGATCCGGGAGCGGGGCGCAGGTGGTGCAGTTTGATGGTCATGGTTAGACCTCCTCAACTGTTACGAGGTGGCGCACCACGTTGATCAGACCGCGGTTCTGTGCGTTGTCCTCACGAACAACGGTCTGACGGATGCCCTTGAGACCGAGCGTGCGCAGAGAATCCTTCTGGTTCTGCTTGGTCCCGATGATGCTCTTGATCTGAGTGACCTTGAGATCTGCCATTACTTCACACTCCCAGCAGCCTGTGCGCGTGCGCGCAGCATGCCGGCGGGTGCAACCTCTTCGAGGGTGAGGCCGCGGCGAGCCGCAACTTCCTCGGGACGCTGCAGACCCTTGAGCGCGGCAACGGTCGCATGCACGACGTTGATGGCGTTGTCGCTACCGAGCGACTTCGACAGGATGTCCGCGATACCAGCGCACTCCAGCACGGCACGCACCGCGCCACCGGCGATAACACCGGTACCGGGGCTTGCCGGGCGAAGCATGACGATGCCGGCAGCAGCCTCACCCTGAACGGGGTGAGTGATGGTGTTGCCGATCATCGGGACGCGGAAGAAGCTCTTGCGAGCCTCCTCGACACCCTTCTGGATGGCCGCGGGAACTTCCTTGGCCTTTCCGTAGCCGACGCCGACCAGTCCGTTGCCGTCTCCGACGATCACGAGAGCGGTGAAGCTGAAGCGACGACCACCCTTGACGACCTTGGAGACGCGGTTGATCGTGACAACGCGCTCGATGAACTGTGACTTCTCCGCAGCGTTTCCGCCACGGCCACCGTCGCGACGGTCACGGCCGCCACCACGGTTGTCCCCACGAGCGTTGCTGTTGTCGCCGCTGTTGGGGCCATTCTGTCCGGCGGGTCCGCTTCCGCCGTCACGCCTTTGACGTCCCGGCATCAGGCTGTCCTTCCGTTGAAAATGTTGGTCATCAGAACTTCAACCCGCCTTCGCGAGCTGCGTCTGCCAAGGCCGCGATGCGACCGTGGTAGCCGTGTCCGCCGTGGTCGAAGACCACTGCTTCCACGCCGGCAGCCTTCGCGCGCTCGGCGATCAGCTGACCGACCTTTGCGCTCGCAGCCTTCTTGTCGCCTTCGGCCACGCGCACGTCGGCTTCGATGGTCGACGCAGCAGCCAGAGTGTGGCCTGCCAGGTCGTCCACGAGCTGGACGTGGATGTGGCGTGAGGACCGGTTGACGACCAAGCGGGGACGCTCGGGCGTGCCGGAGACCTTCTTGCGGAGACGGAAGTGACGACGTGTCTTCGAGAGACGACGCTTCGTGGACGCATCCTTGCCCAGCGGAATCCGCTTGGCTTTCTGGTTTGCAGTCTGGCTCATATCACTTACCCGTCTTTCCGACCTTGCGGCGGATCTGCTCACCCTCGTAACGCACGCCCTTACCCTTGTACGGGTCCGGACGACGGAGACGACGGATGTTGGCCGAGATCTGCCCGACCTTCTGCTTGTCGATGCCGGACACCGAGAACCGGGTGGGCGACTCGACGACGAAGGTGATGCCTTCGGGAGCCTCGATCGGGACCGGGTGGCTGAAGCCGAGCGCGAACTCGAGGTCCTTGCCCTTCAGCGCCACGCGGTAACCGACACCGTGGATTTCCATCTTCTTGGTGTAACCCTCGGTGACACCGGTGATGATGTTCGCAACCAAGGTCCGCGACAGACCGTGCAGCGCACGGCTGCGACGCTCGTCGTCGGGGCGAGTGACGCTCAGGGAGCCGTCCTCAGCCTTGGCGATCTCGATGGGCTCGGCGATGGTCAGTGCCAGGGTGCCCTTGGGCCCCTTGACCGTGACGTCCTGGCCGGCGATCGTAACGTCGACGCCCGCGGGGACGTTGACCGGAATCTTTCCAATACGCGACATTGTGGTGGCCTCCCTCTACCAGACGTAGGCGAGGACTTCCCCGCCTACTCCTTGATTGGCCGCCTGGCGATCGGTGAGCAGACCGGACGACGTGGAGATGATCGCCACGCCGAGGCCTCCGAGGACCTTGGGCAGGTTGGTGGACTTCGCGTAAACCCGGAGACCGGGCTTGGAAACGCGACGCACGCCGGCGAGGCTACGCTCGCGGCTGGGGCCGTACTTCAGATCGACGATGAGGGTCTTGCCGACCTCGGCGTCTTCGGTACGGAAGTCGGAGATGTAGCCCTCACGCTTGAGGATCTCGGCGATGTTCGCCTTGATCTTCGAGTGGGGAAGCTTCACCTCATCGTGGTACGCCGTGTTGGCGTTGCGCAGACGCGTCAAGAAGTCTGCGATGGGGTCAGTCATGGTCATAGGTCGACCTCGACACCTTTCTCGCTGTGGTTCCCATGCAACACCGGACGAGTCCGGTCGTGGGCCTCCAGCAATTCGGCTGGGCCGTCCGACTTATGTCAGACGGCGTAAGTTACCGCACCGAGCTGAACGCATGCGTCAGCCACGGCAACCGCTCTAGTGTAGGGGGCTTTGGCCGTCCTGTCCAAACAGGGCGTCCCCACATCTGGGAAGTACCCGCTAAATGCCGAATGGGCGTGGGTTCCCGAAGGAACCCACGCCCATTCACAGCGTGTAGTGACAAGACCGAAAAGGTCTCAGATCACCAGGAGCTCTTGCGAACTCCGGGAAGCTCGCCGGCGTGTGCCATCTCGCGCAAGCAGATTCGGCACAGGCCGAACTTGCGGAACACAGCGTGCGGGCGACCGCAGCGCTGGCAGCGGGTGTAGGCGCGAACCGCGAACTTGGGCTTCTTGTTGGCCTTGTTGACCAATGCCTTCTTAGCCATGCGCTCAGTTCTCCTTGAACGGGAAGCCGAGGTGCTTGAGCAGTGCACGGCCTTCTTCGTTGTTGGTTGCGGTGGTCACGACGGTGATGTCCATACCGCGGGGGCGATCGATCTTGTCCACGTCGATCTCATGGAACATCGACTGCTCGTTGAGGCCGAACGTGTAGTTGCCGTTGCCGTCGAACTGGTTGCCCGAGAGACCGCGGAAGTCGCGGATACGGGGCAGTGCGACAGACACGAGGCGGTCCAGGAATTCCCACATACGGTCGCCACGGAGGGTGACACGTGCGCCGATGGGCATGCCTTCGCGAAGCTTGAACTGCGCGATGGACTTACGTGCCTTACGGATCTCGGGCTTCTGGCCCGTGATGAGAGACAAGTCATGGACAGCGCCGTTGATCAGCTTGGCGTCACGGGCAGCGTCGCCGACGCCCATGTTGACGACAACCTTGACAACACCGGGGATCTGCATGACGTTGGCGTAGTCGAACTCGCTGTTGAGCGCGTCCTTGATCTCAGCGCGGTAGCGTGCCTTGAGGCGCGGCTGGACCTTGTTTTCGGTGGAGGTCATGTCAGATGTCCTTCCCGTTCTTCCGGGAAACCCGAACGCGCTTGCCGGTCTCTTCATCGGTGCGGTAGCCCACGCGAGTGGGGTTTCCGTCCGAGTCGACGACTGCAACGTTGGATACGTGGATCGGAGCTTCCTGCGTGACGATGCCGCCGGAGGATGCTCCGCGCTCGTTCGCGGAAACCGCGGTGTGCTTCTTGATTCGGTTCACGCCTTCGACGAGGACCTTGTCGGTCGCGGGGAAAGCCTGAATGACCTTGCCCTTCGCGCCCTTGTCCTTACCGGCGATGACCAGAACGGTGTCACCCTTGTGCACCTTCATCACAGCACCTCCGGGGCGAGCGAAACGATCTTCATGAACTTCTTCTCGCGCAGCTCACGGCCGACGGGTCCGAAGATGCGGGTTCCACGGGGATCGCTGTCAGCCTTGATGAGCACTGCTGCGTTCTCGTCGAACTTGATGTAGGAACCGTCCGGACGACGGCGCTCCTTGGTCGTGCGAACGATGACGGCCTTGACGACCTCACCCTTCTTGATGTTTCCACCGGGGATTGCGTCCTTGACGGTGGCGACGATGACGTCACCGATCCCGGCGTAGCGACGTGACGAACCGCCGAGAACGCGGATGCAAAGGATTTCCTTGGCACCCGTGTTATCAGCGACGCGAACTCGCGACTCCTGCTGAATCACTTGATCTCCCTAGACCTGGAATTTCGTGCGCAACGGATTACCGACCCGGTGCGCGCGGTCATTGTTGCCACCTGCGTCGTGTCTGAGCTGCTGCCCCACCGAAGTTCATCAGTTGGGGCGATCACTGCAAGCACCGGTCGAGCTGCGCACGTGAAGACACACCTCTGCCACAGGCAACCGTTCTATTGTAGGGAAGGGTTCACCGATTACCAAATCAGTGCCCCTTGTTGCCCCCTGCCCACCATGGGCATTCCTGACCGAAAGCCGAATGGCCCACTCCCCCAACGGGAAGCGGGCCATTCGGTTGTGCTCGATCAGCTCAAGATCACGATCAGGCTTACTTGGCCTTTTCGAGGACCTCGACCAGACGCCAGTGCTTCGTCGCGGACAGCGGACGGGTTTCCATCAGCTGAACGCGGTCGCCGACGCCGGCAACGCCGTTCTCGTCATGCGCCTTCACCTTGGTCGTACGGCGGATGATCTTGCCGTAGAGCTTGTGCTTGACGCGGTCTTCGAGCTCGACCACGATCGTCTTTTCCATCTTGTCGGAAACTACGTATCCGACACGGACCTTACGGCTCGCGCGCTCTTCTGTGCTCACTGCTTTTTCCTCACTCATGCCGCGTCACCTGCATCCGGACCCACAGCGAGTCCGAGCTCACGCTCACGCAGGACGGTGTAGATGCGCGCGATCTCGTGACGAACGGTGCGCAGTCGTCGGTTGTTGTCCATCTGGCCTGTGGCCATCTGGAAACGAAGGTTGAAAAGTTCTTCCTTCGCTTCGCGGAGCCGGGTGACCAGCTCGTCTTCACTGAGCTCGCGGAGCTCTGCTGCTGGGGTTCCAGTAGCCATCAGAACTGCTCCTCTCTGGTCACGATCCGGCACTTGCACGGGAGCTTGTGCATCGCGCGGCGCAGGGCCTCACGAGCGATCTCCTCGTTGGGGTATGTCATCTCGAACAGAACGCGTCCGGGCTTGACGTTGGCAATCCACCACTCGGGCGAACCCTTACCGGAACCCATTCGGGTTTCGGCCGGCTTCTTCGTGAGGGGGCGATCCGGGAAGATGTTGATCCAGATCTTGCCGCCACGCTTGATGTGCCGAGTCATGGCGATACGAGCGGACTCGATCTGCCGGTTGGTGATGTAGGCAGGCTCGAGAGCCTGGATGCCGTAGTCACCGAATGTCACCTGGGTACCGCCCTTGGCGGCACCCGAACGGCTCGGGTGGTGCTGCTTGCGGTGCTTGACCCGCCTAGGGATCAACATGCGTCAGCCCTCCTGATTCTGATCAGTAGCGGGAGCATCGGCGGTTGCGGTCGCTGCGCGGCCGGCCTCGGTGCTAGTCGCGGTGGTGCCGGTTGCGCCGGAACGACGGGGACGGCTCGGACGCTCGCGGCGCGGGCGATCCCCGGCCGGAGCGGCGGTGCTGGCTGCGAGCTCACGCTTGCCGCCAACGATGTCGCCCTTGTAGATCCAGACCTTGACGCCGATGCGACCGAAGGTGGTCTTTGCCTCGTAGAGGCCGTAGTCGATGTCCGCACGAAGCGTGTGCAGCGGCACACGGCCTTCGCGGTAGAACTCCGACCGGGACATCTCGGCGCCGCCGAGACGACCGGAGCACTGAACGCGAATTCCCTTGACGTTCGGCTGACGCATGGCCGACTGAATGGCCTTGCGCATTGCGCGACGGAAAGCAACGCGGTTCGAGAGCTGCTCGGCCACACCCTGTGCGACGAGCTGTGCTTCAGCTTCTGCGTTCTTGACCTCGAGGATGTTCAGCTGAACCTGCTTGCCGGTCAGCTTCTCGAGCTCGGAACGGATGCGATCGGCTTCGGCGCCGCGGCGGCCGATGACGATGCCCGGACGTGCCGTGTGGATGTCCACGCGAACACGGTCACGGGTGCGCTCGATCTCGACCTTCGCGATTCCCGCGCGCTCCATGCCGGTGGCGAGGAGCTTACGGATCGCGACGTCTTCCTTGACGTACTCCGCGTACTGCTTGTCTGCGTACCAGCGAGACTTCCAGTCGGTGGTGATGCCGAGACGGAAGCCGTGCGGGTTGATTTTCTGGCCCACTACTGAGCACTTCCCTTCCGGCGATTACGGGTCGATGTTCCGGACTTCGGCAGGCTCTCCACGATCACGGTGATGTGACTGGTGCGCTTGCGAATACGGAACGCACGTCCCTGTGCACGCGGCTGGAACCGCTTGAGGGTCGCGCCCTCGTCCACGAACGCCGTCGCAACGACAAGCGTGCTCGGGTCGAGGTCGAGGTTGTTCTCGGCGTTGGCTGCTGCGGAGGCGATCACCTTGGCGACCGGCTCGCTCGCTGCCTGCGGCGCGAACTTCAGAATGTTCAGGGCGTCTTCAACCGAGCGCCCGCGGACCAGGTCCACAACACGACGTGCCTTCATCGGTGTAACGCGCACGTGGCGCGCTACTGCCTTGGCAGTCGGGTTGGCGGTTTCGGTGTTGCTCATCGCCTCTTCGCCTTCCGATCATCCTTGATGTGACCCTTGAACGTACGGGTCGGTGCAAACTCTCCGAGCTTGTGTCCGACCATGGAGTCGGAAACGAACACGGGGACATGCTTACGGCCGTCGTGAACCGCAAACGTGTGGCCGATGAAGTCCGGGATGATGGTCGAACGACGGGACCAGGTCTTGATGACCTGCTTGGTTCCCTTTTCGTTCTGTACATCCACCTTCGCGAGGAGGTGGTCATCGACGAACGGGCCCTTCTTAAGGCTGCGTGGCATCCTTCACTCCCTCCTAGCGCTTGTTCTTGCCGGTACGGCGGCGACGAACAATCATCTTGTCGCTTGCCTTGTTCTTGCGGGTACGGCCTTCCGGCTTACCCCACGGGCTGACCGGGTGGCGACCACCGGAGGTCTTGCCCTCGCCGCCACCATGCGGGTGGTCGACCGGGTTCATCACGACACCACGAACGGTCGGGCGCTTGCCCTTCCAACGCATACGGCCGGCCTTGCCCCAGTTGATGTTCGACTGCTCGGCGTTGCCGACCTCGCCGACGGATGCGCGGCAGCGCACGTCGACGCGACGGATTTCACCGGACGGCATACGCAGCGTGGCGTAGGAGCCTTCCTTACCGAGGAGCTGGATGCTGGCACCTGCGGAACGGGCCATCTTGGCTCCGCCGCCGGGACGCAGTTCCACACCGTGGATGGTGGTACCAGTCGGGATGTTGCGCAGCGGCAGGTTGTTGCCCGGCTTGATGTCGGCGCCTGCACCGGACTCGATCGGTGAACCCTGCACCAGGCCCTTGGGGGCGATGATGTAGCGCTTCTCACCGTCTGCGTAATGCAGGAGTGCGATGTTTGCTGTGCGGTTGGGGTCGTACTCGATGTGAGCGACCTTTGCCGGGATTCCGTCCTTGTCGTTGCGACGGAAATCGATCAGTCGGTAGGCGCGCTTATGTCCGCCGCCCTTGTGACGGGTGGTGATCCGACCGTGTGCGTTACGGCCACCACGGCCGTGCAGCGGGCGAACCAGCGACTTCTCGGGGGTCGACCGAGTGATCTCGGCGAAGTCCGAGACGCTCGAGCCACGACGGCCCGGTGTTGTCGGCTTGTACTTACGGATTGCCATGAGTCTTCTCGTCCTCTATGTCTCGTCAAGTCCCGGCGCTTACGCGACCGGTCCTCCGAAGATCTCGATGGGCTTGCTGTCGGCGGCGAGAGTCACGAGAGCGCGCTTGGTGTTCTTGCGCTTTCCGTAACCGAACTTCGTCCGCTTGCGCTTGCCCTGACGGTTGGCGGTGTTGACGCTGGTCACAGTGACACCGAAGACCTTCTCGACGGCAATCTTGATCTGCGTCTTGTTCGAGTCCGGGTGCACCAGGAAGGTGTAGGTGCCTTCCTCGATAAGTCCGTAGGACTTCTCGGAGATGACCGGTGCCAGCAGGATGTCGCGGGGGTCAGCGATGGTCGTCACTTGGCCTCCTCCTTGTTCTCTTCCTGGGCGGTCTCGGCGGGCCCGTGGATGAACGCGTTGAGCGCCTCGACGCTGAACACGACGTCATCCGCATTGAGCACGTCGTAGGTGTTGAGCTGGTCGGGTGCAATGGGATGCACGCCTTCCAGGTTCTGCACGCTCTTCCAAGCGGCTACATCCTGGCGACCCACGACGAGCAGCAGCTTCTTGCGATCCGAGATCTCGCCGAGGAACGCGATTGCGTTCTTGGTCGAAGGCGTCTGCCCTGCAACCAGTTCGGTGATGACGTGGATGCGCTCGTTGCGTGCGCGGTCAGAGAGGGCTCCGCGGAGAGCGGCTGCCTTCATCTTCTTGGGGGTGCGCTGGCTGTAGTCACGCGGCTGCGGGCCGTGAACGGTTCCGCCACCGACGAACTGAGGTGCGCGAGTCGAGCCCTGGCGTGCGCGGCCGGTGCCCTTCTGGCGGTACGGCTTCTTGCCACCGCCGCGGACTTCACCGCGGGTCTTGGTGGAGTGGGTTCCCTGACGAGCAGCGGCGAGCTGCGCGACGACAACCTGATGCAGAAGCGCGATGTTGGCCGGAGCGTCGAAGATCTCAGCGGGGAGATCGACGGTGCCGTTGGTCTTGCCGCCGGCGACCTTGACGTCCAGGGTCAACTTGGTCTCGGTGCTGGTCATGCTCGTGCACCACCCTTCACTGCACTCTTGACGATCACGAGGCCGCCCTTGCGGCCGGGGATCGCACCCTTGATCAGCAGCAGGCCGTTCTCGGCGTCCACCTTGTGGACCGAGAGGTTCTGCGTCGTGATGCGGTCGCTACCCATGCGTCCGGACATGCGCATGCCCTTGAACACGCGGCCGGGAGTTGCACAGCCGCCGATGGAGCCGGGGCGACGGTGAACGGCCTGGGTACCGTGCGATGCACCCTGTCCCTTGAAGCCGTGACGCTTCATGGTTCCGGCGAATCCCTTACCCTTGCTGGTTCCGGTGACGTCGACGAATGCGCCGTCCTCGAAAACCTCAGCGGTGAGTTCCTGGCCGACCTCGTAGTCGGAGGCATCCGCGACGCGGAGCTCGACGACGTGGCGACGCGGGGTCACACCAGCCTTGGAGAACTGGCCGGAGACCGGCTTGTTCACCTTGCGCGGGTCGATTGCGCCGAACGCGAGCTGAACAGCCGTGTAGCCGTCACGCTCTTCGGTACGAATCTGGGTTACGACGTTGGGCCCAGCCTTGACGACGGTGACCGGGACAACCCGGTTGTTCTCGTCGAAGACCTGGGTCATGCCGAGCTTGGTGCCCAGGATTCCCTTGATCTTGGTATCAGTCATTGTTTTTGTCTCCGCCGTCACTGAATGTTCACGTCGACACTGGCCGGAAGGTCGATGCGCATGAGCGCGTCAACCGTCTTCGGCGTCGGGTCGAGAATGTCGATCAGCCGCTTGTGAGTACGCATCTCGAAGTGCTCGCGCGAGTCCTTGTACTTGTGCGGCGAGCGGATGACGCAATATACGTTCTTCTCGGTCGGCAACGGCACAGGTCCAACGACGCGGGCACCCGTACGGGTTACCGTCTCGACGATCTTGCGCGCTGACGCGTCGATCGCCTCGTGGTCGTAGGCCTTGAGCCTGATGCGGATCTTTTGTCCCGCCACGCTTAGTGTCCTTTTCTTGCCGCGTTTCGTAGCCCACCTGGTCAGGCTCGAGCTACCTCGTCTGCACAGTCCTTGCCTGGACGATGACACGACGAACACTTAAGCGATCGGGACGCATCCAGATCCGCTGCCGCTGTTCGTTTGTCATTGTTCTCCGGTACACGCGGTCGGGCGTGTCGCTCTCTCACTCATCCTGCGCCGACGATCTTTCGACCATCTGGCGCGTGATGTGTACCGGACGTGTTCGAAGTCGAACACAAAGTAGGTACTGCTTCCGTCTTGCTTTTACATCTCGTCTTACTTGGCCACGATCACCGCCGGGTTACCCCAACTCGCTGTTCGTGACGTCTTCACCCTTGACTGCTCTTGGCCGCAAGCGACCCAGTCCCAGACAAGGCAACCCGACTAGTATGCCGTAGGCGTCCGAATTACTCAACTCCGGGCGCTCACGTTCTGATCGTGATGTGGGCGACAATGATCTTACTCCAAAGTAAGATCGCCTCATGACTTCGAGCACGAGTACGACGACTCCGACCTATCGCGCCTGGCAGAAGCTTCCGGACAACGCCTTCGGACAGGCAGTCTTCTCACTGGCCATGTCAGTTCGCGTTCCCTACTTCGCGTCCATTCTCCCCCGCGTCACGACCTTGGAGCCAGGCCTGTGCGAGGTGCGCGCCCCGAAGTGGTGGGGCGTACACAACCATCTCGGCACCTTCCACGCGATAGCGGCCTGCAACCTAGCCGAGGTCGCGATGGGGATGTTGTGCGAAGCCACCGTTCCCGGCACGCACCGGTGGATACCGAAATCGATGAAGGTCGAGTACCTGGCCAAGGCCGAAACCGGCCTGCGCGCCGTGGCGCAACTTTCGCCGTTACCCGATTTCGACGCCATCTCCACCGGCGCCGAATTAGTCGTGCCGATCACGATCGTCGATCGCGCCGGCAAAGAAGTTGTCCGCGCCGAGATCACCACCTGGGTGACAAAGAAGTAACGATGAGATCCAATACATCTGGGCAACAGGATGATTCACCAACATCGACGTCGTTCACCACACTGAGAAATGGCGTTCGCGGTGATGAATGTCCAGGGTTTCGAGTAGCCGGATTGGTGGAACACCTTCCCGAACGGCGATGATCGGTCGGGGTGCCGGTGGCTGACGCCTTGTTGTACGCGTCAGCCGCGGGTGGGCGTCGCCTCCGATAGCGCAGCAGCAGGAGGCACCGTGGCAGACTTCCAGCACTCGACCGGCACCGACGCGCACAGGGAGATTGCGCAAACCCACGATCGCAGTCCCGGCGACCTCGACAAGTTCCGACGCCAGCTCGATGCCATCGACGCCACCCTGCTCGAAACCGTGCGCGAACGACTCCTGTTGTGCCTGCAAATCGGCGAGTGGAAGCGGGCGAGCCACGTTCCGATGATGCAGCCCTCTCGCGTACATGTCGTGCAGGAACGCGCTCGTCAATTCGCCCGCCAGCACAACCTGTCACCCGAGTTCTTCAGTTCCCTCTACGAGCTCCTGATTGCGGAAACGTGCCGGCTCGAGGACCTGGTGATCGACGGGCCGGAAGCAAACGTGGAAAATGTGCGGGAATCAGTCGGCCCGAGATCAGGATTAACGAGATGAGTTCCCGCACGCTCCTCGTGGACAATTACGACTCGTTCACGTACAACCTTTTCACCCTCTTGACCAAGGTCAACGGCGTCGTGCCCACCGTGGTGACCAACGACACCGCCTGGGAATCCCTCGATATTGCCGAGTTCGACAACGTGGTGATCTCACCCGGGCCGGGTCGACCGGATCGAGAACGGGATTTCGGGATCAGCCGCAGGTTCATCGAGGAAGGTCCGCTCCCACTACTCGGCGTGTGCCTCGGACATCAAGGACTGTGTCAGCTGTTCGGCGCGGATGTCGTACTCGCACCGGCACCCATGCACGGGCGGATTTCTCTTGTCGACCACGACGGGTCCGGAGTATTTGCCGGCCTGCCCTCTCCGTTCCGTGCAGTCCGCTACCACTCACTGGCAGTCGAGAATCTTCCCGACGAGTTCGTTCGGACGGCCTGGACTCCGGACGGCGTGATCATGGGAGTCCGGCACCTGACGAAGCCGATGTGGGGAGTTCAGTTCCATCCCGAGTCGATCAGCACCGAATTCGGAGTTGAACTGCTCACGAACTTCCGCAATCTGTCGGTCGGCCGGACTCTCGAGTCCGTGATGCGCCCGGATCCGACTCCCCGGGCACCAAGTTTGCGGCCGGCGTCGTCGTACCAGGTCGACAAGGTTCGACTCGATTTTGCCGTGGATCCGTCCGCCGCATACGCCGCTCTCTTTGCTGACGGACCAAATCCGTACTGGCTCGACCGAGCCGCCACGTCGGAACCCGATGCGCGGTTCACGATCATGGGTGACTCTTCCGGTCCACTGGCGGAGTTCATCACCTACGACGTAGACGCCGGAGTTCTCACGGTGACCCGAAAGGGGCTGCCTGACGAGCACATCCACGTCCCGTTCTTCGACTATCTCGACGGGCAACTCGCGACGCGCTACATTCCCGCAGATCCGGAACTGGACTTCAATCTCGGATATGTCGGATACCTCGGGTACGAGTTGAAGGCGCAGACCGGTGGTCACTACGCGCACTCGTCCGACGCCCCCGACGCGGCAATGGTTTTCGCGGATCGCGCGATTGTCATCGATCACACCGCCGGCCGAACCCATGTTTTGCGACTACGTGAAACCCCCGTACGTGAAACACAGCAGGCAGACGATCGTGACGATTGGCTCGCGCGTGCCGTCAACGTTCTTGCCGCCGTCGGCGCTGCCGACGAGGAGCGAATCCCGGTTCCCCTGATCAGCGAAACCGTATGGGCCCAAGCACGTTTACGTCACGACCGGGCTCGGTACCTGTCGTTGATCGAGGACGCACTCGAACAGATCCGCGTCGGTGAATCGTACGAGGTGTGCCTGACCAATATGGCCGCTGTCGACGGGGCAATCGACTCCCTGCGCACATTCGAGTATCTGCGCGCAATCAACCCCACTCCCTACAGCGCGCTGCTCGATTTCACCGGAATCGCGGTCATCTCAGCGTCTCCCGAACGATTCCTGCGAGTCGATTCCAACGGCAAGGTGGAGAGCAAACCGATCAAGGGCACTCGCCCCCGTGGCGTCACTCGGGCGCGGGACGCGGCACTGCGGCAAGACCTCCTCGACAGTGAGAAGGACCGTGCAGAGAATTTGATGATCGTCGACCTCACCCGAAACGACCTCGCTAAGGTCTGTGTCCCGGGAAGCGTCCACGTGCCACGTTTGTTCGGGATCGAATCGTATTCGTCCGTTCACCAAATGGTCTCGACGGTGCGAGGAATGCTGCGCGGCGATTCGTCAGCGGTCGACTGCGTTCGAGCGGCGTTCCCCGGCGGGTCGATGACAGGCGCACCCAAAGTGCGCACGATGGAAATCATCGACCGACTCGAATCCGGTCCTCGCGGAGTGTATTCGGGCTCGATCGGCTACTTTGCGCTCGGCGGCGCTGCCGATCTGTCGATCGTCATCCGCTCCCTTGTCTCGACGTCGTCCGGAGTGAGCTTCGGTATCGGCGGCGCTATCACCGCGCTGTCGGACGCGGAGGAGGAATTCGACGAAACAACGGTCAAAGCGTCGACGATGCTCCGCGCACTCGATGTAGCGCCGAGCCACCGGAAAGGCGCAGGAAGGTAGCCCACGATGCCGGCGCGGGGTGATGTGATCGTGGTGGGCGGCGCAGGTGCGGTGGGATCCATGTTCGTCGACCTCCTTCGCGACGACGGCAGATCCGTGACGGTTCTGGACCGGACGCTCGGCAGTGACCTCGTCGGCGACATCTCCCGCCCCGACGGGCCGGTACAGGCCGCACTCGCTCAGGCGGCACTGATTGTGCTGGCCGTAGCCGAGCAATCCGCACTCGCAGCATTGCCGACACTCACGCGTGCCGTACGCGCCGACACACTGATCGTCGATACGTTGTCGGTCAAGTCCCGCATTGCCCTTGCCGTCGAGGAATCCGGTCGCACCGGTGAATTCCTCGGACTCAACCCGATGTTCCGGCCTACTCTCGGCCCACATGGGCGCGCGGTCATCGCTGTTCCCTACGTCGACGGCCCCCTGTGCCGCGAGTTCCTCGACGAGGTCCGATCATGGGGTGCGTCGACGCCAATCATGGATCCGGACCGTCATGATCGACTGGCCGCTGCCACCCAGGCCCTGACCCATGCTTCGGTGTTGGCCTTCGGTCTGGCCTTGACGGAACTCGACGTGGCGCCGGAGCTCGCCCTCGATGTCGGCCCGCCGCCGCATCGCACACTCTCGGCATTGCTTGCCCGCATCGTGGCAGGTGAGCCCGAGGTGTATTGGGATGTTCAATCGGGCAACCCCTATGCCGCGACTGCGCGCAAAGCGTTGACTGCTGCGGCTGCCCGGTTGGAGGCGGCAACAGGAAATTTCGACGACTTTTCAGGTCTCATAGCGTCAGCGGCCGGTGCGCTGGGTAACCACTCGGAGGAACTGAACGAGGTCGCCGCGACGCTCTTCGAGGACCTCGGCTCCCGCGAAGCCGAGCGCAACCGAGGCTAGGAGGGACCAATGCACAATCGAGTAGCACCACCTGCGCTTCCCGGCTTCGACGCCGAGGATCTCGTCGAGAGCGCAATCGTGCGCCGACTTGCCGAGAACTGGCCGCGCCGCGCCGCCGTCAAGAAGCCCGAACCTGACCTGGACGATCTCTTCGACCACACAAAACTCGATTATCCGGACTCGTTGCTGCCGTTTGCCCAGCACCCGGTGTACGTGGCGCTTACGCCGCAGCAGCAAGAACGGCTCCGTGCATGGGCCTGGATTGCGTTCAACAAGAACGTCATGGATATCGAGCGGTCCGTGGTGAATCCGGGGTTCGAGCTACTCGCGGTGGACGCGTTCGATGTGGGATTCGCCGATTCCGTCGCGGTCGCTGTCAATCAGGCCATGGTCGACGAGCAATACCACACTTTGATGCATCTGAACGCGAGTTCGTCGACCCGTCGCGGTCGGGGATGGTTGCTGCCGACAAAGTCTCTCCCGGACGTTCTGACGGTGCGTGCTCGGGCTCGAGCGCTGTCGGAGTGCTCCGATGAACGTTCCCGCGCAGTGGTCGCACTGGCATATATGACCGTCGCCGAGATCTCCATCAGCTCGTACCTGGACGTGATCATCGACGGTGAGGACATTCAGCCGGTCAATCGTGCGACGGTCCGACTGCACAATCGCGACGAACTCTGTCACGCATCCATCGCCGACGCTCTGGCCGTGTCGGTGTTCGACACTCTCGATTCGGATGAGCGTCGACGGTTCGTCGACGGCGCGGCTGATGCGATGCAAGCATTTGCCGGCAACGATTTCGGCGCGTGGCGGGCGATCATGGATGCCGAGGACATTGTCGGCGGTCACCGGATGATCGACGACGTCGAACACTCCCCCGATTCCGGCTTACTCGTGCAGGACTTCAGTGGGATCACAAAGTTGTACGACGCGCTCGGAGTCGACCGCGCCCTACCGTAGGGATCAGCTTCCTTCAGGCCTCGACGGGCATCTGCCGGGCGGCGGGTCGGAAGAACAGTCGCTTCACGGACATTGTGTCGGTGTTCTTGTCGTACATCCGATATGCGGGCCACAGAACAGCGTGAAGTATCGAACTGCGGAGAATCATGAAACGCAGTCGACGGTTCATTGCGCCGTGGTGTTTCAGTGTTGCGATAGACGCTTTGTTGTAGGACAGAAATTCGATCGGACCGGTTTCTCCGCGGCGCCCGGACACTTCTGCCCGCATCGCAAGATTCTGGACTATTTTCATGCCATTTCCGAGAAGGCAGTACGACAGATCGACATCTTCGTGGAAATCCTTGCGATCACTGACCGAGCCTTGCACTGACAGCCAGGCAGATTTTCGGATTGCCATATTCGACCCGGTCAGGGAAGGTGCATCTTTGAGGCCGCCGAGGTTTCCGAGATTGTCCTGCTTTGCAACTGCATTGCGCTGCGCGGTTGCGAACGGCGATTCGTAGAACAACGAGAATCCGGTGACGGCATCAAATTCCGGATCCGTGAACAGATCATGTATTTCGCGAGCCCAGCCAGGTAGTACCCGGGTATCGGCGTCTACTCGGCCGATCAATTCTCCCTGGGCCGAATTGAATCCCAGATTTCGGGCAAAAACAACACCTTGCCGGGTTTCCACTAAATAGCGAATCTTCGGCGACAGTCGTTCGAATTCTTTGATTATCTCCGCTGTTCCGTCGGTCGAATTATTGTCCACAACCACTATCTCGGAAATATCGTCGCCTTGTTCCAACAAGGATTCCAGGCATTCCGAAAGATATTCTTTTTCGTTGTATACAGGAACAACAACCGACAACTGGACGCCCATGGACGGCACGCTATCACCACACGCGGTATTCGGCCGATGCGGTCAGGCATCGGACACGGAGCAACCGAGTGTGCGATGGCACACAAAATAGTCCTGGCCCAACTGCATGCTTGCTTGCCTTATCCAGGCAAAGCGACCGAATCACCCCGTCTGAGGCCAAAGTTGCACGTGTCACCTCCGGTAACATGCTCAGTGCGTTCGGAGATAGACAACCAAGGTTCCCGCAATCCGTGTGGGTCATCCGCGGCTGCGCCCTCCGGCCTCACCACTAGCCGGATCGGCACAACCAGGCCACCCAAAGGTAGCCCCACCACATCCATGTAGACAGCGGAGAATTGATGCCCTTTCCCACGGACGCGGCCGTAGTCGTGGAGGACGTTCACAAGTCCTTCAAAGATGTCCACGCTCTGCGCGGTATCAACTTTCAGGCCCCCAAAGGATCGGTTCTCGGCATTCTCGGGCCCAACGGCGCAGGCAAGACGACCACGGTCAAGGTGCTGTCGACGCTGATTCGTCCCGACAGCGGACGCGCGATGATCGCCGGATACGACGCGGTACGAAATGCTCCGGAAGTTCGTCGTTCGATCATGATGACGGGGCAGTTCGCGGCACTCGACAATGCACTGACCGGCCGCGAGAACATCGAACTGTTTGCACAGTTGATGGGCTTGGATCGTGCGTCGGCGAAGCAACGGGCCGCTGACCTCCTGGAAGAGTTCGACCTGGTCGAGGCCGGCGCTCGCACAGTAGCCAACTACTCGGGCGGTATGCGTCGTCGCATCGACATCGCGTGCGGGCTCGTCGTTCGTCCCGAGGTGGTGTTCCTCGACGAACCGACCACCGGACTGGATCCTCGCAGCCGTCAGAGCGTGTGGAATCTCGTTCAAACCCTGAAGGAACAAGGCATCACGGTTCTGCTGACTACGCAGTACCTCGAGGAAGCCGACCTTCTCAGCGACAACATCATCGTGATCGACAAGGGCTCGGTCATCGCCGAGGGAACAGCAGATCAGCTCAAGGCCCGTACAGGAGCGAGCTTCTGCGAGATCGTTCCCCTGTCCGCCGAGTTGCTCGGCCCCGCAGCCAACGCTCTGGGCAACCTACTTCCGCCGGACTTCCGTTTCGATATCGCCAAGGACAACGGAAAGATCGCGATCCCGGCGCCGCGTGGTTCCGCGACGCTTGCCGAGGCCTTGCGCCGACTCGATCACGCGAGAATTCCGCTTGCCGACATCGCGCTGCGGCGCCCGTCACTCGACGATGTTTTCCTCTCGTTGACCGGACGCCCTCAGGCTGCCGAACCCGGTAAGGCCGGTGAGCCTGCATGACCACTACGACCAAGTACCAAACCCCGAACCTGACGCTGCAGAAGACGGGTCGCCGTGAGATCTCGGTTCCGGCTGCCACGCGAGTAGGGCGTCACCGTCGTCCGAATCCGTCGGCGCTCATGCAGTGGTGGGTTCTCACCGGTCGCACGTTGCGGGCGATGATTCGACGCTACGAGCTGGTCATCGCCGTCATCGCTCCGCTGATCTTCACAGTGGGCTTCTACTTGCCGCTCAAGTTCGTGATGCAGCTCCAAGGCATCGACTACGCACAGTTCCTGATGCCGATCATCGTGCTGCAGGCCATGGCGTTCACGTCGATCTCGGCCGCACAGATGTCGGCGAAAGAGAAGATCACCGGCTTCAGCTCGCGCATGCAGACCATGCCGGTGTACGGGCCGGTGCCCTTGCTGTCCCGGATGAGCAGCGGATTCGTCCGTTCGGTGGTGTCGTTGACAGCCGCACTCGTCTACGGACACGCGATCGGTTTTCGATTCACCGAAGGGTTTGGCCAGGCAGCGCTCTTCTGCGGCTTGGCCTTGGTGTTCAGCACATGCTTGTCACTCGGCGCCGACGCTATCGGCTCGCTCTCGAAGAGTCCGCAGGCAACCAGTCAGGCCCTTACCCTTCCCCAGCTGATCCTGGGCATGCTCTCATGCGGGTTCGCCCCCGAGTCCGGTTTTCCCGAGTGGATCCGCCCCTTCGTGCGCAATCAGCCCGTCTCACAGTTTTCCTTCGCGATGCGCGATCTCGCTCACGGAGGCGTCACGTCGCACACGATGTTCCCGGTTGTGATGTGGTCGTTGGGACTGCTGGTCGTCTGCGCTCCCCTTGCCTACTGGGCAAGTACAAGGCGGGCATGATGACAAGTACTGACCGGAGCAATCTCGACCAGAGCGAGCCACGACGCGGTCGCACGCTGAACTTCCCGGAACCCAACGCCGCGTTTCCGGAAAACTCCGCGAAGGCTCTGTGGACTCACAGCCTGATTCAGGCGCGGCGACTGCTCGTCAGTTGGGCGCGTGATCCATCCACCGCGATCCAGGCGTTGTTGTACCCGGCCTTGACGCTCATCATGTTCCGCGTTGTCCTCGGAAACTCGATCAGCGCGGCCACCGGTCAGCCGAGTATCTACGGAACTGTCCCGCTGATCATTCTGGTCGGCGCGATGTTCGGTTCCATTGCGAGTGCTGTCGGGCTTCGAACAGAGAAGACCAGCGGGTTGCTCAGCCGCTTCTGGACGCTTCCGGCCCACCGTGCGTCGGGGTTGGTCGGGCGAATGATCGCCGAGGCGATCCGTGTCCTCGTGACGACGATCGTGATCATCGCGGTCGGTTTCATCGCCGGTTTCCGATTCAACGAAGGCCCAGTTGCCGCGATCGGGATGCTGCTTCTACCGATCGTGTTCGGTATCGGGTTTGCCGTGATGGTGACGGCTCTCGCTACGGTGTCCGACAATCTTCCGCTCGTGGAGATCGTCTCCATCGTGTGCACGCTGCTGATGTTCTTCAACAGTGGATTTGTCCCCACAATGGCGTATCCCGTCTGGTTGCAGCCGGTGATCGCGGCACAACCGATGTCGGTTGCGGTCGAAGCGATGAGAGGAATGTCGCTTGGTGGGCCAGTTCTCGAACCTGTCCTCAAAACATTTGCGTGGTCCTTCGGAATGATCGCAATATTCATATATCCGGCAATTCAGGGATACCGTCGGGCCGCGTCGGACTAACGCCTGAATGAAAATTTCGATCTATCAAGTCGGTAGCGTCCCGTAACGTATCCGACGGTCGGGTCGACATATCCAATCGGGAAGCAAAGACAGTCGCTTTTTCCGAGAACCGTTTCAACCGAGAGGTAAGAAGTCTTGACGCGAAACACGAAACCAGCCTGGCGTCGCGCCACACATGTCGGAGTTCTGGCAATCGCCTGCTCATTGTTCACCGCCGGTATTGCGCAAGCCGCACCCGACAACTCGGGCAATTCAGCATCCGACGTGGCCGCGAACGGTTCGTACGTCAAGTCCGTGCAGAAGATCAATGATCGGCAACTCGTCGTCAATGTTTACGCTGCGTCGATGGACAAGATGGTGCCCATTCAGGTCATCACTCCGGCCGATAATTCCGAACCACGGCCCATTCTCTACCTCTTGAACGGTGCAGGCGGCGGCGAAGACTCCGCGACCTGGCAGCGTCAGACGGACGTCGTCGACTTCTTCAGCGACAAGAACGTCAATGTCGCGACGCCGGTGGGCGGACGCCTCTCCTATTACACGGATTGGGAGCAGGACGACGCGAAAGCCGGCCGCAACAAGTGGTCGACCTTCCTCGGTGAGGAACTGCCACCCCTCCTGAACAAGGAACTGGGCAGCAACGGCGAGCAGGCTCTGTCCGCGATCTCGATGTCCGGTACGTCAGTTCTCAACCTCGCCATCGAGCACCCCGGACTGTACAACTCGGTTGCCGCTTACAGTGGCTGCGCTCAGACCAGTGACCCGCTCGGCCAGCAGTTCGTCAGGATCACCACCGAATGGATCGGTGGAGTCGACGACGTCACCAACATGTGGGGTCCGCTCGACGGTCAGGGCTGGCGCGATCACGATCCGCTGGTCAATGCCGAAAAGCTCCGCGGAACTCCGATCTACATGAGCACCGGCAACGGTCTTCCCGGTTTCCCGAACGACACGAGCCTCAACCCTCGTATGAATGACGGACGCGCAAATCTGGAGAACCAGATCATCGTCGGCGGCGTCATCGAGGCCGCAACCAACCTGTGCACCTCCAACATGGCCAAGCGCCTGTACGAGTTGAACATTCCCGCAGTAGTGGACTTCCGCCCGACGGGCACTCACTCGTGGGGTTACTGGCAGGACGATCTCCACAAGTCCTGGCCGTTCATCGCCGGTTCGCTCGGAATCTGATTTGCCCCTGATTCATTTCGAAGGCCGCCTGCTCGCGATACTCCCGCTGTGGAGTGTCGAGAGCAGGCGGCTTTTGTCGTCAGGTTCGGTTCCACTCTCCTGGCCCGACTCTCCTGGCCCGACGAAATCTCCTGATTCATCCCAAGCAACACTCTCGAAGGCATCTTTGTGAACACAGGCATTTCCCGACGCGGTTTCTTCGGCGCCGCAACGGCACTCGGAGTGGCCGGCGCGACAGCAGTTGGCGCTGCGGCACAACCCGCAGCAGCCACGCCGAATCGTTCGACGTCTCGACGCAGTCAATTACCCGCTCCGAGCACAATTGATGCGACCGACCCTGCACTGCTCAGCGCTACCGAAGCCGCGAGCCTGCTCCAGGAAGGCGTCCTTCATCCTCGCGAGCTACTCGACGCGTGCCTGACACGCAGTCACGAGTACGACGGCGGAATCGGTTCGTGGATCCGGATCTATCCGGAGGTCGCGTACGCTGCGGCCGAGAAGGCAGCGCAACGACTCTCGACCGCAGGGCGTGCGAGCGATGGTGAAGCGCCACCACTGGTGTGCGGGTTGCCGATCGCGCTGAAAGATATGTTTGCGGTGTCTGGACTACCGGTCACGGCGTCGAGTCGTGTCCTCGAAGGAAACATTGCCGCGGGTGACTCAACCGTGTGGCGCCGCCTGAGTGAAGCGGGCATGGTGTTGATGGGTCACGCACACTGCGACGAGTTCGCCATCGGTGTGGCTACGGCACAAGTGGGCAACCCCTGGAATGCCGAGTACTCACCGGGTGGGTCGTCGGGCGGCAGTGCCGCAGTCCTCGCCGCCCGCTTCAGTCCGCTTGCAACAGGAACCGACACCGGCGGGTCGCTACGCCTGCCGGCAAGCGCAACTGGAATCACCTCTGTCAAACCCACTTTCGGACGTTGCAGCACGTACGGAACGATCCCCCTCAACTGGACCCGTGACCATACCGGTCCCATGGCCCGAAGTGCGGCCGATGCGTCCTTGCTGCTCAGTTACATGGCCGGCGCCGACGTCAACGATCCAACCACGTCTGCCGGTCCCCCGGTTCCGGCTCAGGGATACCCCTTGGCCGCTCAGGGTGGAAAGTCACCCCTCGCCGGCCGACGATTCGGTATCCCCCGTAAAGGCGTCGACAAACTGCCGGGATCGTTGGGGACACTGTTCGCCGAGTTCACGGACACTGTTGTGGCACTGGGAGGCACGCTTGTCGACGTGACGATGCCGACCTATCCGACAGGACTACTGACCGGAGATATGGCCGAGGCCGGCCATTATCACCAGCAGTTCTCCGACCGGATCGGACTGTACAAACCGGAGCGAGCACTCTTCGTCGGGCAGGCCCTTGCATCGATGGCTGTTCCGGTCGCCGACTACATGACGTTGGCGCACAACAGGCTTCGCTACCAACACGACTACAACCGCATGCTCTCCGAGCAGAATCTCGACGCCATTCTCGTACCAGGCGCCAGTGTGGATGGCAGTAAGCGATCTGAGGTCGCGGGCATCGCACTGTTCGACGGAGTCACCGCTGATGTCGCTTGGGCCAACTACACAGGCGCTCCGGTCGTCACGACACCGGCCGGAAGGTCGAAGGAGACCGGACTTCCCTTCGGCGTCCAAATCGGTGGTCGCATGTGGGACGAAGCCGGTCTCATTCAGATTGCGTTGGAACTCCAAGCTGCCCAGCCTTTTTGGCAGGAAGCTCCGCCTTTGACCCGTAATGCGAGGCAGATACCGACATCGGTGATCGGCCGGCCCGGGATCGGACCTGACCCGACCAACACCCAGAACGTCGGCTTCGCGTTCAGATTTGTGCCGACGTCCTCTTAACGCTCCGATCAACTCCTGAAAAACGCAGCCAATCGTGGACCGATCAGCTCGAGCTGATCGGTTTCCATCATCGAGTGATGCGAACTCTCGACCGTTGTCTCGGTCACGCTTCCATTGACGTAAGGCTTCCAGGCCTCCGCCAATTCGATTGTCGATCCGACGCCTACGGTGGCGCTGAGAAGTACAGCGTCACCGTCGAACACCTTCGGCTCGTACTCGTCGATCATCGAAGCGGCCGAGATCGCAAAATCGTACAGAGATCCGAGTTGCTCGTCGGTGAGGAACGACAGGGAATCGAGTGACCGACCGAGCACAAGGATCTCTTCCCGACCCAACGCACCGAGATCGAGGGTGTCCCCGACGTCGACCCCCCATCCCGCGGCCAGTTCGGAGACGTTGTCCCTGGCCTGGGTTTCCCCTACTTCGGTAGTGCCGCGAGGATCGATCATTGCCAGCTTCACGTCGAACCCCTTCGAGCGCAACAGAACTGCACAGGCGTGCCCGATGAACCCGCCGAGTGAGTAGCCGACGACATGGAACGGGCCGCTCGGATTCACACTCAGCATCTCGCGAACGTACCGCTCGGCCAACGCGTCGACCGAGGTGGGAAGCGGCCACGATTCCACCATCACCGGTACCTGCAGACCGTAGAGCGGCGTCTGCGCGTCGAGATGAGGAATCAGGCCGGACGCCTTCCATGCCAGCCCGCTCATCGGGTGGATGAAGAATACCGGTGCGGACGATCCGGCTTCCCGGATCGGCAAGAGAACATCGAGTGCCTGATTCGACGACGGCGCACTGCCACGAAGTGTGTCTTCGATTCGGGCAGAGAGGGATTCAACCGTCGATGCACCGAACAGCATGCGCACCGGGACGTCGGCACCAACAGTTGCACTCAGTTCGGACGCCACCTTCATCGCGATGAGGGAGTTGCCACCCAACTCGAAGAAATCATCATCCAACCCCACCCGATCAACACCCAACACACCCACAAACGCCGACGCCACCAC
>NZ_JAZFNF010000012.1:0-160720 GCF_050586165.1 Rhodococcus sp. 24CO | reverse complement strand
TCGTACAACCTCGTGTCACTCGCTGTGAAGCGGGAGTCGGTGTCCGTGTCGCTCTGACTTGGAATAAGTTACGCGAACCTTCAACGAATTAACAAATCGCCTGGTCGCACTACGTGATTGGACAAGATTCCCGAGGTCACAGCGATTTCCGTGCCAGCTGAAACCAACTAACCCGCACAACTGCTAGATGTGACCCCGAGCACCCCCCGCTATTCGGTGCTGACCCGCTCGATAATCCCGCCCAGTCCGCGCAGGTTCTCGACAAAGCGCGGATAGCCGCGATCGATGTGGAAGATGTCGTGCACTTCGGTCACCCCATCTGCCACCAGGCCGGCCAGAACAAGACCAGCTCCGGCGCGAATGTCCGAAGACCACACCGGCGCGCTGGACAGAACCGGCACTCCCCTGATTACGGCATGGTGACCATCGGTCCGCGCGTCAGCTCCAAGACGAATCATTTCCTCGACAAACCGGAAACGGGATTCGAAGACGTTCTCGGTGATCATCGACGTTCCCTCTGCCACTGCTGCCAGTCCGATGGCCATGGGCTGCAGGTCGGTCGGGAATCCCGGGTACGGGAGCGTCGCAAAGTTGACGGCTTTGGGCCGCTCACGTTGGACAACTCGAAAGCCGTCGACTTCGGGCGTCACTTCGGCGCCTGCAGTTCGCAGCTTGTCGAGGACCAACCCGAGATGCTTGTGGTTGACCCCGCGAACGCGTACGTCTCCCCTGGTCATCGACGCTGCGACGCCCCAGGTTGCTGCAACGATGCGATCACCGATGACCCGGTGCGTGGTCGGTTCCAGTTTGCGAACACCCTGAATGGTGAGCGTCGTGGAACCCCCACCACTGACTTTTGCCCCCATCTGGTTCAGCATGTTGCACAGGTCGACGATCTCCGGTTCACGGGCGGCGTTGTCGATGACCGTTTCGCCACGCGCGAGAACGGCAGCCATGAGGATGTTCTCAGTAGCTCCGACTGAGGGAAATACGAGGCGGATGTTTGCGCCGTGCAGGTCGTCGGCATGCGCCACAACACAGCCGTGCTCGATTTCGCTGTGCGCACCGAGAAGTCGGAGACCCGACTGATGCATGTCGAGTGGGCGGGATCCGATCGCATCGCCGCCGGGAAGGGCAACCACGGCCCGTCGACAGCGCGCCACGAGTGGTCCCAAGACACACACCGATGCGCGGAACTGCTTCACGGCGTCGAAGTCTGCGTGGTATTTCGGTTCGGCCGGCGTCGTAATCCGAACTTCCGAATCTTCGAGTTCGACTTCGCACCCGAGGCCTCGCAGCACGTCCGCCATCAGAGGAACGTCGAGGATGTCTGGGCAGTTGGTCACGACGGTAGTGCCCTCGGCCAACAATGCTGCAGCCATCAGCTTCAGCACACTGTTCTTGGCGCCCCCGACTGAAACTTCACCCTCGAGGCGCTGACCCCCGGTTACAAGAAAGTGCTCACTCACGGTTCACAGCCTAGAGCCACAACCGACGAAACTCCGCGCCGGTACCGTTGGCGTATGAGTGTTCACCTAACGAAGATCTACACCCGGACCGGCGACGACGGCACCACCGGACTGAGCGACTTTTCGCGCGTGTCCAAGAACGACCCGCGCCTGACTGCATACGCGGATTGCGACGAAACCAATGCCGCGATCGGTGTTGCGTTGGCGCTCGGCAATCCGCCGGAAAATCTGACGGCGATACTTCGACAGATTCAGAACGATCTCTTCGACGCGGGGGCCGACCTGTCCACCCCGGTCGTCGAGAATCCCAAATACCCGCCGCTGCGCGTTACCCAGGCATACATCGATCGCCTCGAAGGCTGGTGCGACGAGCTCAATGATGAACTGGCACCGCTGAATTCGTTCATTCTGCCCGGCGGAACGCCATTGGGAGCTCTACTGCACGTTGCTCGGACCGTATCTCGCCGAGCCGAACGAGCGGCGTGGTCGGCTATCGATGCGCACCCTGAGGACACGAGCGTGCTGCCCGCCAAATACCTCAACAGGTTGTCGGATCTGCTCTTCATCATGGGAAGAGTTGCCAATCCGAACGGTGATGTTCTCTGGAAGCCAGGCGCCGGCGCCTGACGCGGCACCTCCGGTCAGGCGGTGCGTCGCCTGCGGGCACGCCCGTCTGGCCGAGATTCCACCCAGGACAGGAACGCAGTCAACGCTCCACTGTCCAAAGCGATTTCGTAGTTCGACGACCCGTCACGCAGACGCAGGACAACGATGTCGTCACTCATGATGTCGAATTCGGTACCGGAGGGAGAGCGACGGCTCTCGACCTCGATACCTTGACGGTCGACACGTGAATCCGGACCGGGCCGGAGAGAAGAAAGTTTGAAGAAGACGAAGGAGCTTTCGCCGTAGCGAATGATTCCGTGCCGCCACCCGCTGTCCCCCGGAGAGGGCAGAACACGAAGAAGTGCTGCCGTACCGCCGCGGCGAAGGATCACCAGACGGTACAGAAAAGCCGCGACGAGAACCGCAAGCAGCACAACCAGAATGATCAACACAGTCATTCCGAATGTCACTGTTCGTCGGCTCCCGTCGCGGCTTTGCTCTGATTAACTACGCGCGCTCGACTGCCCGAAGCTGACCCTTGGCGACCGCAATCGCCTCGTCGTCGGCTTGGGTGTCAGCGAGAACTGCCTTGGCAGCGCTCACGTCGATGTCCTCGGCCATGTCCGCAGACTCGGCCAGAATCGTGACGGTGGTAGCCGTCACCGACAGGAAACCGCCGTGAACCGCTGCGACGATGCGCTCACCGTCGACAGAGGTGATCGACACGGTGCCGCCCTCGATGAGCTGGCCGAGAACCGGCTCATGCCCAGGCATGATGCCGATCTCGCCCTCAGTCGTCTGAGCGCTGACCAGCGTCGCCGTACCCGACCACAAGCGCTCCTCGACGGCAACGAGTTCTACGGTCATCTCAGCCATCGTGGACTACTTCCCGGCCATCTTCTTGGCTGCAGCCTCGACGTCGTCGAGTCCACCACAGCTGTTGAATGCCTGCTCGGGCAGGTGATCGAACTCGCCCTTGCAGACGCGGTCGAAGGCTTCGATGGTGTCGCGGAGCGGCACGACGGAGCCGGGCTCACCGGTGAACTTCTCGGCAACGATGAAGTTCTGGCCGAGGAACTTCTGGATACGACGGGCGCGGCCCACGAGGACCTTGTCCTCTTCCTGAAGCTCGTCCATACCGAGGATGGCGATGATGTCCTGCAGTTCCTTGTACTTCTGCAGGATGCGCTTGACCTCGTTGGCAACGCGGAAGTGCTCGGCACCGACGATGCCGGGCTCCAGGATGCGAGAGGTCGAGCTCAGCGGATCCACAGCGGGGTAAATACCCATCTGCGAAATCGGGCGCGAGAGCTCGGTGGTGGCATCGAGGTGCGCGAACGTCGTAGCCGGCGCGGGGTCGGTGTAGTCGTCGGCGGGCACGTAAATAGCCTGCAGCGACGTGATCGAGCGACCACGGGTCGACGTGATGCGCTCCTGGAGCTCACCCATCTCGTCCGCCAGCGTGGGCTGGTAGCCCACTGCCGAAGGCATACGACCGAGGAGGGTGGAAACCTCGGAACCTGCCTGCGTGAAGCGGAAGATGTTGTCGATGAACAGCAGAACGTCCTGGCCCTGAACGTCGCGGAAGTACTCCGCCATCGTCAGTGCGGACAGGGCGACGCGCATACGCGTTCCGGGCGGCTCATCCATCTGGCCGAAGACAAGGGCGGTGTCCTGGAGGACGCCCATCTCTTCCATTTCCAGGTGGAGGTCGGTGCCCTCACGGGTACGCTCACCGACGCCTGCGAACACCGAGGTGCCCGAGAACTCGCGAGCGATACGCGTGATCATTTCCTGGATCAGAACGGTCTTGCCGACGCCGGCACCACCGAACAGACCGATCTTTCCACCCTTGACGTACGGGGTGAGAAGGTCGATGACCTTGATGCCGGTCTCGAGGATCTCGGTCTTACCTTCGAGCTGATCGAAGGCTGGTGGCTTGCGGTGGATGCCCCACTGCTCGCCGTCACGGCCGAGGCCGGGGGTGTCGAGGCAATCGCCCAGTGCGTTGAACACGTGGCCCTTGACGACGTCACCGACGGGAACCGAGATCGGCTTGCCCGAGTCGGTCACTGCAGTGCCGCGGACGAGGCCGTCGGTGGGCTGCATGGAGACGGTGCGGACCAGGTTGTCACCGAGGTGCTGTGCAACCTCGAGCGTCAGCGTCTTGGCGACCGAGGGAAGCGTGATCTCGGCGTTCAGGGCGTTGAACAGTTCAGGAACAGCGCCACGCGGGAATTCAACGTCCACGACGGGACCGATGACCCGCACGACGCGGCCGGCTACGGCCGAAGCCGAACCTGCCCCGTTGTTTTCGGTTACTGCTGCGGTCATGTGCTAGTCACTTCCTGCGCTCGAGGCGAGCGCGTTGGCGCCGCCGACGATCTCGCTGATTTCCTGGGTGATCTGGGCCTGGCGAGCCTGGTTGGCCTGACGGCTCAACGTGTTCACCAGTTCGTTTGCGTTGTCCGTCGCGGCCTTCATAGCGGTACGACGGGCTGCCGACTCCGATGCCGCAGCATCGAGAAGCGACGAGAAGATACGCGTGCTGACGTACTTCGGCAGAAGTGCGCCGAGCAGCTTCTCCGGCTCGGGCTCGAAGCTGAAGTCAGCGACGGGACCGGTGGAGTGGTCGTCGTCGTGACCGTTGGTCAGCATGTCGTCACCGAGTTCGATGTGCTCTTCGGACACGGACACCTCGAGCGGCGCCATACGGCGAACCTCGGGGGTCTGGGTCAGCATCGACACGAAGCGGGTGTAGACGATATGGAGCTCGTCGACGCCCTCGATGGTGCCTTCGCCGTTCGGAGCGTCGACCTGGTTGCCCGAACCTGCCATGAAGAGCTCCACCAGGTGGCGGCTGGCCTTCGCGGCATCCGAGTAACCCGGATCCTGCGAGAAGCCCGTCCACGCAGCACCGATGTCGCGGCCACGGAAGGTGTAGTAACCGAGTCCCTTGGAACCGAGCACGTAGACAACCGGCTCCTTGCCCTCGGTGCGGAGCAGAGCCATGAGCTCTTCTGCCTGCTTGAGGACGTTGGAGTTGTAGCCACCACACATGCCGCGGTCACTGGTGACAACGAGCACCGCAGCCCGCTTGGGCTCCGGACGCTCGTTGAGCAGCGGGTGATCGAGCGAAGCAGACGCACTCGCCAATTCGGTGAGTACCTTCGTGATCTCCTCGGCATACGGCTTCGATGCGGCGACGCGAATCTGAGCCTTCGTGATACGCGAAGTCGCGATCAGTTCCTGTGCTTTGGTGATCTTCTTGGTCGAGTTGACCGACTTGATACGGGACCGCAATTCGAGAATGCTTGCCATCGATCAATCACTCTCCCTTCGGAATTCGCAGTGTCATGGGCGCGTCCGTCACTTGCTGATGGTCTTGCGCTTGACGTTGATCTGCTCGTTCGCGACCTCGTCTGCACCCAGAGCGTCGGCCTCGGCTTCGTTCACGACCCGGCTTCCGTCGGCTGCGATGAAGCCTTCCTTGAACTTGTCGGTTGCAGCGATCAGCGCAGCAGCGTTGTCGGCATCGAGTGCCTTACCGCCGTTGATGCTGGAGTAGACGCCTGCAGCCGAGTGCTTGAGGTCTTCGAGCAGTTCCTTCTCGAAGCGACGGACGTCGCCGATCGGGACGCTGTCGAAGGTGCCTTCGCCCGCGAGGTAGATCGAGATGATCTGGTCTTCGACGGGGATCGGGCTGTACTGATCCTGCTTGAGCAGCTCGACCAGACGGGCACCGCGCTCGAGCTGAGCCTTGGAGGCAGCGTCGAGGTCGGATGCGAAGGCGGAGAACGCTTCGAGCTCACGGAACTGAGCCAGTTCCAGACGCAGCGAACCGGAGACCTTCTTCATGCCCTTGGTCTGTGCAGCGCCACCGACGCGGGAGACCGAGATACCGACGTTGATCGCGGGGCGAACGCCCTTGTTGAACAGGTCGGACTCGAGGAAGACCTGGCCGTCGGTGATGGAAATGACGTTGGTCGGGATGTATGCCGAGACGTCGTTTGCCTTGGTCTCGATGATCGGCAGAGCCGTCAGCGAGCCACCGCCGAGTGCGTCGGACAGCTTCGCCGAACGCTCCAGCAGACGGGAGTGCAAGTAGAAGACGTCACCGGGGTATGCCTCACGTCCCGGCGGGCGACGCAGCAGCAGCGAGATGGCGCGGTACGCCTCTGCCTGCTTGGTCAGGTCGTCGAACACGACCAGAACGTGCTTGCCCTGGTACATCCAGTGCTGGCCGATGGCCGAGCCGGTGTACGGTGCGAGCCACTTGAAGCCTGCGGAATCAGAAGCCGGAGCAGCAACGATGGTGGTGTACTCCATCGCGCCCTTCTCCTCGAGGGCAGCCTTGACGCCCGCGATGGTGGAGCCCTTCTGACCGATGGCAACGTAGATGCAGCGAACCTGCTTGTTGACATCGCCGGAATCCCAGTTGGCCTTCTGGTTCAGGATCGCGTCGATGCAGACCGCGGTCTTGCCGGTCTTGCGGTCGCCGATGATGAGCTGGCGCTGGCCGCGGCCGATCGGGGTCATGGCGTCGATAGCCTTGATACCGGTCTGGAGCGGCTCTTCGACCGGCTGGCGCTCGAGCACCGAAGCGGCCTGCAGTTCGAGTGCACGGTTTTCGGTGCTCTCGATCTCGCCGAGGCCGTCGATGGGAGCACCCAACGGGTCGATGACGCGGCCGAGGAAAGCGTCGCCGACGGGAACCGACAGAACGTCGCCCGTGCGCTTTACTTCCTGGCCTTCTTGAATGTTCTGGTAGTCACCCAGGATGACTGCACCGATTTCGGTGGCATCCAGGTTGAGCGCGACGCCGACGATTCCACCGGGGAACTCCAACAGTTCGTTGGACATAGCCGAAGGCAGGCCAGAGACGTGCGCAATGCCGTCACTGGTGTCGGTCACTGTGCCGACCTCCTCACGGGAGGCCTCCGGGGAGTAGCTCGCGGTGTAGTTGTCGATCGCGCTACGGATCTCGTCGGAGGAGATCGTCAGCTCCGCCATGTTTTTCCTGCTCTCGGTATCTGGTCTTCGAAAAGATCTGGAGTGTGTGTTCGGCTGAAGGACTATTTGAGGTTCTTCCGCAGTGCTGCGAGTCGTCCCGCTGCACTACCGTCGATGACCTCGTCGCCCACCCGGACGACCAAGCCGCTGAGAAGTGCGGGATCGATCTCGACGTGCACGGTTACCGGCTTCCCGTAGGTGCGGGTAAGTGTGCTCGTCAAACGATCCGTCTGCTCCGCACTCAACGCCGAAGCGCTGCGCACGTGGGCAACAGCGGTATCACGCTGCGCGGCGGCAAGATTCGACAGCTGGTCGAAAGTGTCTGCGGGTGCAGACTTCAACCGGCCGACGGCCTGTCCGGCAAGTGCCTCGGTGACCGCGGTGACCTTGCCGTAGAGCAGGCGTGAGAGGAACTCACGCTTGCGGGCTGCGGGAACCGACAGATCCGAGAGCGTCTGCTCGAGGTTGGGATCCCCTGCCACGATGCGGCCGAGACGGAACAACTCGTCCTCGACGGTGTCCAACTGGCCCTGATCGGCTGCGGCGCGGAGCAGAGCTTCGCGGCCCAGCAGTTCGAGCGAGTTGACCAAGTCGCGGGTCGCCGACCAGTCCTGGCCTGCAGCTGTCTTCACGGTGGCCAGCGCCTCGGCGCCGACCTTTGCGGAGAACAACTGCTCAACCAAGCCCTGGCGACCAGCGGCCGGTGCCGAAGCGTCAGCCAGCGCGCTGCGAAGAGCGCGCTGGCCGTCAAGTACCTCGACCACCGAGAAGAGCTCGGACCCAGCCTGCGCAGCGGCCGCGGTAGCGGCACCTGCAGAGACTGCGCCCAGGGCGCTGCTCAGCGCAGAACGCGTCTGCGCCAAGGATTCACGGCTCGCTGCGTACATGTTGCTCACTTCCTGGCTGAATCAGCGCTGACGGCGTCGAGCTCGTTGAGGAATCGATCAACCGTTCCGGCACGCTTCACGTCGTCGGCGAGGGACTCTCCGATGACCTTCTCGGCCAGGTCTACAGCGGTCTTGCCGAGATCCGAGCGGAGCTCAGCGACGATCTGCTGACGCTGGGCGACGAGCTGGCTGTGGCCTGCGGCCACGATGCGATCGCTCTCCTCCTGCGCCTGAACCTTCATGTCAGCAATGATCTGCTGACCCTGGGTGCGCGCTTCCTCACGGATCTGCGCGGCCTCGGTACGAGCTTCAGCGAGCTGCGCGCGGTACTGCTCGAGCGCAACCTTTGCTTCTGCCTGTGCCTCTTCGGCCTTCTGGATCCCGCCCTCGATCTGCTCGGTGCGATCGGCAAGGACCTTCTGGAACATCGGAAGTACGAACTTCCAGAAGACGAAACCGACAATCACGAGGCAGACGATGGACCATACGATGTCGTACGTCGCGGGCAGGAGGGGGTTAGGTACCTCTCCCTCGGATGCCGCGAGCAATGTAATGGTGGCTGCCATGTCGGTCTCTTAGAAGATGAAGCCGGCGACGAGGCCGATCAGCGCGAGGGCCTCGGTGAATGCAATACCGAGGAACATGGTGGTACGAACCTGTCCGGCCATCTCGGGCTGGCGAACCATGCCCTCGATTGCCTTACCGACGACGATGCCGATGCCGATGCCGGGGCCGATTGCCGCGAGGCCGTAGCCGATGGCGCCATAACCCTTGTTGGTGATGGTCTGCTCGGCAACTTCCTGTGCCAGGTAAGCGACGCTCATGGTGTTCCATTCCCTTTCAGTTGACCTCCGCCGGTATCGACGGAAGGCTCAGATCGTGGTGTAGCTGATATGTGGTGTGGTCAGTGCTCGTCTGCGTGCAGCGCGATGTCGATGTACACAGCGGCCAGCAGCGCGAAGACGTAAGCCTGCAGGAAGATGACCAGCAGCTCGAAGAACGTGAATGCAAGGCCGGCGATGATCGACGGGACGCCGAAGACTGCCTGGAACCCGCCGGCCACGAAGAAGAAGTAGTTCGTCGCGCTGAAGAACAGCACCAGCAGGATGTGGCCGGCCAACATGTTGGCCATAAGACGAACCATCAGCGTGAACGGGCGCAGTACGAAGGTCGAGATGAACTCGATCGGAATCAGCAAGACGTGCAGTGCCGGCGGGACGCCGGGAACGACGATTGTGCTCTTGACGTACTTGAAGAAGCCGTACTTCTTGATGCCCACGTAGTTGAACACGATGTAGGCAAGCGCCGCGAGTACCAGCGGCATGCCGATACGGGCGTTGGGCGAGATGTTCAAGAAGGGGATGATCGCGGACACGTTGCTGGCGATCACGAGGAAGAAGATTGTCGTGATGACCGGCAGGAAGCGCTTGCCCTGCTCCTTGCCGAGGACATCTTCCGCGATCTGTACGCGAACGAAGTCCAGAGCGATCTCGGCCACGTTCTGCACGCCACGCGGAATCAACCGCGGGCTACGCATCGCAATTGCGAAGAACGCTGCAACCAACACCGACATCAAGATGCGGATGAGCATCAATCGGTCGAGCTCGAAGGGGCCCGCGTGAATCAACACGGAGGGCGGGAAAAAATCGTCTAGTGACGGCGCATGGAATTCATCCGCGGCCAGGGTGGTGACGCTCAGCGTTCTCTCCCGTAGTCGGTCCGCAGCCATCATTGACTGCGGTTCGATCGGACATTGACGATCTACAAGTCGACAAGTTCGACTCGCGCATTCGTCAGTTGCTGGAGAACCCTCGCGGGGGCCTGGCTTCTGTCGGTGTCGGCGACTCTCGTCGACTCGGTGGCCCAGAATATCGGCCACCTGCGAGCACATGGCATCGTCGGCTGAGGGTTACCTAGCCTGCCTTTGCTCTCGCTTGACGCTGACCCTACCAAGTCATCTACGACATTGTGTAGATGGGGTACCTGAAGGGGCGGTTCGTTACGATTTGTAGTACTACTCGTCGTCGTTGACCGGAGCGCTCGGAGTGGGGTCCACGTACGGCGTCTTGGTTCCGAGAACACCGTAAGTTTCCGCACCCAGGACGATAACCAACGCAAATACCATGACCAGTACCAACGAGGTCTTGTCGTAGAAGTCGAGCGGTTTCAGGATCGCGAGCACCACGATTGCCAGGATCATCTTGAGCAACCAAGTTCCGAGAAGAACTGCACCGGCGGTCAATGCCGGCAGCTTCGACGTGAGAAGAACGCCCAGCGCGGTGAAGAGAATGAACCCGCCGCCGACAGCCGCTCCGAGAAGCGCGCCGTACAGGCCTTCCTTACCGCCGATCAGCCACCCGAGCAGGGAACCGACGATAGTCAGAACAACCAGTCCGATCACGCCCCACTTCACAGCAGAGCGCATTGCTGCGGTCGAATCGGGAATGGGCTGCGATGCTGGCACTGATTGCGGGGTGTTCGTCACGATGACCAAGGGTAATGGATCGGAAAAGTTCGCTACTGCCGCTCCTGCCGGCGATCGCGCAACGACGGGATCGCGGTGAACAGAAATGCCGCGAGCAATCCGGCCGCCACGAGGACGACAACCAACTGTCGATCCAGCAGTGAAGATCCCACAGCGCCGAACGCCAGAACCCCCACCCACGAGTAGATGACCAGCACAACCCGGCGATGGGTGTGACCGATCTGCAGTAGCCGGTGATGCAGATGCATCTTGTCCGGGCTGAACGGACTCACACCTGCCCTCGTGCGACGGATGACCGCGAGCAGCATGTCCAGCATGGGGATGAACATCACAGCACTGACCAGCAGCAACGGGGCGAGGAGACCGACAAGATCGCGCGTGCCGTAGGCCACCAGCGGAATCCGGCCAGACGCGGACGTCGAAATCGCGGCGAGCATGAGTCCGATCAACATGGATCCCGAATCACCCATGAAGATCCGTGCCGGATTGAAATTGTGCGGCAGAAATCCGAGGCACGCTCCGGCGAGAGCAGCGGCGATCATCGCCGGCGGGTACACGCTGACATCGCCGCCCTGATCGTGCAGGAGTCCGATCGAAAAGAGGAGGATCGCGACCGCGGCAATAAGGCCGAGTCCCGCCGCCAGACCGTCGAGGCCGTCGACAAAATTCATGGCGTTGATGGTCGCGACGGCAACGGCAACGGTGAACAGACCCGATTGGATCTGGTCGAGAATGATGGTCGATCCGCCGTCGCCGAACGGGTTGTAGATGATGTACCAACTGACGCCCATCACGACCATGATTCCGGCGGCAGTCACCTGGCCGACAAACTTGGTGAGGGCGTCGAGCCCCCACTTGTCATCGATGATGCCGACCAGGACTATGACACCGCCGGACACCAGCGCCGCTTGAACGTCATGACTGTCGAACTCGAATCCTCGTGTCAGAGCAGGCAATTGCTGCGCGAAGAGTAGTCCGGCAGCCAAACCCACGTACATTCCGACACCACCGAGACGAGGCGTCGGCTGAACGTGGACGTCACGGTCACGCGGTATCGCCACCGCCCCGAATCGAATGGCCAGGACCCGCACTGCGCCGGTAGCCAGATAGGTGACCACCGCAGCGGTGCACAGAACCAGGAGGAGTTCTCGGATCGGTACGCCCACTCCCCCGCTGGACTGCGCGAGGATCTCGGTGGCCCGGTGCGTCGTGATCACTGGGGACAATCACCCGTGTTCTGGCGGGCACCGACCATCGTTACGAAACTCCCTCTACAAGGCTTTCGGGGGTAGTGCCCAATACGTCTGCGATATCTTCCGCGGACACAGCGCCGACTCGCAGGATACGGGGCGAGTCACCGGTCAGATCCACGATCGTCGACGCCACCGCATGTGCTGCCGGTCCACCGTCGAGGTAGACGCTGGCCGAGCCGCCGAGTTGATCACGAGCCTCGTCGACCGTGGTGGCCGGTGGCCGTCCGGAGATGTTGGCGCTCGAGACGGCAAGCGGTCCGACGTCGCGTAGCAATTCCAGTGCGACGGGGTGCAACGGCATGCGCAGCATGACCGTTCCGCGCGTATCGCCGAGATCCCAGGCCAGCGAGGGTGCTTGTTCGACAACCAGACTCAGCCCGCCCGGCCAGAAGGCGCGAACGAGATCGCGCGCCTGCGGACGGACGCTGTAGACGAGTCCGTCGATGGTGTTCCACGATCCGACCAGAACGGGAACGGGCATGTCCCGGCCGCGCCCCTTGGCACGGAGCAGGCTCGTGACGGCCTCGCTGTCGAACGCATCGGCAGCCAATCCGTACAGCGTGTCCGTCGGAAGGACAACCAAGCGGCCGGCCTTGAGTGCATTCTTAGCGGCAGCTAGACCTGCCGTGCGGGTATCAATTTCACTACAGTCGTAAACGGTGCTCACTGGACCATCCTGTCACTCGGCATTCCGTGGTCTCGCTCACGCTGGGCTTCCACATCGGTGGCGACGCGTCTCGCGACAACAAAACGGGGGCGACCGGCCAGGTCCGGATGCTGCTCCACTTCGCCGAACACCCGTCGACCGGAGAACAGTGCCGCGACGCCGTCACCGTTGGTGTCGTCGTGCTCGATTCCGGCGGCGCCGCCGATCCGCAGCCAGCGTGCGATGTTGCTGATCATGGGTTTGATGACGGACAAACCGTCTGGGCCACCGAAGAGAGCCGTGTGCGGGTCGTAATCCATGACCTCGGGCTGCAGCTGCGCCCCTTCGGGAATGTACGGCGGGTTGGAGACGACAAGATCGACCTTGCCTTCGAGCGCCTGCAGCAGATTGCGATCGGTGACATCACCTTGATGAAGATGAATCGGGGTGTCGCCCGCTGCTTCACGGTCCGCGGCGTTGCGACGCGCCCATGCCAGCGCCGCAGGCTCCTTCTCCACGGCGTGCATCACAGCGTCCGGCCTTGCCTCGGCGATGGACAGTGCAAGCACGCCCGAGCCGGTGCACAGATCCAGGACAACCGGTGGCCTACTGCCGCATCCTTCGAGGAACGAGAGCGCCCAGCCCATCAGCAACTCGGTTTCGGGCCGCGGGATGAACACACCCGGACCGACGGCAACGTCGATATTGCCCATCGACGCGCTGCCGATGATGTGTTGCAACGGGATTCGCTTCGCGCGCTGCGCCACCATGGCGTTGAACGCCTCGATCACCTCGGCATCGACCAACGGAACCAGGCCAAGACGCGTGCGCTCTATACCAAGCAGGTGCGACGCCAGTAGTTCGGCATCAGTACGTGGGCTGGGTACACCGGCCGCGTCGAGCTCTTTGGCGGCCTCGATCAGCGCCAAACGGAGTGGGAGTCTGCTCACGCGTACAGCCTGCCACGCCTGAGAAATTCACGAGTTGCCATGTCGCCCGCCTATTCGGCGGCGAGGCGGGCCTCGCGGTCCGCCTTGCCCAGTGCGTCGAGGAGCGGATCAAGCTCTCCGTCGAGGACGGCGTCGAGGTTGTGCGACTTGAATCCGATGCGGTGGTCGGTGATGCGGTTCTCGGGAAAGTTGTAGGTGCGGATACGTTCCGAGCGGTCGACTGTCCTGACCTGGCTCTGGCGTCCGGCCGACGCTTCCGCGTCCGCGGCTTCCTCGGCGACAACCTGCAGACGAGCAGCCAGCACCTGCATGGCACGGGCCTTGTTCTGAAGCTGCGAGCGCTCGTTCTGGCACGTGACCACAATTCCGGTGGGCAAGTGAGTGATTCGCACCGCGGAGTCGGTGGTGTTGACGCCCTGGCCACCCTTGCCGGACGAACGGTAGACGTCGATGCGCAGGTCACCCTCGTCGATCTGAACCTGTTCGACCTCTTCGGGTTCCGGGTACACCAGGACACCGGCGGCGGAAGTATGCACGCGCCCCTGCGATTCGGTGACGGGCACGCGCTGGACGCGGTGAACGCCGCCCTCGAACTTGAGTCGTGCCCACACGCCGTCGGGGGTATCGGACTTACTCTTGATCGAAATGGTTGCTTCTTTGTATCCGCCGAGGTCGGAGACCGTCGCGTCGAGGATTTCGACGCGCCAGCCGTGACGTTCCGCGTAGCGGACATACATACGGGCCAGGTCGGACGCAAAGAGAGCTGACTCTTCGCCACCTTCGCCCGACTTCACTTCGAGGACGACGTCGTCACCGTCGTGGGGGTCACGCGGGGCAAGTTGATCGGTCAGCGTCTGCTCGAGCTGTGCGACCTCGGCCTCGAGGTCCGGAATCTCCGCGGCAAAGCTGGAATCGTCGGCAGCGAGTTCACGCGCGGCTTCCAGATCGTCCTGCGCAGCAGTGAGCTTGTTGTACGTCGACATGATGGGCGAGAGCTCGGCGAACCGCTTTCCGACGCGGCGGGCCGCCGTCGGATCGTTGTGCAGCGCCGGGTCGGACATCTGCGCTTCGAGACCGGCATGTTCTGCCAGGATGTCGTCGATGGCCGAGGGCTTGGTTGCGCCTGCCATGGTTCGCTCCGCTCTGAGTTTCGTTTCCTACGGTGCGCGCTTAAAGATAATTCGACGCTACTACCCGGGAAACGCGCAAAACCGAGTGCAGGCACAAAAAAGCCGACGCCCGATCTGCAGATGCAGATCGGGCGTCGGCGGAACAGCTAGTCTTCGGTCTGAACCTTGCTGTCTGCGCGCTTGCCGTAGCGAGCCTCGAAGCGAGCAACGCGTCCACCGGTGTCAAGAATCTTCTGCTTGCCCGTGTAGAAGGGATGGCACTGCGAGCAAACCTCGACGTTGATGCGTCCGGACTCCTTGGTGCTGTGAGTCTCGAACGTGTTACCGCAACCGCAAACGACGGTGGTCGCTACGTAGGTTGGGTGGATTCCTGCCTTCATGGTGTCCCTTTCAATGGTCGCCGGGTCGACGTCGCCAATCGACATCGTGAACCGGAACCGGACTCGGCCGTTCAGTATGCCAGACGTGGTGGTAGGGCCGGTAATCCGCGTCTGAACTTCCTGAAGGAAGTGGGCTGTACGAATTCCATAACGCACTCCCCCGTCAATTTGTTCCACGGACGCGAAGAACCCCACGGCCACGCGGGCTGTGGGGTTCTTCTTTCGTGACTGAAGATCAGTCGTCGATTGCGCCCGGTGCGGTCTTGGAGACCTGCATCAGGAACTCGAGGTTGTTCTTGCTCTTCTTCAGACGGTCGATCAGCAGATCGATGGCCTGATGCGAGTCCAGTCCGGACAGGACACGACGCAGCTTGTGCAGCACAGCGGCTTCGTCGGGGCTCAGGAGCAGCTCGTCCTTACGCGTACCGGACGGGTTGACGTCCACAGCCGGGAACACACGACGTTCGGCGATCTTGCGATCGAGCTTGAGCTCGGCGTTGCCGGTGCCCTTGAACTCTTCGAAGATCACGGTATCGCCGGTGGAACCGGTCTCGACCATCGCGGTAGCGATGATGGTGAGCGAGCCACCGTGCTCGATGTTGCGGGCAGCACCGAGGAATCGCTTCGGCGGGTACAGAGCCGTCGAGTCGACACCACCGGAGAGGATGCGTCCTGACGCGGGCGACGAGTTGTTGTACGCACGACCCAATCGAGTGATCGAGTCGAGCAGGACCACGACGTCCTTGCCCATTTCCACGAGACGCTTTGCACGCTCGATGGCGAGCTCGGCGACCGAGGTGTGGTCTCCCGGCGGGCGGTCGAAGGTCGAGGAGATAACCTCGCCCTTCACGCTGCGCTGCATGTCGGTCACTTCCTCGGGACGCTCGTCCACGAGGACGACCATGAGGTAGCACTCCGGGTTGTTGGTCGCGATGGCGTTGGCGATCGCCTGCAACACGCTGGTCTTACCGGCCTTGGGCGGGCTCACGATGAGGGCACGCTGGCCCTTACCGATGGGCATCACCAGGTCGATGACACGCGTCGTCAGAATGTTCTGCTCGGTCTCGAGACGCAGACGCTGGTTCGGGTAGAGCGGCGTGAGCTTGTTGAACTCGGGACGCTTCTTCGCAGCCTCGACGTCGCCACCGTTGACGGTGTCGATACGCACCAGCGGGTTGAACTTCTGACGCTGATTGCTCTGGTCGCCGTCACGGGATACGCGGACAGCACCGGTGATGGCGTCGCCGCGGCGTAGACCGTTCTTGCGGATCAGGTTCATGGAGACGTAGACGTCGTTGGGTCCGGCGAGGTATCCCGACGTACGCACGAAGGCGTAGTTGTCGAGTACGTCGAGGATGCCGGCTACCGGCTGCAGGACGTCGTCCTCGCGGATCTCGGTCTCGCGTGACTCGTTGGGTGCACCACCCTCGCCGCGTTCGCGACCGCGGCCACGACGCTCACGGAAGCGGCGTCCGCGACGCCCGCGGCCACCCTCTTCGTCGTCGTCCGGACCGTTGTTGCGGTTGTCAGTGCGCGGGCCCGCATTGTTCTGGCCGGCGTTGCTCTGGTTTCCGCGATCCTGACGATCCTGGTTACCGCGCTGACCTTGGTTGTCGCGCTGACCCTGGTTGTCGCGCTGTCCCTGGTTGTCGCGCTGACCCTGGTTGTCGCGGTTGTTGCGCTCGCGGCGGGGACGCTCGGTGGTCTGCTCGGCAGAGCCGGACTGATCGGAATCGGTCCGGGTCTCAGTGCGCTCGTTCTGCTTACGCTCGACGGGTGCTTCAGTTGCCGGTGCGACCGCAACCGGTGCCGACTCCTGCTCGATGTTCAGCTCACCCTGATCGGGTGAACCGGCGCGACGTGCAGCGCCGCGGCGCTGACGGCCACGACGAGGCGCTCCCGCCTCGGCTTCTTCGGACGTGTCGTTACGCGTGGCTGGTGCTGCGGCGGGCTCGGCTACGGGAGCCTCGACAGCAGCCGGAGCTTCAGCAGTTTCGGTGCGCGCGGTGCGAGTGCTCTTGGCGCGTGTGCGGGTAACCGGTGCGTCGTCGAGCGTGAGTTCACTCTGAGCGGGTGCCGCCTTGGCGCTGCCGCCCTGACGTTCCTTGATCGCGGCGATCAAGTCGCCCTTGCGCATCCCGGAAGTGCCCTTGATGCCCAGTTCACCGGCAAGACTGCGCAGTTCGGTGAGCACCATGCCGGAGAGCCCGGCGCCACGACGTGCGTCGGCACGCTTCGTGGAGGTCGCCACCGCACCGCTGGGTGCTGAAGATGACGCCTGAGAATTGTCGCCTGACTGCGCCCCAGCGGAATTCGCCTTGGGTGCAGTGGTGGCGATGAGGTCCGTATCGGTCACGGAGGTCCTTTCCTTCCCTCACTTGCGCGGCGCAGAGTCGAGGGTTCGTCCCGAAGTTTCGATTGATTACCGAACTCGGAGGTGCCGTACTTAGTTGCATGTCGAGAGTTGCATGTCAAGAACTACCGGCTTGCCCGTCATCAACATGGCCGTCGGAAACCGGTGCTCGAACCGCCCCTGTTTCAAACAGACATGCTGTCGCACACCTGCCGCGACTGACGAAACATCGACGGATTGTGCCGTCGAGGATTCAGACCTTCCCGAGAAGGTACAAGTGCGAGGATCACGTCAAGGATTGTGGACCCCAATTCCCGACTGGGTAGGAGTTTGGCCCCTTGATGATGCACCGGCGACTGACGCGCACGATGTACGGACATTGCCAGGATAGCGCCGATCCACGAGTCCGGCAAGATTATCCGAAACCCGCGTGTGTCACTTCACTTCCCTGGCAACCGGCCGGGAGCCAACTCAGTCCAGGGTCGGACGAACCTCGACGCCGGAAGCAATCTCGAGTTCGAGAACCCGGAGACCGTCGGCGCGCGCCGCATCAGCCAGGTGCTCGGGCAACGGTTCCGTGCTCAGCGCGAGCACGGTGGGGCCGGCGCCGGAAACGGTGGCCGCGATACCGGCTTCGCGAAGGATCGAGATCCATCGTGTTGTCAACGGCAACGCGGGAGCGCGCTGGCTCTGATGCAGACGATCCTCGGTGGCTGCCATCAACAGATCCGGACGCGTTGTCAGAGCGACGACGGCCAGAGCGCTGCGGCTTGCGTTGAACGACGCATCCTGGTGCGGAACCATCTCGGGGAGCAGTCCGCGGGTGTGCGCGGTGGAGGATCGTTCTTCCGGAACCAGTGCTACTGCATGGATATCGGGATGAACGTCGAGTTTTGCGGCCGAGTAGATCGGCTCGTCGCTATCGACCGTGGACGGGCAACTCCACGACACCACTGCGCCGCCCAGGACACTCGCCGACGCATTGTCCGGGTGTCCTTCGAACTCGGAGGACAGCTGGACCAACTGCTCGTCGGTGAGACCGATCTCGGCGTCGAGCACACGGGCCAATCCGTTTGCGGCAGCAAGTCCACCCACGGCCGCCGACGCGGACGAACCGAGACCACGCGAATGCGGGATCGCGTTGCGGCACAGCACATCCAGGCCACTGGCCCACACGCCGGCAGCTTCGAGTCCGCGCTCGATGGCCCGAACGACCAGATGCGAAGGGCCCCAAGGCACATCTGCGGCGCCCTCACCTTCGACCTGGATGTTCAGGCCGGAATCCGTTGTGGTGACCACGATTTCGTCGTACAGCCCCAGAGCCAAGCCGAGGGTGTCGAACCCCGGCCCCAAGTTTGCACTCGAGGCCGGGACGCGTGCAGTCACCGAAATACCGACAGGCAGGGTTCTGGTCATGTCAGATACCGGATTCCGCGGAGTGGTTGACGAGTCCACGGACACTATGCAAGCTCGAGGGCAGCCGCAACGGCAACGGGATCGACACCGATGGGCTCGACGTTGGGCATGCCCTTCAAAGCGGTATCGGGATCCTTGAGGCCGTTGCCGGTCACGGTGCACACGACGGTCAGTCCGGGCTCGAGCCATCCTTCGGCGCGGGCTGCGAGGAGCCCGGCAACGCTGGCTGCCGACGCCGGCTCCACGAAAACGCCTTCGGTGGCAGCGATCAGACGGTAGGCCTCGAGGATCTTCTCGTCGGTTGCGGCGCGGAATGCGCCGTTCGACTCTTCCTTGGCCGCGACAGCGCCGTTCCAGGATGCGGGAGAACCGATCCGGATTGCGGTGGCGATTGTCTCGGGATCCTTGACGGGCGCGCCGTGGACCAACGGTGCGGCTCCGGCTGCCTGAACGCCGAGCATGCGGGGCTTGACCGTGGTCAGGCCGTCCGCGTAGTACTCGGAGTATCCGCGCCAGTACGCGGTGATGTTTCCGGCGTTTCCGACCGGGAGTGCGTGGACGTCGGGAGCCTTGCCCAGGACGTCCATGATTTCGAATGCCGCGGTCTTCTGGCCTTCGATACGCACCGGGTTGACGGAGTTGACGAGACCGATGGTCGGGAACTCGGCGGTGGTCTTGCGTGCCAGTTCGAGGCAGTCGTCGAAGTTGCCCTGGACCTGAATGATCTTGGCGCCGTGCATGACTGCCTGTGCGAGCTTGCCCATGGCGATCTTGCCCTGCGGGATCAGGACGGCGCAGGTCATACCGGCCTTGGCTGCGTAGGCGGCAGCGGAGGCGGAGGTGTTGCCGGTGGAGGCGCAGAGCACGGCGCGCTGGCCACGAGCGAGGGCGTCGGTGACGGCCATCGTCATGCCGCGGTCCTTGAACGAACCGGTGGGGTTGAGGCCCTCGACCTTGAGGTAGACGTCGCAACCGGTGATTTCGGAGAGATGACCGGCCGGCAGGAGCGGGGTTCCGCCCTCACGCAAGGTGACGGTCTTCCAGTTGTCGCCGATTGCCAGACGATCCCGGTATGCCTCGATGAGTCCCGGCCAAGCTTTGTGGACGGGATTGACGATGCCGGTCATTGTTCAGTGCCTTCCAGTCGCAGCACGCTGGTCACAGCGGTGACGAATTCGAGTTCGTTGAGGGCCGCCACGGTGTCGGAGAGAGCCGCGTCGGTTGCTACATGAGTGACGACCACCAGGCGGGCGCCGGCTCCGGCACCTTCCTGACGGACGACGGAGATGCTCACGCCGTGCTTCGCGAACTCGGCGGCGACTGCGGACAGCACGCCTTCCTTGTCCGCCACCTCCATGTTCACGTAGTAGCGCGTGAGGATGTCGCCCATCGGAGCGACCTTGAGCTTGGCGTACTTGGATTCGCGGGGGCCGCGGCCTCCGTGAACCTTGTTGCGCGCCGCCATCACCAGGTCACCCATCACCGCGGAAGCGGTGGGGGCGCCGCCTGCACCCTGGCCGTAGAACATGAGCCGGCCGGCGTTTTCCGCTTCCACGACAACGGCATTGAATGCGCCGTTGACGGTGGCGAGCGGGTGAGTGAGCGGAACCAGTGCGGGGTAGACCCGCGCGGAGATCCGCTCCTTGCCCTTGGGCGTGACGATCCGCTCGCAGATCGAGAGCAGCTTGATCGTGCAGTCGAGTGCCTTCGCCGACGCCAGGTCCGCGGAGGTGATGGTGGAGATTCCTTCGCGGTACACGTCGGCGGCGGTGACGCGGGTGTGGAACGCGATGGACGCGAGGATCGCGGCCTTTGCTGCGGCGTCGTAGCCTTCGACGTCAGCTGTCGGATCCGCTTCGGCATATCCGAGGCGGCCGGCTTCGGCGAGGGTTTCCTCGTAGTCCGCGCCCGTTTCGGCCATCGCGGAGAGGATGAAGTTGGTGGTGCCGTTCACGATTCCGGCAACCTTGTTGACCCGGTCGCCGGCGAGCGACTGCGTCAGCGGGCGGATGACCGGGATCGCGCCGGCAACAGCCGCCTCGAAGTACAGGTCGACCGAGTTGGCTTCGGCTGCTTCGGCCAATTCACCGGTGTGGTCCGCGAGCAACGCCTTGTTGGCGGTGATGACGGACTTGCCCGAATTGAGCGAGGAGAGGATCAGCTTTCGCGGCAGCTCGATTCCGCCGATCACCTCGACGACGATGTCCACGTCCTCGCGGGCGACCAGAGATTCTGCATCCGTCGTCTGCATGTCCTCGGGAATTCCGCGGTCGGAGCCGACACGACGAACGGCAACTCCCCGCAGTTCCAACGGAGCGCCGACGCGAGCTTCGAGCTCCTCGGCCTGCTCTCGAATGATGCGGACAACTTCACTTCCGACGTTACCGAGGCCGAGAACGGCCACACCGATAGCGCGATGCGCCGATTGGCTCGTCACTGCGATACCTCCAAGCTGAGCAGATCTTCCACTGTTTCCCTCCGCAGAATCACGCGTGAAACTCCGTCACGCACCGCCACCACGGCTGGGCGGGTGAGCAGGTTGTACCTGCTCGACATCGAATAGCAGTATGCACCGGTCGCTGCTACCGCAAGTAAATCACCAGGTCCGACGTCCTCGGGCATCCAGGTGTCCCGAATGACGACGTCACCGGATTCGCAATGCTTTCCGACAACACGTGCAACAACGGGATCGGCCTCGGATGTTCTTGACACCAACTTGGCTTCGTACTCCGCACCGTAGAGCGATGTACGGATGTTGTCGCTCATGCCGCCGTCGACGCTGATGTAGCGGCGTGTCAGTGCGCTGCCCACCGTGACGTCCTTGATGGTGCCGACCTCGTAGAGCGTCACCGTGCCGGGTCCGGCGATGGCGCGGCCGGGTTCGACCGCCAGTGTGGGCTCGGGCAGCCCGGCCAGTGCCGATTCGTTGCGAACGATGTGGCCGAGCTTGGCTGCGAGTTCGTCGACGGGCGGCGGGTCGTCGGACGGGATGTACGAAATTCCCATGCCGCCACCGAGGTCGATGATCGAAATCTGCTTGGTCTTCGCGACGCCGAACTCCGCGACGACGTCGCGAAGCAGGCCGATGACGCGATGGGCTGCCACCTCGAAGCCGTCGACGTCGAAGATCTGCGAGCCGATGTGGCTGTGCAGTCCGACGAGGCGCAGATTCTCGGCGGCAAAGACCCGACGCACTGCGTCGATTGCCGCTCCCCCGGCCAACGAGAATCCGAACTTCTGATCTTCGTGTGCGGTGGAGATGAATTCGTGGGTATGCGCTTCGACACCGACGGTCAGGCGGATCAGGACGTCCTGAACAACTCCAGCTTCACCGGCAACACGGTTGAGTCGCTCGATCTCGACTGCCGAGTCGAGGACGACGTGACCGACACCGGCAGCAACACCGGCCGTCAATTCGGCAACGGACTTGTTGTTGCCGTGCATGGCAATTCGCTCGGCCGGGAAATCGGCGTGCAACGCGATCGCCAATTCACCGCCGGAGCACACGTCGAGTGACAGGCCTTCGTCGGCGACCCAGCGTGCGATCTCACCACACAGGAATGCCTTGGATGCGTAGTGCACCTTGGCATCCGGGCCGAACGCTCGCGCCATGTCGCGGCAGCGCGAACGGAAGTCGTCCTCGTCGATGACAAACAGCGGGGTGCCGTACTTCTCGGCAAGCTCGCTGACCTTGACACCCGCGAGGGTCACTTCACCGTCGTCACCGCGAGATGCATTGCGCGGCCACACCTGCGGCGAGAGTTCACCGAAAGCCTCGGGGCTGGTGGGACGGTCGGGCAAGCCGGGGGCCTGCAACTGCTCGGCATGCTTGGGGCCGGCGGGGTGCGCGTTCACATCTGCTCCGGTGCGGTCACGCCGAGCAGTTCGAGGCCGTTGGCCAGGACCTGTCGGGTGGCGGCGCAGAGTGCCAGACGCGCGCGGTGCACGTCGGTGGCGTCTTCGTCGCCTTGCGGAAGGATGCGGCACGCGCCGTAGAAGCGGTGGTACGCACCTGCGAGTTCTTCGAGGTAGCGAGCGATGCGGTGGGGCTCACGCAGGTTCGCCGCACTGGACACGACGCGGGGGTATTCGCCGATCGTGCGAATGAGATCGCCTTCCTGCTCGACCGTGAGCAGGGCAAGGTGGCTCGCGTCGGCAGAGAGTCCGAGGTCTGCGGCATTGCGGGCGATCGCGGAGAGGCGGGCATGTGCGTACTGGACGTAGTAGACCGGGTTCTCGCTGCTGGTCTTGGTCCACAGGTCGAGGTCGATGTCGATGCTGGAGTCGACGGACGAGCGGATCATGACGTAACGCGACGCGTCGACGCCGATGGCCTCGACGAGGTCGTCGAGGGTGATGACGGTGCCTGCGCGCTTGCTCATCTTGACGGCGGAGCCGTCCTTGACGAGGTTGACCATCTGTCCGATCAGAACCTCGACGGTGTCCGGGTCGTCACCGAATGCGGCAGCGGCGGCCTTGAGCCGGCCGATGTATCCGTGGTGATCGGCGCCGAGCATGTAGATGCACAAATCGAAGCCGCGGGCGCGCTTGTCCTGGAAGTAAGCAATGTCACCGGCGATGTAGGCAGCGTTGCCGTCGCTCTTGATGACAACGCGGTCCTTGTCGTCGCCGTAGTCGGTGCTCTTGAGCCACCAGGCACCGTCCTCGTGGAACAGATTGCCCGAGCTTTTCAGGGATTCGACTGCCTTTTCGACCGCGCCGGATTCGAAGAGCGAGTTCTCGTGGAAGTAGACGTCGAAGTCGACACCGAAGTCGTGGAGCGTCTGCTTGATGTGCGTGAACATCAGATCGACGCCGATGGCGCGGAAGGTTTCCTGCTGCTCGTCGGCAGGCAGGTCCATAACGTCCGGCCGCTGCTCCATAACGGTCCGTGCGATGTCGGCGATGTAGGCGCCGGCGTAGCCGTCCTCGGGTGCCGGTTCGCCCTTGGCCGCGGCGATCAGCGAACGCGAGAAGCGGTCGATCTGGGCGCCGTGGTCGTTGAAGTAGTACTCACGTGTGACCAGGCCGCCCTGCGCGGACAGGATGCGTCCGAGCGCGTCTCCGACTGCGGCCCAACGGGTTCCACCGAGGTGAATCGGTCCGGTGGGATTGGCGGAGACGAATTCGAGGTTGATCTTCTTGCCTGCGAGGGAATCGCCCGAGCCGTACGACGGACCGGCTTCGAGAACCGACACGACGATCGCGCCCTGGGCGTTCTTGTCCAGCCGGATGTTGAGGAAGCCCGGTCCGGCGATCTCGGCGGATTCGATTCCTTCGGCTGCGGTGAGGGCTTCGGCAAGCCAGCCCGACAGCTCGCGCGGATTCGTGCCGACCTTCTTGGCTACCTGCATGGCAATGTTGGTGGCGTAGTCGCCGTGCTCGGGGTTGCGAGGACGCTCGACTGTCAAGGTTTCGGGGAGCACCGAGACGTCGAGGCCGCGTTCGGCTAGGACGCTCGCAGCGGTTCCGCGGAGCAGTTCGGCAAGGTCAGCTGGAGTCACAGGTATTCATCTTATTGCCTGCACACTCGAGGTGGAGACTCGCCTCACGCCCGGCCGCCTGCGGGTAGGCTGACGACCGATTTGGGCGTGTCGCACGCCACTCTCCCAGATTGCCCTCAGACTCGGAAAGTACAGTGGTAATGCCCGAGCTACCGTCACGTACGTCCGACGGGAGGGTCTGCTGCATATTTGCCCACACACCGAAAGAGCCCAATCGATGCCAAGCGGTTCGGATAGTCGTGGTCCCAAGAACAAATCCGGGGCCAAATCAGCCAAAGCCATCAAGGCTGCCAACAGGGGTGGCCGCCCGGCCAAGAAAGGCAAGGGAGGCGTTCCCGCCCCTCGCCAGATCCCGTGGCTGACGATCGGCGCCGGTGTAGCTGTGCTCGCACTCATCGCCGTGCTCGGCATCAATCTGTGGCCCAAGGTCGAGGAGCAGCAGGCACTGGAGCCCTATAAGTACAGCTCGGAGAACAAGGATCCGTCGGACAAGATCGACGGTGTCCTCAAGATCGAGTACCCGGCCGGTCAGCACGTCGAGGCGACGCAGCGCGTGGCCTACGACCAGACCCCGCCGTTCGGTGGACCCCACGACTCCACCTGGGCGAACTGCACCGGCACCGTGTACGCAGACCCGATCCGGACCGAAAACGCGGTCCACTCCCTCGAGCACGGCGCCATCTGGATCTCGTACAACCCCGATCTTGTCGACCAGGACCAGATCGACAGCTTGGCGACGCGCGTCAACGGCAAGTCCTACATGCTGATGTCGCCGTACCCGGGTCAGAGCAGCCCCATCTCGCTCCAGTCGTGGGGCCATCGCCTCGAGGTCGACAACGCCGACGACGAGCGCATCGACCAGTTCATCACCGCGCTGAACCAGAACCCGAACACCTATCCCGAGGTCGGCGCCAGCTGCTCCAACCCGCTGTTCAGCCCGGAAACCTCGCCGTTCGATCCCACCGCTCCGGGTCCCGACGCCGTTCCGATGGACGGGGCAGGCACCACGGCAGCTACCGACGAGCAGATTCCCGCGGGTGGATAACGTGCCAGGCACAGACCAGCCGTCGAAGCCCAGTCAGCGCACCGCGCTGCTGATCATCGGGCTGATCGGCGCCATCGCGATCGGCTTCGCCCTTGGTGCGCTCACCAACCTGTTGAGTCCCGACGCCGAGTCCTCACTGACAGTCCCGGCATCGGACTCGGTAGATGTGGGCTTTGCGCAGGACATGAGCGTGCATCACAGCCAGGCCGTGGACATGGCGTCCATCGCGCTGACGAAGTCCACCGACAACGACGTACGCACGTTGGCCTACGACATCCTGACCACGCAGCAGAATCAGCTCGGCCAGATGCAGGCCTGGTTGACGATGTGGGACCAGCCGCTCAGCAAGGTCGGCCCGTACATGGAGTGGATGTCGTCCGATTCGGGCTCCGGCCACGCATCGCACGGGACCTCGAGCACTATGGACATGGATCATTCGGGCCCGGTCGACACCATGCCGGGCATGGCGTCACCCGAGGACTTGGCCGCACTGCGCGCCGCGTCCGGCACCGAACTCGACGTCCTGTTCCTGCAGCTGATGTTGCGTCACCACGAGGGCGGTCTGCCGATGATGGAGTACGCCGCAGCCGACGCCACCGAGGGCCCCGTGCGGTCCCTCGCACAGACGATGGTCGACACGCAGCAAAGCGAGTCCGCACTGATGACCAGCATGCTGGCCGCGCGCGGAGCCGCTCCCCTGCCGATGAATTGATCCGGCTCTTCTCCGACCCGAACTGGGCCTGGTCCTGAAATTACTTCAGGACCAGGTCCAGTTTTCTACTTCCGGCATGTCCTCGAGGTATTCGACGATGTAGCGGGAATGCTTTTCCAGCTGCGTCCGGCAGAATTCCGCCAGCTCCGGGGATCCGGCCGTTCGCCGCTTCGAGCGTCGTAGTGCCTCGATCACCAGGTGGTAGCGGCTCATCTTGTTGAGGACCACCATGTCGAACGGTGTTGTCGTGGTTCCCTGTTCGCTGAATCCTCGAACGTGGAACCGCTCCGGCGACGGCCGCCCGTGCATGAGCTCGTGTATTGCGCGGGAGTAGCCGTGGAAGGCGAACACTACGTCGGTCTGCGCAGTGAACAGATCGAGGAAGATTCGCTCACCGAATCCGTGTGGGTGCTCGGTGGGCGTCAGCAACGCCATGAGGTCGACAACGTTGACAACCCGCACCCGTAAGTCCGGCGTGTGCTCGCGGAGTAGCTGGGCTGCGGCAAGAATTTCCTGTGTCGGAACGTCTCCCGCTGCCGCGAGCACAACGTCCGGCTCTTCGCCGTGTACTTCTGTTCCCGCCCACTCCCACACCGAAGCACCGGCAGCGCAGTGCGCGTGCGCCTGCTCGAGCGTGAGGTACTGCAGATGTGGCTGTTTGTCGACGACGATCAGATTCACGTGATCGGTGCTGCGCAGGCAGTGATCCGAAATCGACAGCAACGTATTGGAATCCGGCGGCAGCCACACCCGGATCACACTGGGCGCCAAGGGAATCACGGCGTCGATCATTCCCGGGCCCTGATGACTGAAACCGTTGTGATCGTTACGCCAACACGTACTCGTGAGCAGTACGTTGAGTGATGCCACCGGAGCACGCCACGGCAATTCGACTGCGTGTTGGAGCCATTTGGCGTGCTGGATGAGCATCGAGACGCTCACCATCGCAAAGGCCTCGTAGCTGGCGAACATTCCATGCCGGCCGGACAGCAGATAGCCTTCGAGCCAACCCTCGCACAGGTGCTCACTGAGCACTTCCATGACTCGCCCGTCTGGGGAGAGTCCGTCGTCGAACTCGGTGATCGGCAATTGCCAACAACGCTCGGTTGTCTCGAAGACGGCGCCGAGACGGTTGCTCGACGTCTCGTCCGGACAGAAGAGTCGGAAGGTTCCACCCCCGTCGTCGGTTTCGGTGGCGGCGTAGACGTCTCGGAGCAATTCTCCGAGAACCCTCGTGGTCTCGTGGAACGTCGAACCGGGCGATTCAATGGGGAGCGCGTACTTCTCGAGGGCCGGCACGGGAAGGTCGACGCGCAGGCGCCCACCGTTGGCGTACGGCGTGCTGCCCATCCGCTTGTCGCCGGCGGGCGCCAACGCAGCCAGGTCGGGTCGCAGTGATCCGTTTGCGTCGAACAACTCGTCCGGCCGGTAGGAACGCATCCATTCTTCGAGTTGGCGCAGATGCGCTTCGTTGGTGCGCACTCCCGACAGCGGCACCTGATGCGCCCAGTGGGTGCCTTCCACCAATTTCCCGTCAACGGTGTGTGGCCCGGTCCACCCCTTGGGCGTGCGCAGGACAATCGCCGGCCATTTACCCGACCACGCCTGGCCGCCGCGCGCCTTTGCCTGCCGGTCACGAATCATGTTGTGAGCATTGACTATTGCTCGGTACAACTCCGGGAAGACCGCGCCGGGATCGTCTCCGGACACAACAACGGGATCCCACCCCTGGCCGCTGAGAAACGCCTTGACGTCCTCGTCGCTACTGCGTCCGTACACCGTCGGTCCCGCAATCTTGGCGCCGTTGACGTGCAGGATCGGCAACACCGCTCCATCGCGGCGCGGGTTGAGAAAAGCCGGGAGTTTCCACGATCCCGACAGCGGTCCCGTTTCCGCCTCTCCGTCACCGATGACGCATGCCACCAACAGGTCCGGATGGTCGAACGCGGCGCCCGCCGCGTGTGCGAGTGCGTACCCCAACTCGCCACCTTCGTGAATGCTGCCGGGAGTCTGCACGCTGACGTGACTTGGCACGCCACCTGGAGCCGAGAACCGTCGGCACATCCGATGAATGCCTTCGCCGTCCGCCGGTATGTCGGGATAGATCTCCGAGTACGTTCCTTCCAGGTACGTCGACGCGACCAATGCCGGTCCGCCGTGTCCCGGCCCCGTCACGTACAGCCAATCCGCGTCGGTGGCAACGATGTGCCGATTCAGCAATGTGTAGATCATCGACAGGCCCGGACTGGTCCCCCAATGCCCGAGTAGCCTGGGTTTGATGTGCTTCGCTTGCAACGGTTCTCGCAGCAAAGTGTTGTCCTGCAGGTAAATCTGCGCGACGGTCAGATAGTTCGCTGCTGCCCACCACTGCAGGTCCAGCTCGAGATCGTCGTCGGAATACTGGTGATCGGTCATCGTCGACTCCCGTACTTCACGAGGGTGCCCGAGCGGTCCGCCCGAACCTGTGCCCAGAGGCGAGCCTAGGTGCAAACCGCACGGATGTCTTACTTACCGACGCTCGACACACCCTTCTGTGGGGCCGGTTTGACCACATGCGGGTGTGATGCGCTACGCTAACGCAGCCCAAGTCGGCACACCGATTTTCATCGGTGCGCCCCCGTAGCTCAGGGGATAGAGCGTTCGCCTCCGGAGCGAAAGGCCGCAGGTTCGAATCCTGCCGGGGGCACCACGACAGCGCAGGTTTTCTTACCGGTTGCGCGTCTCGGTGCCACATTTCTCGGTGCCTCATTTCCAAGCGACTACCGTTGGCAGCATGCCGCGCCGCGATTCTGCCCCGACCTACACGATGCGTCAGCTTGCTGCGTTTGTGGCGGTGGCAGAGACCGGAACCATCACCGCGGCAGCCGACCTCATGCACCTCTCCCCCTCGGCACTGTCCGCCTCCATCACCGAGCTCGAACGCGCCCTGAAAGTTCAACTGTGCGTTCGTCGTCGATCATTCGGCGTTCAGCTCACTCGCACCGGCGAATCCGTTCTGGTGCGCGCCCGCGCCCTTCTGCAACAAGCCGACGAACTCGAGTCCGACGCGCTCGGAACCGCCGGCACCGTTTCCGGGCCCATTGCGATCGGGTGCTACCCGGCGTTGGGGCCGACAATTCTGCCGTCGATGATCGCCGGCTTCACACGCGCCTACCCGGCAACACAGGTGGAGTTTCGCGAGGACAACCAGAACCGACTGCAGACCCATCTGGAAAACGGCGAGTTGGATCTTGCGATCGCGTACGACCTGGATCTCTCATCTGAACTGCGCACGATTCCCTTGACCACCCGGCAACCGCTGATCGTCCTGGGTGCCGAGCACCCGTTGGCGGGGTCGGAGCACCCCATTCATCTCCCTGATCTCGCCGCGTTTCCGATGGTCCTCCTCAACGCGCCACCGAGCACCAAACACGCACTCGACGTGTGCCGCCTCGGCGGGTTTGTCCCGGACGTCGCCTACCGAACCGGGAACTTCGAGACGGCGCGAGCCTTTGTCGGGCGCGGTCTCGGCTGGACGCTCCTGCTCCAACGCCCGAAGATGGACATTACGTACGAGGGCCTCGAGGTAGTCGTGAAAACGATCGGATCGCCGGCAGTTCCTTCGGTGGACGTAGTGCTGGCCTGGCACCAGGCCGCACGCTTGAGTCGAGTGGCACGAAGTTTTATAGAATTCGTTTCACATAAGGACGATCGGCAATAACGACCTGACCAGGACAAACCTCCCATTCCATCATTTTTCCGTGGAAGAACCTCCAATTCTTTAGCTTTTCAAGTGTTGTGGCGCGCGTCATTGTGTCTTCAAGCGCTATTCATGTCGAAAGGCAACTCATGACCTCCACCGCCACGCCGCCTACGGTGCGCGCTGCCGCGAGCGCCAAAGCGCGCAAAGCCGCCCTCGGCAGCTTTGTCGGCACCGCCATCGAGTGGTACGACTTCTTCATCTACGGCACCGCTGCGGCGCTCGTACTCGGCACCCAGTTCTTCCCCGGCACGTCCGAGCTCGCCGGAACCTTGGCCGCCTTCGCGACACTCGCGGTCGGCTTCATCGCGCGCCCCATCGGCGGAATCGTGATGGGACATTTCGGCGACCGCATCGGACGCAAGTCCATGCTCGTGCTCTCACTGCTTCTAATGGGCGGCGCAACCGTTGCCATCGGCCTGCTGCCGAACTACGACGCGATCGGCGTCTTTGCGCCCGTCCTCCTCGTGACGTTCCGCTTCATCCAGGGCCTGGGCGTCGGCGGCGAATGGGGTGGAGCTGTCCTGGTTGCGACCGAAAACGCACCCGAAGGCAAGAAGGGCCTCTACGGCGCAGCGCCGCAGATCGGCGTTCCGGCCGGTGTGCTGATGGCCAACCTCGTCTACCTGCCGCTCGCCGCGTTCATGGACGACAGCAGCTTCAACGCGTGGGGTTGGCGAATTCCCTTCCTGCTCAGCGCTGTTCTGGTGGGCGTCGCGATGTGGATTCGACTCGGGCTCGAGGAAAGTGACGAGTTCACCGCGTCCAAGGACGACGCTCCCGCCGAGACACTGCCGATCCTCGAGGTGCTGACCAAGCACTGGAAGACCGTGCTGCTCGCCGGTGGCACCTTCATCGCCACCAACGGAATTGCGTACGCGTACATGGTGTACGTCCTCAAGTACGGCGAGAAGGAACTCGGATTCAGCAAGACAACGATGCTGTTCCTGCTCATCGCGTCCTGCCCCTTCTGGATGGCGGGAATGGCGTTCAGCGCGCACAAGTCGGACTCGATCGGACGCCGAACCGTCTACATCCGTAGCTCCATCGCGTTGGTCGTTGCCGCGGCAGCGTTCTTCCCGCTCATGGATACCGCGATCATCCCGGCGATGTTGTTTGCCATGATCGGCCTGGGATTCACACTCGGCTGCTGCGCCGGCCCACAGTCCGCGCTGTTCGCCGAACTGTTCCCCGCCCACATCCGCTACAGCGGCGCGTCGCTCGGATACCAGATCGGCGCCATCCTCGGCGGCGGCCTGGCCCCGATGATCGCCACCGCGCTCTTTGCGGGATTCGGCACGTCGCTTGCCATCACCGTCTACTTCGTGGGAATCGCCGTGATCAGCCTCGTCTCGATCCTGTTGCTCCCCGAACCTTCTGCCGCACAGAAAGCCTCGTGATCATGTCGACTTACTTTCATCCGAAGAAGTACGCTCCCGAGGATTTTGCCTCCCTGGCTCCGTCGGCCGACGCGCTTCCGGTAGTGATCGTCGGCGCAGGTCCCGTCGGCATGGGCGTTGCCATGGGCTTGGCCCAGCGCGGCATTCCCGTCACGATTCTCGAAGCGGCAGATCAGGTCTCGTTCGGCAGCCGCGCGATCTGCGTCTCCCGGCACAGCCTCGAAGTTGCCGAGCGTCTTGGCTTCGGCGCGGAACTCGAAGACATCGTCCTGCCGTGGGTGGGCGGGCGGAGCTACTACCGCGATCAGGAAGTACTACACTTCCGGATGGCGTCCGCCGATCACGACGCACGCGGCCCCATGGTCAACGTGTCGCAGTCCGAGTTCGAGCAGATCATGACCGACAAGCTGCTGGCTCACCCCCTCGTGAACTTCCACTGGTCGTCGTCGATCGCAGGCATCTCGAGCAGCGACGACGAGGTGACGCTGACCGTCGACACCGCGTTCGGAACTCGCGAACTGCGTGCCGCCTGGGTCGTGGCCGCTGACGGTGGCCGTAGCAAGATGCGCGAACTCAGCGGAATCCGCCTGCAGGGCAACAGCTACGAGGGCAACTACGTCATCGCGGACATCCATTGGGAATCGGAACTACCGGCCGAACGCCTGGTGTGGTTCGACGCGCCCAGCAACCCGGGTTCCACGATCATCATGCACCGCCAGCCGCGTGACATCTGGCGCATCGACTACCAGCTCGACGCGTCGGACGATCCAGCGGCAGAGACGCAGGAAGATCGCATCCGCGACCGCATCACCCGCCACCTCGAATGGCTGCAGAGCGACATCCCGTGGACCCTCGAATGGTTCGGTTTCTACCGCGCTCACGCCTTGGCCCTGGAAGATTTCACCCACGGCCGCGTCCTGTTTGCCGGTGACGCAGCACATCTCGTTCCGATCTTCGGTGTTCGTGGCCTCAACTCCGGCATGGAAGACGCCGAAACCCTGGTGTGGCAGTTGGCCTCCGTCATCAACGGAGCGTCCGACACCGCCATCCTCGACGCGTATTCGACGGAACGTCGCAGCGCGTGGCAGCAGAACGTCGACAATGCGGGCAAGTCGACGCTCATCATGTCCCCGGGCAGCCACGGACACCGAACCACCCGCGACGCGGTGCTCGAACTCGCCACCACTCGAGGCGAATTCGCGCACCTGATCAATCCGCGCCAGTCGAGCGCTACGCACGCCCACCTCTCGCCGCTGACGTGGCCGACCGCGCCGGGCACCGAAGGCGTTCTGCCCGGCGATCCGCTGGAAGACCGGCTCGTCGAGGTGTCGGTGGACGGCTCGGCAACCTCCTTGAATCGTCTGCGCGGTACGGGATTCGGCCTGCTGGCGTTCGGACTGTCTGCTGAATTGGCGTCCGAACTCGGCGCGCAGGCCGATGTTCTTGCTCGCGCACTTGCACCGGAAACCGTGCGGGTGATCACCGTGGGCGGTGCCGACGCCACGATCGACGACACTCGCGGCGACCTTGCATCCGCCCTCGGTGCTCGCGTCGGCGAGATCTTCGTGATCCGCCCCGACGGCTTGGTGCTCTGCCGAATCAGCGATCCCGCGCAATTGGGCGACGTGGCCAAGCATCTCACCGCCGGAACCGCGCCGACGCACTTCGACGCGGCAACGACCGTGACAACCGTGGCAGTCGGTGATGAAGCCCGTCGCGAGAACGTCTGGTTGGCACTTTCCAACGCCCTCGATCAGGCCGAACCAGCTGATCGTGAAGGCATGTTGGTACGCCTGGCCATGATCCTCGGTTCACAGGCGAGCACCGCCGACTTCGACAGTGCGTTGGGGTCCGCTTCGCGTTAGTCACGATCGAAAATAGTTCAGCCGCGCAGGAGAATTCCTGCGCGGCTGAACTTTTTTGCTCAGGAGACGGGCGCCAACTCCTTCTCCGCTTCGGTGCGCTTTCCACGCACCATCGGCGAGACGGTGATAGCCAAGCCCACCAGCGCAACACCGGTGACCAGGATCAGCCCGGGATGGAACTGTTCGAACCCAGCAGTCCCCGCGCCCGTCGCGGTATGCGACCCAGCGGTCACGAGGGCGGTCGTCAGTGCAAGTACAAGGGCCGCACCGACCTGAGCGGACGTGTTCACCAGACCCGAGGCCAAACCCTGCTCCGAGTCGTCGACGCCGGACGTAGCCTGAGCCATGATCGAGGTGTAGCCCAACGCAAATCCGAGTCCGAGCAGAATGACGCTGGGCAGAATCGCCACGACGTACGACGGCGAATCACTGCCGGCAAACAGGAACCACAGGTATCCGACACTCAGCGACGTCAGTGCCGCGATGATGAGTGTCGCACTGCCGTACAGATCCACCAATCGTCCGACAAACGGCGAACCGAAGGCCACGATAATGCCTGCGGGAAGCAGCGCCATTGCCATCTTCAGGGGCGACCAGCCGAGGGCGGACTGCAGGAAGATCGTCATCATGAACTGGAAGCTCAGATAGGACCCGAAGAGCGCGATGATGGCGAGATTCGCGCGGACGATGCTGCCGACGCGCAGAAGTCCAAGGCGCACAAGCGGATGCGCCACCTTCTTCTCCACGACAAAGAACGTTGCCAAGAGTGCCGCTGCCACGGCAAACGACCCCAAGGTCATCGGGTGCGCCCAACCACGGGTCGGAGCCGAGACCATTGTGTAGACCGTGAGCAGCATTCCCGTCACCAAGGTGACGGCGCCAACCAGGTCGTGTCCCCCGTTGTCCGCGGGACGGTCCCGCGGAATGAGGAAGTACCCACCGATCAGCGCGATGACGGCAAAGGGCACCGGCATCAAAAACGTGAATCTCCAACCGGCACTGGTCAACAGGCCTCCGAGAATCAGTCCGGACGAGTAGCCGCTGGCACCGAATACCGAGAACACGGACAGCGCCCGGTTACGTGCCGGACCTTCTTTGAACGTCGTGGTGAGGATGGACATCGCGGTCGGAGCGGTGAAAGCGGCAGCGAGCCCTTTCACGAATCGTGAGGCGATCAGCAGTGTTCCGTTGTCGACGAGACCACCGACGAGCGAGGCGATCGCAAACACCGTCAGCGCGATCAGGAACACTTTCCGGCGTCCGAGCAGGTCGGCAGTGCGCCCGCCGAGCAGCAGTAGTCCGCCGAATCCGAGTACGTATCCGTTGATGATCCACTGCAGCGAGGTAGTGGACAGGCCCAGTTCAGTGCCGATGGACGGTAGCGCGACGCCCACCATCGACACATCAAGACCGTCGAGGAACAACACGAGGCAGAGCACCGCGAGGATGCCCCAGAGCTTGGGGGACCAGCCCTCCCCTGTGGCGAGATCCGGAGATTCCGTTGAACCCGGGGATTCCGTTGAGTCGAGTGAGTGTGGTGTCGAGTCTGTGCAAGTCACGTCAGCGAGAATAGATGCACATGCACTTAATGCACAAGCATTTAATGCAATTGCAAGTAGTTGAGCCTTCGACTAGGATGCGGTCGTGACGTCGGAATCGGAACTACGCAGCACGTGGCGCTCGCTGTCGAGCAGCTACAACGACATTGCGTGCGAACTCGATCGCCAGATGCAATCGGCGCACGGTTTGAGCATGAGCGATTTCGAAGCGCTCGACCGACTGATGGACACGTCGTGCGACCGTCCACGCATGCAGGATCTGGCTTCGGAGATGTACTTGAGCCCCAGCGCGCTCTCCCGCAGCGTCGCACGTTTGGAGAAGGCCGGCCTCGTTCAACGAGCACTCTGCGAAGCCGACCGGCGCGGAGTTTTCATCGACGTCACCGACAAAGGGCGCGAAGTGCACTCGGATGCCAGCAAAATTCAACTGGCCGTGCTGAATTCACACTTGCGCGAGCAGTAGCCTTCACACACTCGAACGTACCGCCGCATGCCCGAACCCCAGGCAATGAACGACCACGGCTAGACTGACCTCGTACCGACGCGCTTTTCTGATGCCGTCGGCGATCGACAGCAGCGCACCCAGCACGCATTCAAGCGGTCCTGGCCCAGGCATTCTGCCAGCGTTCCTGCGGCTTCTGCTCTTCCCTCAGGCTCCTGCCTGACATCTCTACCTGCTCCTATCGAGAGATACACAATTGAACAACGTACGCACCCTTGGAGTCATCGGACAGTCGAGCAAACCGGCAGAACGCCGGTTGCCGATCCACCCTGCCCATTTCGATCGGATCGACGCTGAACTTCGCGCGCGCATCTACCTCGAAGAGGGCTACGGGCATGCCTTCGGGTACTCCGACGATTCCCTCGCGGGCCTGGTGGCCGGAATCCGCACGCGCAAGGAAATTTTGGCGGAAACCGACGTCGTTCTTCTACCGAAACCGTTGGCGGGCGACCTCACCGAACTCCGCACCGGCCAGGTGCTCTGGGGCTGGCCACACTGTGTGCAGGACACCGAACTGACCCAGATCGCGATCGACAAGAAGCTGACCCTCATCGCCTTCGAGGCCATGAATCACTGGCACAGCGACGGATCCTTCAACTTGCATGTCTTCCACAAGAACAACGAGTTGGCCGGCTACTGCTCGGTCCTCCATGCGTTGCAGTTGATCGGGTCCACCGGCGACTACGGACGCCGTCTCACCGCTGCCGTCATCGGTTTCGGCGCCACCGCCCGCGGCGCCGTCACAGCGCTCAAGGCGCACGGCATCCATGAAGTCGACGTGCTGACCCAACGCGGAGTCACCGCCGTCAGCTCCCCCATCCACTCGGCTCGGATGGTCTCGTTCGACAACAACAACGGCGATGTCCGCGGCAGCCACGTGATGCTCGACAATCACAGCGTGCCGGTCCCCGGGTTCCTCGCCGAGCACGACATCGTCGTCAATTGTGTACTGCAGAACACGGACACACCACTGACGTTTCTCACTGAGGAAGACCTCGTGAACTTTCAACCCGGCAGCCTCATCGTCGACGTGTCGTGCGACGAAGGAATGGGCTTCAGCTGGGCACGCCCCACCTCGTTTGCGGAGCCGACCTTCATCGTCGGTGACAACATCACCTACTACGGCGTCGATCACAGCCCGTCGTACCTGTGGAACTCCGCGTCGTGGGAGATCAGCGAATCACTTCTCCCGTACCTACCTTCCGTCATGGCCGGCGAGACGGCCTGGAAAGCAGACGAGACTCTGGATCGGGCCATCGAAATCCGTGACGGCGTCATCGTGAATCCGGCCATCACCCGATTCCAGCACCGCTCACCGGACTATCCCCACCCGATTCTGACGTAAGGACAATCAGCCCTGGCCGGCTGCCGCGGTGATCGGCGCCATGTCGAAGTAGTCGCGCCAGGCGCTGATCTTCCCGTCACGGACTTCGAACACACCCATCACCGGCAGTGCGACCTCTGCGCCGTTGATGCTGAAGACGTCGACGCGCTCGTTCATGACTACGTCGCCGGTGGCAATCTGACGCTTGGTCTGAAAGTCGATGTTGCCGAAGGCGCCGACAAATTGTTCGATGAAGGCTCGGACGGCGTCACGCCCGACCACGGGTTCCATCGGAATGTTGTGGTAGACGATGTCATCGGTGAAGTAGTCGACTATCTTCGCGATGTCCGCGTCGGCCCATTCCTTGCAGAATTCGGTGACCAAAGTGTCGGGTGTCATTGTGCGTCATCCTTTTTCGGGTGGGGTTCGATGATTGCCATGATGCTTTCGATTTCACCGGCCGGTATCGCGAAGTATTCGGTAACGAATACCGTGACGGCCGGCGCTTGGCCCGCAGTTCCGAGGTCCAGCAGATACCGCGCTACGACGCTCTCGCCCCACTCACGCAGCGCAAGTTCACGTATGGCGACAATTCCGCGGTACTGCTGCCCCTGTTCGAGTTCGCTGCTGATGAAAGCCCCGCTGTCACCGGTTCGTTGGCCGTTCTCCACGCGCCACGCGTCGGCAGCAAAGCGAACCTTCGTTGCGTCGTGAGTGAGCAACGCGTTCACGTACTCGCGCGCCATGGCGACGCGTCCGCTGACGGCAGACTCCGTGGAGTGCTTGGCTATTGCACCCAGAATCGACTCGGCCAGCTCTGGTCGGCAGATCACCAGGTCGGGCAGGTATGGATGAGATTCGTTGTACAACAACGGCGAACCGTCGATGCGACTGCAGTGCAGGCCCGCGCCCTGGGCTACGCCGACGGGAGCAGCCGAATCCCATTCCCACTGCCCACCGGCATGGAGGTACGCGTCGACGTCGCCGCGCACGACGGCCATTGCCTTGGCTCCGGCGGAGCCCATGTGCACAACCTCTGCGTCGAGCTCGGCCGCCACCGCATCGGTGAACGCGGGCGGGCGCGAGCCGCTGACAACAATACGAAGTGGCTGGTTGGCCGGTGCGTCCGACACTGCGTCGTTGCTCGAGTACACCAGCCCGAGCGCTGGTTGCGACACCGCCGCCGCAGTGATGCCGTGTCCCCGTTCCCAGAGCGCGACGTGCACAGCCCAATCGGAGCGAGCGGGCATCCCGTATTCCTTGGATCCGTCGAGCGGGTCGATGATCCACACCCTCGAGGCTTCGAGCCTGGTGCGATCGTCGGCGGATTCTTCGGACAGGACTGCGTCGCCGGGACGGGCATCAGCAAGTTGGTCGAGGATGTAGACGTCAGCAGCTTTGTCACCGCGTCGGCCCAATTCCCTGCCGTCGCCGGCGCCGAGACCTTCCGCTCGAATACCGAGAAGGATCTCTCCGGCGGCTTCTGCCAACTGCGTCGCCAACTCGGCGTCGGCAGTTCGGCTGTGCGTAGGTTCGCTCACCTGGCCAACACTTCCATAATTCGCTGTGCCAGTTCGGCAGGCGTTCCGTCTTCGGGTCGAATTACCAGTTCGGCGTGTTCAGGGACCTCGTAGGGATCGTCGACGCCGGTGAAGCCGGTAATCTCCCCCGCCCGCGCTTTTGCGTACATGCCTTTGGGATCCCGGGCCTCGCACTGCTCGATCGGAGTATCGACATACACCTCGACAAAGCGCAGTCCCGCGGCTTCGTGAGCAGCGCGGACGCGGTCCCGATCCTCGCGGTACGGGCTGATCAGGCAGGCCACTGCGACTGCGCCGGAATCGGCGAACAACTGCGCCACCGATCCCACCCGCCTCACGTTCTCGGCGCGGTCCTCGGCGCTGAACCCCAGATCGGCATTGAGTCCATGTCGAAGGTTGTCCCCGTCCAGTCGGTAGGCGGGGGTACCTGCCGCAACCAATCTGCGTTCGAGTTCCACTGCGATCGTGGATTTCCCGGATGCCGAGAGGCCGGTGAGCCACACGGTGGCGCCTGCGGTCGCGCGCTCTTCCCGGGAGACTTCGGAACTGTGCCAGACGACGTGTGAATCCTTGAGCGTCGGGCCGTTGATCATTCCCGCTGCGACGGTATTTCCGGTGGTCTCGTCCACGAGGATGAAGCTGCCGGTGACACGATTACGACGGTAAGGGTCGAACATCAACGGCTGCTGCGTTTTGATCGAGATACGCCCAATTTCGTTGAGGGACAGCGCCTCCGCTTTCTCGTCCCGGTGCAGTGTATTGACATCGAGACGGTAGTCGAGGCGCACAATCTGTGCCTTGGTGGAACGAGTGGTGTGCAGCAACGAGTACCGGTTGTTCTCCGACAGTGTGGATTGGTCGGTGAGCCAACAGATCATTGCGTCGATCTCCTGACCTACCTGTGGCCGGTTGTTGATCCGACACAGTTGATCTCCGCGGCTGACGTCGAGGTGCTCGCTCAGTTCGATGCAGACGGCGGATGGGGCGAAAGCTTCGTCAATCACTGTTCCGCCCGGTCCGTGAACAGCCTTGACCGTCGAAGTGAAACCTGAAGGGAGAACTACTACTTCGTCGCCCGGTTTGAAGACTCCACTTGCTACTGTGCCGGCGTATCCACGGAAGTCGTGAAGATCTGCGTCGGTCTGTTGCTGCGGACGGATGACGTACTGCACCGGGAATCGCGCATCGATGAGATTGCGATCCGATGCGATGTGCACCTGCTCGAGATGGTGCAGCAGTGACGGACCGTCGTACCAGGACATGTTCTCGGTGCGCGCAACGATGTTGTCCCCCAACAGCGCTGATACGGGAATGAAGGACAGATCGTGCACATCAAGCTTGATCGCGAACTGCCGGAACTCTTCCTTGATCTCCTCGAACCGATCCTGCGACCACCCCACCAGGTCCATCTTGTTCACGCACAGCACGAGGTGCGGAATTCCCAAGAGAGTCGACAGAAACGCATGCCGACGCGTTTGCTCGAGCACACCTTTGCGCGCGTCGACCAAGATAAGGGCAAGGTCGGCCGTCGACGCACCGGTGACCATATTGCGGGTGTACTGCTCATGCCCGGGTGTGTCCGCGATGATGAACTTGCGATGCGGAGTGGCAAAATATCGGTGTGCCACATCGATAGTGATGCCTTGCTCACGCTCGGCGCGCAAGCCGTCGGTGAGCAGTGCGAGGTTGGCGTACTCGTCACCGCGTTCACGACTACTGCGCTCAACTGCTTCGAGTTGATCTTCGAAGATCGATTTGGAGTCGTAGAGCAATCGGCCGATGAGCGTCGACTTTCCGTCGTCTACGCTGCCCGCCGTCGCGACTCGGAGGAGTTGCGGCATCAGAAGTACCCCTCTTTCTTTCGATCTTCCATGCCTGCTTCGGAAATCCGGTCATCTGCCCTGGTTGCTCCGCGCTCCGTAATACGGCTCGCCGCAACCTCTTCCACTACGGCGGACGGTGTTTCGGCCGAGGATTCGACGCACCCGGTACACGTTGCGTCGCCGACCGTCCGGAAGCGCACCAACGCCTCGTACGATTCTTCACCGGCACGGAGCTCGAGGAAACGGGTGCGTGCCAACAACATTCCGTCGCGCGGAACTACTTCACGCCGATGGGCGTAGTAGATGCCGGGAAGGTCGATCTGCTCGCTCTCGATGTACTGCCAGATGTCGAGTTCAGTCCAGTTCGAGAGCGGGAAGATCCGAATATGTTCACCCTTACGGTGTTTGCCGTTGTACAGGTTCCACAGTTCCGGGCGCTGCATCTTGGGATCCCATTGGCCGAATTCGTCCCGGAAACTGAAGACTCGTTCTTTTGCTCGCGCCTTTTCTTCGTCCCGGCGAGCTCCCCCGAATACGGCGTCGAACTTTCCGTCCCGAATTCCGCGGAGCAGTGCGTGAGTTTGCAGGCGGTTACGACTCGCCCCGACGCCGGTCTCCTCGCTGACCCGGCCTGCATCGATGTCGTCCTGCACGCTGGCGATCACCATGCGCAAGCCGAACCGCTCCACGGTTCGATCACGAAACTCGATCACTTCGTCGAAGTTGTGCCCGGTATCGACATGCATGACGGCAAACGGCAACGGCGCCGGCCAGAAGGCCTTGGCCGCGACATGGAGCATCACCACGGAATCCTTGCCACCGGAGAACAGAAGCACCGGCTTTTCGAAAGTTGCGGCAACTTCCCGGAAGACATGGACTGCCTCGGCCTCGAGCGCCCGCAGATGGGACAGCTCGTAGGCGGGCGGGGTCTGGAGTGCTGGCATCGCTTCAGCTCCTACTCGGCGCCGGTACATTTTTGTACCGGACTGGTTCGAGAACGAACGCCTTCACAGAATAGAACTTGTTCTATCTAGCGGTCAATGACTGCGAACCGGAGCTCGTCCGCCCACCTCCGCAGTCACGGCATCGGCCGCAGCCACCAACGCCGTGGCGCGACGTTCGATCTCGGAACGGGTAATCGAACCCCCCACATAGAGCGTCAGCACCAACGCCTGATGGCCTTCGGCGTCGTAAGTGGGAGCCGCGATCAACGAAACAGGATGCTCGTCGTCCGAGCTGATATCTCGCCCGAGATAGACGCGCTCCCCCAGACTCGACACCATTTCGCCTAACAATTCCCGCACCTCGGACGGAAGATCATGTGTCACAACACCTGCCATCAACGTATGCAGGCGCTGACCGATCGGATCGAGACTCTCGACGAGATACCCAGCATCACGACAGTCGCGCACCACAGTCCACAACCGGTCCCGATCGAGGCGCACCGGCAGACTCGGTTCCCGCGTCAACCAACTCTCGAGATCATGATCGCTTCCCCACAGCACGTACATCAACCCGACCGGCGGAGCGAACGGATACACCTGACCGACCTTTGCGGCTTTCCGTATACCTTCCGGCCCCGTCACTTCGAGAACACTGATCCGGTCGCCGACCACCGCCGACGCCGTGCAGGTCGTATCGAATTCGGCGCTCAGTTTCTCCAGCTGAGCCCGGGCAATGGGGCCGACGGCAAATCCGCGTTGCGCCGCCCGGCCCGCCGCAATCAGCGCCGGCCCCAGCCCGTAGGTCTTCACGGCGTCGTCGCGCGTCAGATACCCACGATCCGCCAACACCGTCAGGATTCCCAGCGCGGTGGGCTTACTGATCTCGAGCGTCCTGGCAAGTTCGGACAACCCGAAACGCTGGTCTGGACGCGCCACCAGGTAGTCGAGAACCTGCACGACGCGTTCGGTGGGCGGTGACTGACGCCCCGCCGAATGCGGCTTCTCGAATTCAGGCATTGACCACTCCCTAGAACGCGTTCTATTGTCAGAATACCAAGATCTACCCCATAGGTACATATTTGTACCACGACGCTCTGGGCCGGCGAGGCTGCCGGAACTGTGAGGAGCCAGCGTGCTGACCGACCCGTTTGCCCAGGCCATCGCCGAGGCCGAAAAACTCATCGAGACGGCCCCGCACATCAGATCCGAACAAGACCTGCTCGAGGGCTACCAGTACCTGGCAGGCGGAATCATCGCGACGATGCACGCAGCCTGGGCTGCCGAGAAAACCCACCCCAGTTTTATCCAGGGAACCGGGCCATTCACAAAAATGGGGCTCGACAATCCCGACACCATGTACTTCGGCGCCCGCATCAACGACGATCAGGAATACAAGGTCACGGGAAAGCGCGGCACCACAGCCGATCTCAGTTTCCAGGTCCTGAGCGGAAATTACACCAACTCGAATGTGCCCGGCAGCGAGATCGCGTTCGACGACCGTGAACTCGAAATCGCAGATGACGGCACTTTTGTCGTGTGGTTCGGCCCCGGACCGGCCGACGGCCGCGCAAATTACTACACACTTGCACCGGGATCGTCACAGCTCGTCGCGCGAGAGGTGTACAGCGATTGGAGCCAGGAACGCGGAGTCATTCGCATCGAGCGGACCGATTCGATCGGCACGGCGCCCGCGCCGCTCACTGCCGAGGAGACCGAGAAGCGTTTCGCGCGGGCCGGGAAAGCACTGGTCACCCGGGTCAAGACGTGGCTTCAGTTCCCGGAGTGGTTCTACCTGAAGCTCCCGGTCAACACGATGACCGAACCTCGCCTGACCCCGGGTGGCCTCGCCACGCAGTATTCCTCGGTGGGGCATTACGAACTCAACGACGATCAGGCCATGATCATCACCGTTCCCGCTTCGGATGCGCCCTACCAGGGCTTCCAACTCGGTAGCCTGTGGTACATCTCGCTCGACTACATCAATCACCAAACGTCACTCAACAACAGCCAGGCTCAGGTGGACCCGGACGGCATGATCCGAATGGTGGTGAGCGAGAAGAATCCTGGCATCACCAACTGGATCGAAACTGTCGGCCACCCGCGCGGGATCCTGCAATTCCGCTGGCAGCGGGTCTCGCGCGAACTGACGCCCGAGGACGGTCCCACCGTCGAAATCGTTACCGTTGAGGACATTCCGAAACACCTGCCACATTTCGACACCAACGCCATCACTACCGACGAATGGGCAGAGCGAATCGCTCAGCGCCAGTCCGCCATCGACAATCGAATGCTGGGGTAACCGATGACCGAATTACTGAAAGACCGAGTAGTTGTCATTTCCGGAGTCGGCCCCGCGCTGGGCCGTGCACTGGCACTGCGCTGCGCATCGGCGGGCGCGAATCTTGTTCTCGCAGCGCGCACGCAGTCACGATTGGACGACGTTGCCAAGGAGATAGTCGACGCGGGTGGACGCGCTGTCACCGTTGCCACCGACATCACCGATCAGGCGTCCGCCGAAAACCTGGTGGCCGAATCCCTCTCCGCCTACGGCAAAGTCGACACGCTGATCAACAACGCCTTTTCCGTACCGTCGATGAAGCCGTTGGCGCGCACCGACTATCAGCACATCCGCGACAGCATCGAACTCACCGTTCTCGGTGCACTTCGACTGACGCAACTCTTCACAACGCCGCTGGCCGAGTCGAAAGGCTCGGTAGTGAACATCAACTCGATGGTTCTGCGACACTCTCAAGAGCGGTACGGCAGCTACAAGATGGCAAAGTCGGCTTTGCTTGCGATGTCTCAATCCTTGGCCACCGAACTCGGCCCACAGGGAATCCGCGTCAATTCGATTGCACCCGGATATATCTGGGGTGACACCCTCAAAGGTTACTTCGCCCATCAAGCCGAGAAGTTCGGTATGACCGTGGAGCAGATCTACGAGCACACTGCGGCCAACACCGACTTGAAGCGCCTCCCCACCACCGACGAAGTTGCCGACGCGGCAATTTTCCTCGCATCGCCGATGGCCAGCGCCATCACCGGTCAATGTATCGACGTCAACTGCGGCGAATTCCATCACTAGGAGCATCATGGCTGAGCGCACACACGTCGGAACCGTCGAAGATCTTCATGCATCCGCAACCAAGATGACGGGGCTCACCGATTTTGGCGTCGACGATTACACCGAAGCCCTGTCAGTTCTCCTCGAGTCGTACGACCGTGACGAGGACCTGACTCCGTTCGGTAGCAAAATCTCTCGCGTTTTCCTCCGCGGTGCACTTGTTGCCCGCCTCCTCAGTGAATCTGCGTGGAAGCAGCATCCGGAGCATTCCGAGGTCAAGATCGAACGACCGATTTTTGTCACCGGGCTGCCCCGCACCGGAACCACGGCACTGCACCGACTCTTGACGGTCGACCCCGCACATCAGGGTCTCGAAATGTGGCTGACGGAGTTCCCGCAGCCTCGTCCGCCACGCGATACGTGGGCATCGAACCCGGTGTTCGCCAAGATCGAGGAGACGTTCGGCCAACACCACGTCGAACACCCCGAGTTCATGGGTGTGCACTACATGTCCGCCAGCGAAGTCGAAGAATGCTGGCAACTGCTCCGGCAGACTTTCAAGTCGGTCTCGTACGAGTGCCTGGCCAACCTGCCCACATACTCGAATTGGCTCAAGGGTCAGGAATGGTCCAATGCCTATGCGCGGCATAAGAAGAACTTGCAGCTGATCGGTCTCCCGGATCAGGATCGCCGGTGGGTGCTCAAGAATCCCAGTCACCTGTTTGCACTCGACGAACTGATGGCGGTGTACCCGGACGCACTGATCGTCCAGACCCACCGCTCCCCCACGACCATCATTCCGTCGGTATGCAGCCTCGCCGCGCAAGCCACCGAGGGCTGGTCGAATACGTTCACCGACAAGGTGATCGGCGAGAGTCAACTCGAACTGTGGGCTAGAGGGCTCGAACAATTCGACGCGGCACGGGCCCACCACAACCCCGCCCAATTCATCGACGTCGACTACCAGGATTTTGTTGCCGATCCACTCGCCACCGTAGAGAACATCTACACCCATTTCGACCTTCCGCTCACCTCCACCGCACAACAGTCGATGGAGGCAATGCATGACGAAAGCCGTTCCGGTGCACGCAAACCGGCACACAAGTACACCCTGGAGGAGTTCGGCCTGAGTGCCGAGCAAGTTGAGGAGCGATTCGGGGCGCGCTGACGCGTCCCGCTCATCGGGAAAAGTCTCGGTGACGGGCCCTCCACTGTGTGATCATCCGCGAGAACCGAACTCGTCGGTTGTAGCCGAAACCGGAGGGCCCGCTCGCGATGACTCTGCATCTCAACCGATCCGCACTTATTTCCGGACCGATCGACGGCGGATCCCACGGGTTCCCAGGTACGTCGACATCGTTGGATATCGCGGCGGCAGGGTACGTCGAGCGTGAGTTTTTCGTCAGCGGCGACGCAGCGTCGTACGTCGCCGCAGAAGACTGGGCGTTTGATGGCCAGTGGTCGGTAAAGGAAGGACCCAGCGCACCGTTTACCACCCGGATCCTTGTACGCACACCTGCCGACCCCAGCCGGTTCAACGGAACCGTGGTTGTCGAATGGCTCAATGTCAGTGGCAACACCGATATCGATGTCGACTTCGGACACATGCACGAGGAGATCACGAGAGGGTATGCGTGGGTCGGAGTCTCCGCACAGGCTGCCGGAATCACCAGCACCGGAGGCAGCGGCCTCGGCGACGGAGTCGTGGGCCTTCTCGCCTGGGATCCCGAGCGATACAGCGCACTTGATCACCCAGGTGATCGGTACTCCTACGACATCTTTTCTCAGGTAGGCACTGCCTTGCGCACGCCCGGCGATGTCGATCCGCTTGGCGGCCTGGTTCCGACACAACTGCTCGCTACCGGGCAGTCACAGTCAGGTTTCCGCATGCTGACCTACGTCAACGCCGTTCATCCTCACGCACGAGTGTTCGACGGCATGATCATTCACGCCCGCGGCGGCATCGGGGCCCCACTCGGCGACGGCATGATGCTCATGGATCCGGCGCCTGCCCGCGTGCGCACCGATCTCGATGTGCCCGTATTTCAGTTGATCACCGAGACCGAACTTTTCGAACTGTGCGGCGGACCAGGCCCCACCAGTTTCGTTGCGGCCCGTCAGCCCGATACCGACATGATCCGCACGTGGGAAATCGCCGGCACCGCCCACTCCGACGCCTACTCTCTGAAAATCCTTCATCCACAGTATGTTCGGCAGTTCTCCGACATCAGGGATCTGGCAGCACTGTTCCCGATCGTCAACGACGGACCACAGCGCTACGTCGCGAAGGCCGCCCTGCGCGGGCTGCGTCAATGGGCCGCAGGGGGCGCTGCCCCCACCTCGGCACCCTTCATCGACATTGCCGACAATGCGGTGGTGCGGGACCACCACGGCAACGCGACCGGCGGTGTGCGCACTCCTCAACTCGATGCCCCGATTGCCACATTGACGGGCGAACTGACCCACGTGCCTCATAACGGCGCAACCGTCGCCTTCGACGCCGCGACACTCGCTGAGCTCTACCCGAGCCACGACGCGTACGTCACCGCCTTCACCGACGCCACTCAGCGCGGCGTCGACAACGGTTTCCTGCTCCCCGAGGACGCTGCGATTCTGATCGCCGACGCTCAGGGTTCCGACGTCGGCCGTTAGCGGTCACTTCTGCAGGTGCTCGGCGAGCAACCGGTCCAGTTGTTCCGGAACCTCGTCGGGTATCCAGTGGCTCACGCCGCGAAGAATTTCGAATCGATACGGGCCGTCCACGAATCGCGCCGTGAGCTCGGCTCCCTTCCTTCCGAGCACAACGTCTCCGTCGCTCCAGATGTACAGGGTTGGCACGTTGATGCGCCCGGAACCCGTACTCGGACTATTCAAGGCCAACGCACGGTACCAATTCAGGCCTCCGCGTAGTCGTCCAGGCAAGGCAATCGCGTCCCGATCACGCCGGGCACAATCTGGGCTCTGCCCGGTCTTGACCAGGACTGCGCCAGCGGTTCGATTCAGTACCCATTCCGGAAGCATCGGCAGCTGGAAGGCAAGCATGTACCAAGAGCGCAGGGCTTGACTGCTGGTCAGCAGCGCTCGGACAAACGCTGCGGGATGCGGAACCGACAACGCCGTCAAGGTGCGGATCAAGTCCGGGCGCTCCGCCGCGACCTGCCAAGCCACCGCAGCTCCCCAGTCGTGGCCGACCAGGTGCACCGGTGCGATTCCCGCTACGTCGATCAGTGCGATGGTGTCGGCGGCAAGCTCGCTTCGGCGATACGCACTCCGAGCTCTCGGCCGGGCATCCGGCGAATATCCACGCTGATCCGGCGCGAGCGTCCGATAGCCCCGAGCATGGAGCAACGGCACCAGCCGATCCCAGGACGTCGAATCCTGCGGAAAGCCGTGAAGTAGGACAACTACCGGTCCGTCGAGTGGGCCTTCGTCACGGACGTCAAACGACAAACCAGAGCGTGTGTACCTTCGCAATCTCGGCACCGGGCGCGTCATAACACGACTTTAAGTGCAATTCGTTGCATTTGTGACCCAGTCCACCGTCCACAGAAGCGTGCCGTTAGGTATCTTGCTTGCAGCGGTACTGGACCACAGTTCCCACAAACGTAAGGAATTACGACATGCAGTCTGTTGAAGACGTATTGCCCGAAGGCGTCACCCTCGATGACATCACCAAGGTTTTCAAGCTCGGTGCCGCTGCCATCGCCTTCTTCACCGCGGTGTCCGCCTTCAGCTGATCACCACGCTTCACAAAAAACTGGCCGGCCTTCGGGGAGTCCGGCCAGTTTTTGTATGTTGACCCAGATTTCATTCTTCCGAAAGCGGCAAACCGCCCAAAAAGCCGTCAGGCTTGCTAACTTTCTCCTGCACGGCACAACGCCGAGCACTTCAACACTCGGAGGACATTCGTGGGTTCCATCAGCACGCTCAGCACAGTCATCGACGTCCTTGCAGCGATCCAGAAGGCCTTGAAGCTTATTCCGGTGAACAGCTGATCGTTGCAGACACTCGCCAGATGGTCGGCGAGAAACAAGCGGGGCCGATTTTGTCGGCCCCGCTTGTCGTTTGAGCGGATGGCGGGATTCGAACCCACGTGAACGGCTTTGCAGGCCGGTGCCTAGCCACTCGGCCACACCCGCGTCATGAAGTAACTCTGCCCTCGATGTCACTACCGCGCCACAGTTTTGATCAGCGTGATTCGGGCTACGCCCCTGTGTGCCTATCCGGTAGCGGGCACTACCAGAAAGGCGCTCGGGGGGCGAAGCCCCTTGTTAGCTGGGTTACGGACCGCAAAAGGTGGGGTAACCACTTGGGAAATACCGACTGTGCCGTACCAAATCCGGCATGGTTCACTCGAGGCTGGAGTGACGCAAGTTACGCCAGCTCCCGAGACGAAAGGCTGCATCGATGCCCCGAGCACGACTTACGGCCGCGACTGCACTGGCCGCAACTGCACTGGCCACATTGACAGGTCTCGTTGCGATCGTCGTTGCACCACCGATCGCCTCGGCCGAGAGCACCAACGGCACCGGCATGGCTTATTCGGATCGGACCTTCCAGCCATTCACCGCGTCGAACGGTCTTTCTTCGAAGTACCACGTGTACGCCGCGGGTGTCCCGCAGGACCATGCTGCTGGACTGGTGTTGCAGTTCCACGGCGACGGGGCGTACGAATTCGCGAACCCCACCTCGTCGTACAGTCTCGGCGGCCCGGCAGGCATCGTGGCACAAGCCCGTTCACGGGGCTACATCACCGTCCCGGTGCGCACTCCGGACACTGCCGGGGAAATTACGTGGTGGGAAAGCGGGAGCGCAAACGCAGACTTTGTCGCGAATCTGCTCGACACTCTCGAAGCGGGCTACAACATCGACACCGAGGACATCTGGCTCGTGGGCTACAGCGGGGGCTCCCAGTTCATCACTCAGTTCTTCCTACCGAAGTACTCGAGCAAGATCGACGGCGGCGGCACTGTGGTCTTCGGCGGCGGCGGCGTGCCACGCGTCTCGGCGCAACCCTTCGCCGACGGTCTGGTCGCCGACCTCCCCATGCATTGGTACACCGGGGGCGCCGACAACGGCACTAACGTCAGCGACGGCTACAACGCTCTGCTTGACGCCCAGAAAGGGTCGGCTTGGTATTCGGCACAAGGCTTTACGACGGATCTGGAGTCTCCCGTCGGCCTCGGCCACAACCTTTCCGGCACATTCGGCACGGTACTTGCGCGTCACCTGGACGATCACGTCCCGAACAATCAAGTTCCCACAACCACGGTCGCCGCTACTCCCGAGCCGACTGCGACCCAACCGACGACGACTACAACAACCACGGCGACTACAACAACGGCCGCAACAACAACCCCGCCCCCGATCACCACAACAACGGTGCCGGTCACAACAACAACAACGCCACCACCGGCGGTGTGGAACTACACGCTGACTCCGACCAGGATCGGCGCAAATCTGGTTGTCACCATTCCCGCCGGGACCAGTCGAACGACGTTCCGGGTCACAGCCACCCAAGGCCCGTTCTACGTGTACAACTACACAACCCGGTCCGGTCTGCGAACACTGAGCATCGTCTCGAGCCTCACCCCCGACACGACGTACAACTACACCCTGGAAGCCGATGACGCGATCGTCGGGTCCGGGTCGTTCCGAACACTTCCCTGACCATCGGGAACAAATCGGACCGTTCTGTTGCTGACTTGCTTCGTGACTGCCGAGAAGACCGCAACCGCTCCGCCCGTCGAAGCTACTGCGCTGCCCGTGAAATCCACTGCTTCGGCAACCGTCGAACGCAAGCCGAGCATCGGAAAGATCCTTGCTCTCGGATCCATGACGGCTCTCGGCCCCTTCACCATCGACATGTATTTGCCGGCATTGCCGGATATCGCCGACGAACTCGGCACCTCGTCGTCGACGGTTCAGCTCACGATCACGGGAACGTTGATCGGCTTGGCCCTCGGGCAGTTGCTCGTCGGCCCGCTCTCGGACACGCTCGGCCGTAAGAAGCCCCTGCTCGCCGGCATCGGCGTGCACATCGTCGCGTCGTTGCTGGCCGTGTTTGCGCCCACGATCGCTGTTCTCGGCATCCTGCGGGTGTTCCAGGGCATGGGCGCGGCCGCTGCCGCCGTGGTCACGATGGCAATCGTGCGCGACCTGTACAGCGGCAACACCGTCGCCGTCGTCATGAGTCGGCTGATGCTTGTTCTCGGCGTTGCACCGATTCTGGCCCCCAGCATCGGTGGCGCACTGCTGGTCGCGCTCGATTGGCGCGGGATCTTTGTCGTCCTTGCACTGATCGGTGTCGGCACGGCCATGGTCGGTGCGTTCGGGATTCCGGAGACTCTGCCCCGCGAGAAGCGGCGCCCCAGCGGCGTGCGATCGGTACTTCAGATGTACGGATCGCTGCTTCGTGATCGCACCTTCATGGTCCTGACGTTGGTCTCCAGCGTCGGTATGGCGTCGTTGTTCGCGTACGTTTCCGGTGCGTCGTTTGTCTATCAGGACCAGTACGGCCTCAATCAGCAGGAGTTTGCACTGCTGTTCAGCGCCGGAGCCATTGCGCTGATCGGCGCGTCACAGGTCAACGTCCGTCTGCTGGATCGCTGGACGCCCCAGCAGATCACCCGGTCGGCGCTCGTCACTGCAGTTGCCACTGGAGTCCTGGTCATCGTGGTTGCAGCGCTCGACCTTGGCGGCCTGATCGGATTTGTGATCGCGTTGTGGGTCATGCTCAGCGCGGTGGGATTTGTTCTACCGAACGCCCCGGCACTGGCACTCTCCCGTCACGGGGAAGCAGCAGGAACAGCTGCCGCGATGCTGGGCGCGTTCCAGTTCGGCGTGGGCGCTGCCATCGCTCCGGCTGTCGGGCTGCTCGGAAATACCAGCACAGCTCTCGCCGTCACGATGACGGCATGTGTTTCCGTGGGATTGGTCGCTCTGGTGGCGACACACCGCACAGCGAAGGCTTAACCGGCGGCCGCAAACCATTCGCTGTAGAAGGTCGCCAGTCCGATCACGCAGGAAATGGCCACGAAGATCCAGAAGCGAGCGATCACCACCGTCTCGGGCCAACCGAGTAATTCGAAGTGATGATGTATCGGGGCCATCTTGAATACGCGTCGGCCGGACGATCGGAACACCAGCACCTGGATGATCACCGACAGAATCTCGGCAACGAACAGGGCGCCGATGATGACCATCAGAAGTTCGGTGTGTGTGGTGACCGAAAGACCGACAACCAATCCGCCGAGTGCCAACGAACCGGTGTCGCCCATGAAGATCTGCGCCGGCGCCGCGTTCCACCACAAGAAGCCGAGGCACGCGCCACCCGCCGCTGCGGCAACTATCGCAAGGTCGAGTGGGTCGCGAACGTCGTAACACCCGGCAACGGGATCGAGGACGCAGGAGTTCCGGTACTGCCATCCCGCGATGACAACGTAGGTGCCCAGGATCATGCCCATCGACCCGGCTGCGAGTCCGTCGAGACCGTCGGTGAAATTGACGGCGTTGGACCACGCGAAGACAAGCACGCAGAAGAAGATCAGGAACCCGATGGTTCCCATCGAGAACACCGAGATATCCCGAACGTGCGAGAGGTACTGGCTGCCGGGCGTTACGCCCCTGCTGTTGGAGAACTGCAGAAACAGCACACCGAAAATGATGGCGCTCGCCAACTGTCCGACGGTCTTCGCTGTCTTGTTCAATCCGAGGTTGCGTTTCTTGCGGATCTTGATGAAGTCGTCGAGGAAGCCGACGACGCCCAACGATGTTGCCAGCGCCAGCACCAACCATCCCGACGCGGACAATCTGGGCAGACGCGAACCGAAACCGATGGCATGTGCAGCCAGGTACCCGGCCCACATACCCGCGATGATCGCGATGCCGCCCATGGACGGCGTACCGCGCTTGCCCTGGTGGCTCTGCGGACCGTCGATGCGGATCTCATGCCCGAGCCCCTGTTTGGACAACACCCGGATGAGGAAGGGCGTCAAGAACAGAGCGACGAACAACGAGACGCCACCCGCGACGAGGATTGAAATCACTCGGAGGACTCTACAGATGTGACGGCCCGCGACACATAATCAGACAAGGCGCTCCGGCTCTGGCGGGCATGGGATGATCGAACGTATGCCTCCCCTTTCGCCCCTTCCCATCGACCCCATCGAAGAGGCACATCGGCAATGGGCCGAGCACGGTTGGAGTGACGTTGCCGACGGGATGGCCGCTGTCACCTCGGTGATGCGGGCGCAGCAGATCATGATGGCGCGAGTGGAGGAAGTGCTCAAACCGCTCGGGTTGACGTTCGCTCGCTACGAGTTGTTGACACTGCTCACCTTTACGAGGTCGGGCGCACTGCCCATGACGAAGGCCAGCGCACGCCTGCAGGTTCACCCCACCAGCGTCACCAATGCGGTGGATCGCCTCGAGAAAGCGCAATTGGTACGACGCGTTCCCCACCCCAGCGATCGTCGTACAACACTCATCGAGATTTCGGATTCCGGCCGAGCATTGGCGCTCGAGGCTACGGAACTACTGAATGCCAAGGTCTTTGCGAACCCAGGCCTGGAACCGGACAAGCTCACGCAATTAGTGACAATCCTCACTGAATTGCGGAAGACCGCTGGCGATTTCGAGGGGTAAACGACAAACGATCCTGAAGGATTTCACTCGCTGAGCGAGCAGAATCCTTCAGGATCGTGGGGACGTGTCAGCGGTGCTTGAACTCAGCCGACCGCTTCTCGACAAATGCGGCCATGCCTTCCTTCTGATCTTCGGTGGCAAAGGTCGAGTGGAAGACCCGACGCTCGAAGCGGACGCCCTCGGCGAGGGAAGATTCGAAGGAGCGGTTGACCGCTTCCTTGGCCATCATCGCGATCGGCAGGGACATCTCGGCGATGGTGGTTGCCGTCTTCAGTGCGTCGTCGAGCAAATCTGCCGCCGGGACGATGCGAGACACCAGGCCGGCCCGCTCAGCTTCTTCGGCGTCCATGTTCCGTCCGGTGAGGCACATCTCCATGGCCTTGGCCTTGCCCACCGCGCGGGTAAGACGCTGTGAGCCACCGATTCCGGGGATAACTCCGAGCTTGATCTCGGGCTGACCGAACTTGGCGTTGTCCGCGGCGATGATGAAGTCGCAGAGCATCGCGAGTTCGCAACCGCCGCCGAGTGCGTATCCGGCAACTGCGGCGATCAGCGGCTTGCGAGCAGCGGCAACTCGATCCCACGGCGTGAAGAAATCCTCGACGTACGCGTCCATGTACGTCTTGGACTGCATTTCCTTGATGTCGGCTCCGGCGGCAAATGCGCGCTCGGAACCGGTGATCAGGATGGCACCGATGTTGTTGTCCGCTTCGAGATCGGTTACCGCGGCAACCACCTCGTTCATCAGCTCGGAGTTGAGGGCGTTGAGCGCCTTGGGGCGGTTGAGCGTGATGACGCCGACGCGGCCCTTACGCTCGAGAATGATGGTGTTGAAGTCGGTCACTGCTGTCCTTCGGTCGAACGGTCTCGGATGTCGTTGATGATGGCAGAGAAGTCCTGACCACCGGCACCCGCGGCATGGTACTTGCTGTAGAGCTCAGCAGCCTTGAGACCGAGCTCGGCGTCAACACCATTGGTACGCAGGGCATTTGCTGCCAGTCCGAGATCCTTGTCCATCAACGCGACGGCAAAGCCCGGCTGGTAGTCGTTGTTGGCCGGGCTGGTGGGCACCGGTCCTGGTACCGGGCAGTTGGACGTGAGCGCCCAGCACTGTCCCGACGCGTTGGACGCGACGTCGAAGAGTGCCTGGTTGCTCAGTCCGAGCTTCTCACCGAGAACAAATGCTTCGCTGATCGCGATCATCGAGACGCCGAGGATCATGTTGTTGCAGATCTTCGCGGCCTGACCGACACCGGCGTCGCCGCAGTGAACGACCTTGCGGCCCATCACGTCCAGCAACGGAGACGCGGCCTGGAAGTCGTCTTCGGATCCGCCGACCATGAACGCGAGGGTTCCGGCAGTTGCGCCGACAACACCGCCGGAGACCGGAGCGTCGACGCTACGGTGTCCGGCTGCCTCTGCCCGCTCATGTGCCTCGCGGGCGTCGGCGACGTCGATCGTGGAGCAGTCGATGAACAGTGTGCCCGGCTTTGCGACGGGCAGCAGATCGTCGTACAGACCCAGAACGTGCTTGCCACTCGGCAGCATCGTGATGACGACGTCGGCGTCGCGCACCGCATCCACAGCCGAATCAGCTACCGATGCACCGTCTTTGACTGCCTGCTCGAGGGCTGCGGGGGCCAGGTCGAACCCGACTACCGTGTGTCCGGCCTTGACGAGATTGGCCGCCATCGGTCCACCCATGTGTCCGAGTCCGATAAATCCAATGGTGCTCATTAGTGATGCTCCTTCGGCGGTGATCAGTTGCCTTGCGGTTGAGGGGTGAGGCCGAGTTCCTGCTCGCCGAGGGGCGCAAAATACGTGTCCACGGCCGCTTCGGTGACGTCCTCGAGGGTCGCGGGAAGCCACTGCGGGTTGCGGTCCTTCTCGACCACCTGTGCGCGAATGCCCTCGACGAGGTCGTGCGAACTCAGTGACGCCGTCGACACCCGGAACTCCTCGTTCAGAACTTCTTCGAGACTGTCGGCGCGCTTGGCGTGACGAAGTGAACGCAACGTGACGGACAGCGCGATCGGCGACTTACCGAGAATCTGCTCGGCAGCCTTCTCCGCTTCGGGAATTCCACTGGCGCGCAGTCGCTCGACAATCACCCCGACACTGTCTGCCGAGTACGCGGCGTCGACCCAACTCTGCTGTGCCAGTAGTTCCGAAACCGGTGCCGGCTCGGCAAATTGAGCAACAGCCTGCTCTACCGTCGACGATGCGATCGCCTCGATGAACGTCTCGATGTTCTCGGACGGGATGTAGTGGTCCGCAAATCCCGTCGCGATGGCGTCGCCGGCACTCAAGCGTGCCGTGGTGAGCGCGATGTGTGTTCCCAGCTCTCCGGGAGCGCGCGAGAGCAGGTACGTTCCGCCCACGTCGGGGATGAATCCGATTCCGGTCTCGGGCATCCCGATCATGGAACGCTCGGTCACGATGCGGACGTCGCCGTGTGCGGACACTCCGACGCCGCCGCCCATGACGATGCCGTCCATGATGGCGATGTACGGCTTCGGGTAGTTCGCGATCTCGGCGTTGACGATGTACTCGTCGCGCCAGAAGTCGAGCGAACCGGTCTTGCCGTCTTTCGCGTCGTGGTAGATCGAGACGATGTCGCCGCCGGCGCACAGGCCACGTTCGCCTGCACCGGTCAGGACAACGGCCTTGACCTCGTCGTCGGACTTCCAGGCCTCGAGTGCCGCGGCCATCTGCGTCACCATCGAGTGATTGAGCGCGTTGATCGCCTTGGGACGGTTGAGGGTGATCCGTCCCAGTCCGTCGCGCTTCTCGATCAGAACTTCGTTCTCTTCGGTCATGCTGCTCCCTGCTTTCCCTGCCCTGCGATCACACTGCGAGCGATGACCACACGCATGATCTCGTTGGTGCCTTCGAGGATCTGGTGAACGCGAAGATCGCGGACGATCTTCTCGATCCCGTACTCAGCAAGATAGCCGTACCCACCGTGAAGCTGTAGCGCCCGGTTGGCCACGTCGAAACCGTTGTCGGTCGCGAAGCGCTTGGCCATTGCGCACAGTTCCACTACGTCGGGTGCGTCCTCCTCGAGAGCGGCGGCAGCGCGCCACAGCAGGGTCCGCGCAGCTTCCAGGTCGGTCCGCATATCGGCGAGCTGGAACTGCAGAGCCTGGGATTCGATCAACGCCGAACCGAAAGCCTTGCGGTCCACCAGGTATCCTACGGCTTTGTCGAACGCCGCCTGCGCGCCGCCCACCGAGCACGCCGCGATGTTGAGGCGACCACCGTTGAGGCCCTTCATCGCGATGCGGAATCCGCTGCCTTCCTCGCCCAGCATGTTGGCGGCGGGAACGCGCACGTCCTCCATGATCACCTGACGGGTGGGCTGTGCGTTCCAGCCCATCTTGATCTCGTTGGCACCGAACGAGAGGCCGGGCGAATCCTTCGGCACGATGAACGCCGAGATCCCCTTGGAGCCGGCAGATCCGGTACGGGCCATCACGACGTAGACATCGGAAGTGCCTGCGCCGGAGATGAACTGCTTGACACCGTTGAGAATGTAGTCGTCGCCGTCGCGAACTGCCTTGGTGCTCAAGCCGGCTGCGTCGGAGCCCGCGCCGGGTTCGGTCAGGCAGTAACTGCCCAGCTGATCCATCGAGCAGAGTCCGGGGACCCACTTATGCCGCTGTTCGTCGTTGCCGAACTGGTCGATCATCCACGTGACCATGTTGTGGATGGAGATGTACGCGGCGATCGACGGATCACCCTTGGCGAGCTCCTCGAAGATCCGGGCAGCGTCGACGCGGGTCAGTTCACTGCCACCGACATCCTCGCGAATGTAGATGCCGCCCATCCCCAGGGACGCCGCCTTGCGGAGAACGTCCACCGGGAAATGTTTGATCTGATCCCACTCGACTGCGTTGGGCGCCAGATGCTCGGCCGCGAAGTCGCGGGCGGTGTCACGAATCGCCCGCTCGTCATCGGTCAGAGTAAACATGGAAGGTTTTCCGATCAGTTCATCGTGGGGATGACGAAGTGGTTGGTCTCTTCCTTCTTGCCGGAAGGCCAACGCTGCGTCACCGTCTTGGTCTTGGTGTAGAAGCGGAAGGAGTCGGGACCGTGCTGGTTCAGGTCACCGAATCCGGAGCGCTTCCAGCCACCGAAGGTGTGGTACGCGATCGGGACCGGGATCGGCACGTTGACGCCGACCATGCCGACGTTGACGCGGGCGGTGAAGTCACGAGCGGTGTCGCCGTCACGGGTGAAGATGGAGACGCCGTTGCCGTACTCGTGTTCCGTCGGAAGACGCAGGGCCTCTTCGTAATCGGCAGCGCGAACAACCTGCAGGACGGGTCCGAAGATCTCTTCCTTGTAGATGCGCATGTCCGAGGTGACGTTGTCGAACAGGGTGGCGCCGGCGAAGAAACCGTCCTCATGGCCTTCGAGGGTGAAGCCGCGGCCGTCGACAACGGCCGTTGCGCCCTCGTCGATGCCGATCTGCACGTAGTTGTTGACGCGGTCGAGCGCGTCCTGGCTGACGAGGGGACCAAAATCCACAGCTTCGTCGTCGCTGCGACCGATCTTGAGCTTCGCGACGCGTTCCTTCAGCTTGGCAACCAGCGCATCTGCAGTCTCTTCACCGACGGGAACGGCAACCGAGATGGCCATGCAACGCTCACCGGCACTGCCGTAGCCGGCACCGATCAGAGCGTCGGCAACCTCGTCGAGGTCGGCGTCGGGCATGACGATGGCGTGGTTCTTCGCGCCGCCGAAGCACTGCGCGCGCTTGCCGTGCGCTGCGGCCGTCTCGTAGATGTACTGAGCGATCGGCGTGGAGCCGACAAAACCGACAGCCTTGATGCGGTCGTCGGTGAGCAGGACATCGACAACTTCCTTGTCACCGTTGACCACGTTGAACACGCCGGCGGGCAGTCCGGCTTCGAGGAACAACTCGGCCAGGCGCAGCGGCACGGAGGGATCGCGCTCGGACGGCTTGAGAATGAAGGAGTTACCGGCGGCGAGAGCCGGTCCGGCCTTCCACAGCGGGATCATCGCGGGGAAGTTGAACGGCGTGATGCCGGCAACGACGCCCAGCGGCTGACGCATGGAGTACACGTCGATGCCGGTGCCTGCACTCTCCGTGAATTCACCCTTGAGCAGGTGCGGAGCGCCAACGGCGAATTCGATGACCTCGAGGCCACGCTGGATGTCACCCTTGGCGTCGGCGACGGTCTTGCCGTGCTCGGACGAGAGGAGGCGAGCCAGGGAATCCATCTCAGCCTGAGCGAGCTGGAGGAATTTCATGAGGACGCGGGCGCGCTTCTGCGGGTTGAATGCAGCCCAGACCTTCTGCGCCTCTTCGGCATTGGCGATGATGGCTTCGGTTTCGGCCTTGCTTGCGAGCGGGACGCGCGCCTGAACCTTACCGGTGTTGGGATCGAAGACGTCTGCAAATCGATCGGAAGCTCCGGGAACCCGCTTGCCACCGACGAAGTGCGTCAACTCTTGGACTGCCGCATTGTCAACCATTGTGCTAACCCGTTCCTTGCTCGTTGTGGACTGCCCGAGAAGCAGCGCCGAGTATGTCTACCATCCTATAGTTGGATGTCCATGTATGTCTAGAGCTGAGGCCGCGGACAGCGCAATTTCCCGGTCGGTGACCTCGTATCCACCGCTACCTCCGCCCGGTCCACCCGAACCTTCGACGATCGCACGAGCGGACAGGTGGATCGCGTCGACTCCGGTCGCCGCAATCGTCGCAATATCGGGAATCCGGACGCCGCCACCAGCCATGATCTGGATCCGATCCGCTGCGTGATCGACCATGGCACCCAACTCTGCCAGCCCTTCGGCACAGGTCGGGGCGCCGCCCGACGTCAAGACCCGCGCCACTTCGAGATCCACCAAGATGTCGAGCGCTGCATTTCTGTCCGGTACTACGTCGATGGCGCGGTGTGCGGTCACTTCGACAGCGGACGGATCGATGCACTCGATGACCGAACGCATCGCGTCGACATCGATCGCGGAGGTTTCGGTCAGAGCGCCGATCACTATCCCGGACGCACCTCCTGCCACTGCGGCGCGTGTGTCACGGCATATCACCGCCATCCCGTCGGGCGCGTACACAAATCCCCCAGCCCGTGGCCGGATCAGGACGTGCACCGGAACACCTACTGCCACAACTGCTTCGACCAATCCGATACTGGGAGTGAGACCACCCGTTGCACCCAGTGCCGCACAGAGTTCAACACGCGCCGCCCCGACGGCGAGTGCGATCTGCGCCCCACGAACATCCTGAACGGCAAGTTCGAGAGCGCTCATGTCAGTACGACTGCCAGGGTGGCTTGTTCTCGAGCGCGTACCGGTAGTAGTCGGCCAATTTCAGGCTTCCGGCAGCGGCTTCGTCGATGACCACGGTGACGTGGCGGTGCCACTGCAGCACCGATGCCGGGCAAAATGCGGTCAGCGGACCTTCGACTGCTGCAGCGATGGCATCGGCCTTGCCCTCACCGGTCGCGATCAACACCAAATGTCTTGCATCACTGATAGTTCCGAGGCCTTGGGTGAGAACGTGATGGGGAACGTCGTCGGGACGCTCGAAGAAACGAGCATTGTCGATTCGAGTCTGCTCCGTCAATGTCTTGACCCGGGTTCGCGACGACAGCGCGGAACCCGGCTCGTTGAATCCTATGTGTCCGTCGGTGCCGATTCCGAGCAGCTGGACGTCCACTCCCCCGGCTTCGGCGATACTACTGTCGTAGCGTTCCACTTCCGCATCGGGTATAGCAGCTTCACCGTCGGGGCTGAAAACCCGTTCCGGATCCAGATTGACGTGGTCGACGAATTCAGCGCGAATCACCGAATAGTACGACTGCGAATGGCTTTTCGGCAGTCCCAGATACTCGTCGAGCAAGAATGCCTGAGCCTGCGAGAAGTCCAGTCCCGACACCCGGTGACGACGCGCCAGCTCGCGGTACGTCCCGATCGGCGACGAACCTGTTGCCAGCCCAAGCGTCGTAGCACCGCGTCGGACATAGCCTTCGACGATGTCTGCTGCCGTCGAGTCGACCTCCAGCGGGGTAGGCATGATGACAATTTCCATCAGATTTCCTTTCCGGCGGCCCGACCGCCGTGTAATACGCGCACCGGGCGCAGGTGACGATCGGTGACCAGGATGTCGGCTCGGTAGCCGGCAGTCAGCGATCCATGTGAATCGTGCAGTCCCAGCAGTGTTGCCGGGGTACGAGTGGCAGCGGTGACGGCATCGGCGAGTGCAACTCCGCTGTCGAGCACGGTGCTGCGCAGCACATCCAGCAGTCGTGCTGTTCCGCCCGCTATGGCCCCGTCCGACCCGTCGGATGTGGCAAGTCTGGCGACGCCACCGCTCACCACCACGTCCAGAGCGCCGAGTTGATAGTTTCCGTCAGCCATTCCGGCGGCAGCCATGGAATCACTGACCAGCGTGATCTGGTCTGGGCCCACGGTGTCGAACACCATGGACACCGTTTCCGGAGCCAGGTGCACTCCATCGGCGATCAGTTCCACCACCATCTCTCCTCTCCCTGCGGCCGCGAGGCACGCCGCAACCGGACCCGGCGAACGGTGGTGCAACGGCGGCATCCCGTTGAACAGGTGCGTTGCGCTCACCCGACCACTGCGAGCTGCCTGTCCGATCCGGGTCGACGTAGCGGCCGCATCGGCGTCGGTGTGTCCGAAGCTGGGCAGAATTCCGCGTCGACGCATGACGTCGAGCAGTTTCTCGAAATTCTCCGTCTCCGGTGCCAGCGTCATCGAACGCACGTGCCCGCGAGCCGCGTTGCACACCTCTTCGAGCAGGTCAGGGTCCCCGGGAACAATGGCTGCGGGATCCTGGGCACCACATCGAACACAGTTGATAAACGGCCCTTCGAGGTGGATACCCAGAATCTCGCCGTCCTCAACCAGGTCAGCCAACATCGCGGCTTGGCGCATCAGATCCGCGCGTGGCGCCGACACCAAACTTGCCAGCAGACCCGTCGTCCCGTGTTCACGGTGATGCGACGCGGCCACTCGGGCGCCCGCCGCATCGGTGTTGGGGAAACCCGCTCCCGCGGCGCCGTGACTGTGGACGTCGATCAGTCCGGGAAGAATCACGCAGTCGGTGGCATCCGGAACATCGCCGGCATCCGGAACATCGGCGGCATCCCGTACATCGGCTAAGGCGTAGTCCTTCGCAGCCCCCACCCAGCTGATCAGCTCACCGTCGACCACGACGATTCCGTCGTCGATACTCCCGGAGGAACCGCCGACAACCGTGCCTCGCAGCACGAGTGACTCGGTCACGACGAATCCCTGATGCGCACGACCGCCGCCTTGCCGTCGCCCGGGGTACGAGCACTGCGGGCCACCGACGCCATCTGCAGGCACACCTCGAGATCGAGTGCCGACAGTGCCGCGCGAACGGCCCCGATCGCTGCGACGGACATCGACAGACTCGACACCCCCAGACCCACCAGCACGGGCGCCAACAGCGGATCCGACGCCGATTCCCCGCACACACCAACAGGTTTGCCGGCGACGGCTCCAGCCTGACCGACCAGCGCGATCAGGTCGAGGACTGCCGGCTGCCACGGGTCGAGCAGGTGCGCGAGGCTGCCGGTCATCCGGTCGACCGCACAGGTGTACTGGCTCAGGTCATTGGTTCCGATGCTCAGGAAATCCAGATGTTCGAGGATATCTCGTGCGCGCAGGGCTGCTGCGGGAACCTCGATCATCGCGCCCACCTTGCCGACCCCACGGGATCGAGCGAGTTCCGCGAAGCCCGCAGCCTCCTCGGCCGTCGCGACCATCGGTGCCATGACGCGCAGATCCGCGCCGGTTGCATCGGCCGCCGCAACAAGTGCGTCGAGCTGGGTTACCAGGGTGTCCGGATACAGATTTGCCACGCGGAGCCCCCGAATCCCGAGCGCCGGATTCTCCTCGACCCCGAGATCGAGGAAGGGTAGCGGTTTGTCGGAACCGGAATCGAGGGTCCGCACCACGACGGCGCGCCCGGCAAAGTGCTCGAAAACAGCTCTGTACGTTGCGGTCTGCTCTGCCACGGAGGGCGCATCGTGGCGGCCGAGATACGAGAATTCGGTACGGAACAGGCCAACGCCTTCACAGTCGGCGGCGCCCGCGCGTTCGGCATCGGCCACTGTCCCGATGTTTGCCGCCAATCGCACGGCAAAACCGTCGCGGGTGCGTCCGGGACCGCTCGCAGTCGCGGCGCGCGCAGCGCGGGCGGCTGCTTCCCGGGCGACCTCGCCGCACAGCTCGGGGCTCGGATCGATGGTCACCGTCCCGCTCGAACCGTCGAGGATCAGAACGGCACCGGAGACCAGCCGATCGATATCCGCGCAGTTCACCACCGCCGGAATACCGAGTGACTTGGCGAGGATGGCGGTGTGACTGGTTGGTCCGCCCTCTTCGGTGAGCAATCCGACCACGTCGGTGTCGCCGAGCGTTGCCGTGTCGGCGGGAGCGAGATCGCGGGCCACCAGAATGTACGGGTAACCGGGGTTGGGGATTCCGGGCATCGGTTCGCCGCGCAGCACTGCGACCACCCGCTGAGCGAGGTCACGCAGATCTGTTGCCCGCTCGGCCATGTACCCGCCAACCGTGTCGAGCTTGGCGCAAAATCCGTCGAAGGCAACCGTCACCGAATGTGCTGTCGGCAGACCTGATTCGAGGTTCTTCTGTGCCGCGCCGACGATGGCCCGATCCCGTGCCATCGCCGCCGACGTGGTCAGGATGTCAGCGGATACGCCGTCGACGGATTCGGCGCGGCGCAGGAGTTCCGCACTGACGGTGTCGAGCGCCGCTCGAATTCTTGCCAGTTCGGACTCCGGCTCACCGGTGATCGGATCCTGTGCCGAAGTGCGTTCGGGCACTGCGAAACTCAACCAGGGTGCGCAGACGACCCCGGCGCTGACTCCGAGTGCACTGATCTGGTTCCGCTCGGTGATTGTTGCCGTTGCCATGCGTCAGCGCCCTTCCAGTTCCTTGTCGAGTTTCTTCTCCACTTCTGCGACGAGTGGTGCATCGGTGCGAGTGTCACCTTCAGCTTTGAGCGCCAGTTCGGCTTCGAGGAGCGCAGCATCAGGCTCGCCTGCCGCAACCTCGGCGTCTTCCTCACGGCCGGGGGTGCGCAGGTTCCACTTCTTGATGACAAAGCTGAAGAGGAAGTAGTAGATGAGCGCGTACCCAAGTCCGATCGGGATGAGCATCCAGGCGTTGGTGGCCTTGCCGAAGTTCAGGACATAGTCGAAGAAACCGGCTGAGAAGGTGAATCCGTCGTGGATACCCAGTGCGTTGACCAACGCCATCGACGTACCGGTCAGAAGCGCGTGGATGACGTACAGCGGCCACGCGACAAACATGAACGAGTATTCGAGGGGCTCGGTGATGCCGGTGAGGAAGGCGGTGAGGCCGGTGGAGAGCATGATGCCGCCGACAAGCTTCTTCTGGGAAGGCTTGGCATTGCGCCAGATGGCAAACGCAGCAGCCGGCAGGGCAAACATCATGATCGGGAAGAATCCGGTCATGAACGTCCCGGCGGTGGGGTCACCGGCAAAGAACCGGTTGAGGTCGCCGCGAATGATCTGACCGCTGGCGTTCTGGTAATCGCCGATCAGGAACCACACTGCCGAGTTGAGGATGTGGTGCAGGCCGGTTGGGATGAGCAGACGGTTGGCTGCGCCGTAGATGCCGCCGCCGACAACGGTATTCGAGGCAACTGCTTCACCGACCCAGTTCAGTCCGGAGTTGAACAGCGGGTACAAGAATGCCATGAGGACGCCGACGAGCAGGCCGGTAACGGCGGTCAGGATTGGAACCAAGCGTCGGCCGTTGAAGAATCCGAGGTAGTCGGGCAGTTTTGTTCGATAGAAGCGCTGCCACAGAATTGCGGAGAGTAGACCCATGACGATACCGGCGAGTACGCCGTAATTGATCAGTGACTGATCACCGTTGGGATCGGTTTTTCCTTCGAGAACGATCGGCGACATGGCCTTGAAAACACCGTCGATCACTATGTACCCGACGACGGCGGCAAGGGCGGTGGATCCGTCTGCCTTCTTGGCCCATCCGATCGCAATGCCGACGGCAAAGATCAGCGGCAGCCACGTGAACACGGCTTGACCGGCAGCGGAAATCACCGTTGCCGCGCTCTCGAGGGGACTGAACCGGCCGAGCAGGTCGTCCTGGCCGAGTCGCAGAAGGATGCCGGCCGCCGGGAGAACGGCAATGGGCAACATCAAACTTCGGCCGAGGCGTTGTACGCCGGCGAAGAACGTTGATTCCTTCTTGGGAGTGTCGTCGAGCGTCATCGTTGACCTTCTCTGCTCGCTGGGCCGCAACGGGTCGGCCTGCTGATTTAGGTACGTGAAGTGGACGCCTCGCCCACCGCGAGGAGCCGGAAATTCGTTTTGCCGAAACTGTTGTGGCGTTGCACCGCTAACGGGTACTGTCCGGTCATAACCAGTTGTAGTTTTGCCTGATGAAGCGCAGATGTCAAGACCGGAATGTGATTTAAGTTACGTGTTGACTCACGTCCCGCTATCAGCCAGAGTGCTTCACCAGCGACAACAACCGACGCAATTACGACCACACACAGGAGCAGCAATGTCGAAAGCGGAAGCAATCATCAAAGGCCTCGGCGGCGCCGGGAACATCGTCGAAATCGAAGCGTGCATCACCCGCCTGCGCACCGAGGTCAAGGACGGCGCCAAGGTCGACGAAGCCGCTCTCAAGGCCGCCGGCGCGCATGGCGTGCTCAAGGCCGGCTCCGTCGTCCAGGTGATCGTCGGACCCGAGGCCGACATCCTCGCCGAGGACATCGGAGACATCCTGTGACCGTCTCCGTCCTCGCTCCGCTTCCCGGCCGTGTGTTTGCACTTGCCGACGTTCCGGACCCGGTTTTTGCCCAGCAGATGGTCGGATCAGGGGTAGCCCTCGAACCAGCCCGCGACCAGGGCCACCTCACCGTTGTCGCACCCATTGCCGGGAAGATCCTCAAACTCCATCCCCACGCATTTGTCATCTTCGGCGAGAAGGCAACCGGCGTACTGGTTCACATCGGAATCGATACCGTCAAACTCGAAGGCAAGGGCTTCACGCTCATCGCGTCCGAGGGTGACACCGTCGCGGCCGGCGACCCTGTCGTCAGCTTCGACCCGGCGTTCATCGACACCACCGGCTACTCGGCAATCTGCCCGGTTGTGGTCATGGACTCCAAACCCGATACCGTCGAATCCCCTTCTGTGGGAGACGAAGTGAAGACCGGCGATATCTTGTTCGACTGGTCTGCCTGAATACGAGCGAGGCGGGCGCACCCTCGAAAGAGGATGCGCCCGCCTGCTGTTCGGGTTGTGATCAGGCGCGTGTGCCCGCCCGTTCGTTTCCCTGCACTTCCATCTGCAGTTGATAACGGTCGGAGCGGTACCAGCTGCACGTGTGCTCGATCGGCGCGCCCTCGCTGAAGGACACTCGATCGAAGTACAGGACCGGTGCACCCTTCTTGGTCCCGAGCAGAGTGGCGATCTCGATGGTTGCGCCGTCGGCGCTGACGGTCTGCTCCGCGCGGTCGATCGGCTTGTCGTACTTGTCGGCCGTCGCACGGTAGATCGACCCGGTCAGGTCGAGGTCGGTGAGCCCGGGCAACTGCTTCGGGTTGTACCAACCGTCGTCGACGCTCACCGGTTCGCCGTCCGCCAAGCGCAGGCGTTTGACGTGGTAGCCCAACGATCCCGGCTCCATTCCGAGCGCCGACGCCGTGGCATCGGGCACCGTGTCTTCCTCGTTGACGAGGACCACAGTGGTAGGAACGTGCCCCTGGGCTCGCATTTCCTCGGTGAACGACGCCAGGTGCAGTTTGGATTGAACCTGGCGGTGAGCGACAAATGTTCCCTTACCACGCACGCGCACAAGATAGCCGTCGTTGACGAGTTGACCGATGGCCTCACGAACCGTGATTCGGCTGACGCCGTAATCCTGCATCAGGTTGCGTTCACTGGTCATCAGGTCGCCCGGCTGCAACTCACGGGTGCACTTGTGCAGCAGAATGTTTCGCAGTTGCTCGTGTTTGGGTATTGCGCTGTCGCGCAGATGTACGGGCATCACGGCGGCTGCCCCTTTCGTGAAGTGAAAGAATCTATCGTCAACAGGTCCCTACCGGACCTGTCCACTTCACGATACTGGAACAGCCAGCGGGATCCTAGTGGTTGGGCTCAGGAGTCCAATTGCCGGTAAATTGCCCGCAGTTCCGACAGCGCGACGTTTTGCTGTGCCACATCCAATCCCAGCGCAGCTACCGAGGCCCGCAACGCGTTGACATCCAGATCGTCTATCGCAGCCCGGAATTCGACTCGCGGCAATCCTGGCAGAAGGGACGAGTCCCCGAACCAGCTTTCTCCGTCGACCTCGATCGTGGTCTCGTCTTCCACTCCCCCGATCAGATCGCCGAGATCGACCCCGCGCAGGATCAGAAGTTGCAGCGGATCGGTATCGATCCGCTCGGCAGTCAGGAAGGCCACGGCCGCAGCATGTTTACACGGCCATCCGTCGTCGGGACAGGTGCAGTCGAATTGGAAGGCGCTCGGCCCGTCCGGCAGGAGTTGCGCGGCGAGCATGTCCGGAACCACCCCGGAGACCAGCGAGGCCAATGAGCCTGGGACCCGGCGGAGTTTGGTGATGATGTCGTCGATATCGGTGTTGTCGAGAGTGCTGATCGAGACAGTGGCGGTGAACGGTTCGAGCTGCGTCCCCCACGCCTCACCGGTCACACGTCCCGGCCGAATATCAAGCGGCAAGACCTTGCCTGTGCGAGCAAAAGTTCGACCTCGCGAGACCCGGCCCTTGTCACCGATCTGCTCGATGACCCGGACAAATGCCTTGCCCCAGAACGTCCGACCGAAAGCGGGGCGAGACTTGATCGGCGCCGCTCGCTTACGCGCGCCCGTGTATTCACTGAAATCGGGACCTCCGCGACGCGGACTCATTCGCCTACCGCGTCGTCGCCGAGTCGGAGCAATTCACCGAGCTGTTCGACGCTCATCTCCGTCACCCAGTTCTCCCCTGTTCCGACGGCCAGCTCGGCCAATTCGCTCTTCGTGTCGATCATCGTGTCGATCCGTTCTTCCAATGTCCCGACACAGACCATTTTGCGGACCTGGACGTTCCGATGCTGACCGATGCGGAACACGCGGTCGGTGGCCTGATTCTCGACCGCGGGATTCCACCACCGATCCATGTGTACAACGTGATTCGCGGCGGTCAGATTCAGTCCCGTCCCGCCGGCTTTGAGCGAGAGCACCATGATCGGCGGTCCGCCGACGCTCTGGAATTCCTCGACCATCGTGTCACGGCCGGCTTTCGACACACCGCCGTGCAGGAACGGGACCCCCGTGCTGAACCGCTCGGACAGGTAGGGCAACACCAGTTCCCCGAACTCACGGAACTGCGTGAACAGCAACACTTTCTCGTCTTCCGCAGTCACCGATTCGACGATGTCTTCGATCAATCCGAGTTTGCCGGAACGATGCTGACCGCGGCGCATCACCGCAGATCCGTCGCGAAGAAAATGCGCCGGATGGTTACAGACCTGCTTGAGTTTGGTGAGAGCGGAAAGTACTGCGCCTTTTCGCTTCATGCCTTCCGTACCCTTGATCTGGGCCATCATGTCGTCGACTACTGCGCGATAGAGGGCTGCTTGCTCCTCGCTGAGATTTGCGCGGACCGTCATCTCGAGTTTTTCCGGAAGATCGGAAATGACAGCGGGATCGGTCTTTACTCGCCGCAGGACAAACGGCGACGTCACGGCGCGCAGTCGCGAGACGGCAAGTTCGTCCTTCTCTCGTTCGATCGGCACGACAAAGCGCTTGCGGAACATCTGTTCCGAACCGAGCACACCACGGTTGGCAAAGTCGAGGATGGATCGCAGCTCGTCCAACCGGTTTTCCACCGGAGTTCCGGTCAGTGCGACCCGATGTGCCGCAGGAATGCTGCGAGCGGCGCGCGCCTGCGATGTCTTGGCATTTTTGATGTGCTGCGCCTCGTCGAGCACAACACGTCGCCAATCGAGATCCTTCAGGGCAGCGACGTCACGCGTCATCAACGCGTAGGTCGTGATCACCAGATCGTTGCTGCGTACTGCGGCCTCGAGCGCCGCACCCGTTGCGCGATCGGAACCGTGATGGACGTACACCCGCAGGCTCGGAACAAACCGCGCCGTCTCGCGTTGCCAGTTGCCGACCACCGACATCGGGCACACCAACAGTGTTGGTGTCGTGGACTTCTCGTGCGCAAGCAACGCCAACAGCTGAAGCGTCTTTCCCAACCCCATGTCGTCCGCCAACACCGCACCCAACCCGAGAGCGCTCATGTACGCCAACCAGTTGAGTCCCCGCCGCTGATAGGGCCGCAGTACCGCATTGACTTCTGCCGGAACCGGAACCTCCGCCGGTTCCACCGAATTGTTGAGCAGCGCCGACGCCCACCCCGTTGCCGTCACCTCTTCGACGGGAAGGTCTTTGAGGTCGTCGGCGATCAGGTCCTTGATCAATTCGATGATGGCCCGGTCGCCACTCGCATGGCGCTCGCCGACAAAACGAGCGGCGCGGGCAAGCACCTCCCGGTCAGCTTGGACCCACTCACCGCGCAAGCGAACAAGATCCGACTTCGCGTCGACCAGGCGCGCCATTTCTTCCGGCGTGAGCACTTTGTCTCCGAGCGCCAACTCCCAGTCGTATTCCACCAACTGATCCAGGCCGACCGTACGATTCTCGGCAACGATCGGCGAGGACGCCGAGGTGACTTTCACGCGCAACGACGGCGACACGACGCTCCAGGCCCGAGGTAGCAGGAGTGTGATCCCCTTCTCCTGCAACGCGATAGCGCCGTGACCGACCAGATCCATCACCACAGCTGTCGGCAGTAGGAGGTCCAAACTGTCGTCGTCGCGCGGCACATCCCGAAAGCGCGGGTAGGCCGCGATGGCTTCCTCGAGTTTCCGGCTGCCGACTTGCAGACGCGCCGCATCGGCACGGTGCAGCCTGATCCGTTCGGGGGCTTCACCTTCCGCGCGAAGACACACTTGCAGCCGCCAGAGCGCTTCCGCGTCGATATCGGCGTCCTCGCTCAGTTCCGGTTCGATCAACCGCAGAACCAAGTCGGGCTCGTCTGCGGTGAGAGTGCCGCGCCATTCCGTCAGAGACGACGCAACTCGCAATTCCGCATTGTCGAACGCGTCGCCGCGCACCAATGCCGCCCACAGCCCGGTCGTTGGAGTGTCGACGGACTCGCCCAGCACTCGGCGAACAACCGAATCGGTCAGTTCGTGAACAACGTCGTCCAAAACGGCGCGAGGTGATCCCACTGCGCGCTGCACCGGGGGCATCGCAACAACCAACTCACCCAGCCACGCGCGCTGACGCTCGTCGATCAGCAGCCGCCAGCGCGGCCACCAACTACCCTCCGCCCGGCCCAGTTCGGGAACAACCCGACCAGCCCGTACCCAACGCTCGATCCCGCGAACAACGTGGACAAGATAGTGCAGGTCTGCGGCAACCCGACTGTCCGCAGGTTTGATCCGAAGCAGCAGGTCAACAGCGTCACCCGGTGCCAGCGCCACCGCCGCGTACTCACTCTGCAGCGGGCCGCCCGGTACGGATGGCATCGCGATACTCACTCGATGGCGGAACTTTCGGTGCAGGACAGCACTGACCGGGTCGCGGGGATCGTCGACCCCGGCGCCCTCGTGTCCGTCTACCCACAGTTTGAGCCCCGATCCCGGTGACCAGAGTCCATGCAGCATCCGACCATCCAATCAGGTGCTACCGACATAGGCTGTTGTCATGGTCCTGGCATACGGTTTCACCGAGTACGGCGGTCCGCAGACCCAATCGTTCTTCGACCTTTCCCTGCCGCCACCGGGCGCCGGGCAGATCGTGGTGTCCGTCCGCGCCGCCGGCGTCAATCCGGCGGACTGGAAGGTCCGGGCGGGAACCCGTAAGGACACCGTGCCGGTGACACTGCCGGCAGTGCTCGGCCGCGAGGTGTCGGGTGTCGTCACCAGCGTGGGACCACGGGTCACCGAGTTCGAGGTCGGCGACGAGGTGTTCGGCTCCACCGCAACAGGATTCGGCGGGTACACCGAGACGACCGTCCTCAATGCCTCCCAGGCCGCACACAAACCGGCCGCGGTGTCCTGGGCCGACGCCGCCGTGATACCCGTTGCCTGCGGAACCGCGTACGACGCCCTTCATGATCTAGGCCTCGATACCAGTGCTACGGATACCGGCGCCACGCTGCTGGTGCTCGGCGCGGGCGGCGGAGTCGGGACCAGCACCCTCGCCTTGGCCCGGGCCCGCGGCATCACTGTGCTCGGCGTGGCCAGCGCAGCCAAGCATGACGCCGTCGAGGCAACCGGATCGCTGTGGGTGGACTCGGGTGATCTGTGGGCAGACGCCGTGGCCGCCCTCGCGCCCAGCGGGGTCAACGGCGTCTTCGACCTGGTCGGCGGGGAGACCCTCCAGAGGGCTGCCTCATTGCGGCGTCCGGGCGCCCCGCTCATCAGCATCGCCGATCCCGTCGCTGCTACCGAACTCGGCGGCAGCGGAGTCGAGCGTCGGCGCACCACCGCGGTGTTCACGGCGGTCGCGGAGTTGGTGGCCGGCGGCTCCCTCGACCCGGCCGTCCGGCAGCGCTTTCCCTTCGAGCGGTCCGGCTCAGCCCTTGCTGCTGTGGAGAGTGGGCACAGCGCGGGCAAAGTGGTAATCGAGTTCGACCACGCCTCCGAAGCCGATCTGTCGGAACCTGGTGATTGAATCTCGATCAAGTGAGAGGGGTGGCGGTGGGACGCAGGGCAACGTGGGCGATAGTGTCCACGATCCTCGCGTGCGTACTCACCTCCTGCGGATGGATCGGCAATGAGAGTTCCGCACCGGGCAGCCCCACCGCCACCCAACTCGAGGATTTGCTCAACCGGGTGGCCGTCGTCGATCAGCGCCCACACCCCGGCGGATATCAGCGCGGCTGCAAGAGTGGACAGGCGTGTGTCTTCGGTCCCGCGTGGTCCGACGATCAGGACGCGCCGATGGGCCACGACGGCTGCGACACCCGTAACAACGTTCTGGCTGAGGACCTTTCGGAAACAACGTTCAAGCCCGGAACCCGCGATTGCGTCGTACTGTCCGGCGTGATGACCGATCCGTACTCCGGTGATCGAATCGTGTTCGATCGCAGCCAGGCAAGTGAAGTCCAGATCGACCACGTCTATCCCCTGGCCGCTGCTTGGGATTTCGGTGCAAGTGCGTGGCCGATGGATCTACGCATGCGGTTCGCCAACGACACGGAATTGAACCTGCTGGCAGTCAAGGGAAGTGACAATCAGTCGAAAGGTGACAGCACTCCCGGGCAGTGGCTCCCACCCAATCCTGCGTACCACTGCTATTACGCCTGGAAGTACCTCGCCGTGGCGGTGAAGTACGGACTACCGATCAGCCGAGACGACCACACAACACTTCGCGAACTCGAAGAAGCGCGCTGCTGACCTATTTCACCGTGAAAGACCTTGTGTGCCAGCCCGTTGCACCGCCGGGGATGGGCGGAGTCCGTTCCTCTACCTGAACGTTTCCATCCAGATCGATAGCCCTGACCTGCACGGTGTGCAACCCCGGCGCCGCGTCCCACATCCACGACCACTGACGCCATGTGTCGATCGAATACTCCTGCGCGAGGGTTGCGGCTTGCCACGGCCCGTTGTCGACGCGAACCTCCACCGCTTTGATACCGCGATGCTGAGCCCACGCTGTTCCCGCCATCTGAATCCGACCGGCATTCACGGGTGCCAAGGACGCAGGCACTTCGATCCGCGACGCCGTTTTGATCGGCGCCTGCGCGCCCCATCCGCGTTGCGTCCAATAGGCATCCGCTTGATCGAACCTGGTCAGTTCCCATTCCGTGACCCACTTTGTCGCGGAGACAAAACCGTACAGGCCGGGCACAACCTGACGGACCGGATATCCGTGTTCGAACGGCAGCGGCTCCCCGTTCATCGCGACGGCCAGAATGGCGTCGCGGCCGTCGGTCACCACTTGAACCGGTGTGCCGACAGTGAATCCGTCGACGCTGGTCGAGAGCAGCATGTCCGCGTCCGGGTGCACGCCCACTTCCTCGAGGATGTCTTTCATCGGGTAGCCGATCCAGGTGGCGTTGCCCGCGAGGTTGCCGCCCACCTCATTGGACACGCACGTCAGGGTGATGACACGTTCGATCGGTGTCCGGGCGACCAAATCGTCGAAGGACAAGGTCATCTCGCGGTCCACCATGCCGTGGATGCGCAGTTCCCACGAGTCCGTCGTGAGCTGCGGGACAAGAAGCGCCGTGTCGATCCGATAGAAATCGTCGTTGGGAGTGATGTACGTCGACGCACCGGCAACCCCGATGTTCGCGGCGGCCGGAATCGGTGGTGCCGCCGAGGCAGCAGTCGGTACGACGAAGTCCGCACGGTTCGCGGAAGCCCCGGCGATGCGCTGCCCCACGAACTTTCCGGCAGCACCGGCCGCCGCTGCGACGGCAACTGCAACCCCGGCCAGCATCAGAAACTGTCGACGCGGCAGCCATGTGTCGGGAACACCGGGCGAGGGCGCCACGTCGAGTTGCCCGATCAGCAACCTCAGCGTGACGACACCGGCAGCAACACCCACGATTGTGGGGAACGCGTACATCGCGTCAGCCGTCGGACGGTTCAAGGCCGCATAGACACCCACCAGTCCGAGGGCAATCAGGATCGCACTGCCCACCGGGCGTCGGCGACGCTCGAGTACTCCGGCCAGTGCGCCGAGCAGCGCGATCAGGATCGACATTCCGATGAAGAGCGCGGGTTTGTCGTTGGTCCCGAAGGTTTCGATAGCGAACTCGCGTGCCCACGCCGGCGTTCGGTCCACGGTGGTCGAACCGACTGCATAGAACGGCGAGGAGTCCGGATTGATCAGCAGTGCGACCAGTTGGCCTACCCCCAGAACAACCGCTACGGCAAGTACGCCGGAGATGGCCCGGGCCGCCAACCTGCGACGCGGCCGCGGTTGCGCGGCCGGGTGTTCCTCGATGCTGTCAGTGACCATGTGCGTCTCGGTTCTGCTCGGTACGAGTGGTGCGTGGGATCGGTTACCTCGTATTCGGAGCAGATTCCTGCATGGATGGGTCTCATCACTGCCCTGAAGTTCACGGTAGCCCGGATTAGAGTTGACGCCATGACTGTCGACCTCAACAAGGACACGCTGCTGTGCATGTCGCTATCCGGACGACCGAGCAACATCGGCACCAGATTCCACAACTATCTGTACGAGGAATTGGGCCTCAACTTCGTCTACAAGGCATTCACCACCACTGACATTCCCGCAGCGGTTGCAGGTATCCGCGCACTCGGCATCCGCGGTTGCGGAGTGTCGATGCCGTTCAAGGAGCAGGTGATCGCTCACGTCGACGTCATGCACGACAGCGCATCCGCAATCGACTCCGTCAACACCATCGTCAACGAGGACGGTGTCCTGCACGCCTACAATACCGACTACCAGGCTGTGGCAAACCTGTTGCGCGAGAACAAGGTCGACACGTCGCTCTCGGTCGCGGTCGCCGGCAGTGGCGGCATGGCCAAAGCCGTCGTCGCGGCGGTTCGCGACACCGGTTTCAGCGACGTCACGGTGGTGGCACGCAACAAAGCGGCCGGTGACGCACTTGCCACGCAGTACGGATTCCAGTGGCGGGAAGACCTCCACGATCTGCGCCCCGGCGTTCTGATCAACGCCACTCCGATCGGGATGGCCGGTGGCCCCGAAGCAGATGCGCTGTCGTTCCCGGACGTCGCGGTACGCGGCGCGGAGGTCGTTTTCGACGTGGTGGCCATGCCCGCGAACACTCCCCTGATCGTCCTGGCAGAACAACTCGGTAAGACGGTGATCACTGGCGCCTCGGTAATCGCGCTCCAAGCTGCCGAACAGTTCGCCCTGTACACCGGGGTGCGCCCCAGCGCCGAACAGATCCAACGCGCCTCGGAATACTCGCGGGCGTGACAAACTCGGCACTATGAACGACACCGGGGAGAGCCCTCCCGTGCAACTCGCTCGGAACTTCAACGAGCTGCTACAAGAACTACGAGTCGCTCTCTCCGGCGTACAGATCCTGTTCGCGTTTCTGCTCGCCGTGGCCTTCACCGAGCGCTACGAGGAGTCTTCGGTCTACATCAAGACCATTCACCTGGTGACCGTCATGCTGGTCGCCATTTCCTTCGGCCTCCTGATGGCACCAGCCGTATGGCATCGAGTCCTCTTTCGCGGCGGATACCGTGAGCGCATCTTGACGATCTCCAACCGATTTGCCTTGTGCGGCACCGGTTTTCTCGCCGCATCCATGACCGGCACCGTGCTCCTGATCGCCGAGATAGCGATGGGTGGTGTCGGCGCAAAGATTCTGGCCGCCTGCGCCGCGGTCATGTTCACCACGCTCTGGTTCGTCGTCCCCGCACTGATCAAACGCGACAACAGCTGAGAACTACGCTCCAGTGGCTACAGAGCGCGAGCTGTCGTTGGACCATTGTGACCACGAACCGGGGAACAGGGCCGCGTCGTAGCCCGCTATAGCCAAAGCCGCAATCTGATGCGCCGCAGTCACTCCCGATCCGCAGTACACGGCAAAGCGGACCCCGTCACCCGCTGCGGAGAACCGCTCACGCAACGCTACGGTGCTGGCAAATTTTCCATTGCCATCGATGTTCTCACCGGTCGGCGCACTCACCGCACCCGGAATGTGCCCGGCCACTGGGTCAATCGGTTCGACCTCGCCTCGGTACCGCTCACCGGCTCGCGCGTCGAGAAGGACACCACCGCTCGCCGACCACCCGGCCGCCTCGTCGATGTCGAGAACCGGCATATGTCCGGCGTCGAGCGTCACGTTGCCCTCGGTGATTGCTGCACCCCCGCCGACGGCAACCGGGAAATCGGCCGCTTCCCAGGCCTGCAGCCCACCGTCGAGCAGACGGACATCAGCGATCCCGGCCCATCGCAACAGCCACCACCCGCGCGCCGCGGCGGTGTTCCCCGTTGCGTCGTACAGGACCACCGAATCTCCGTCGTTAATCCCCCATCTACGTGCCGCGACCTGCAGGTCCTCGATGGCGGGCAAGGGGTGGCGTCCCAATTCCTTCGACGCCGGAGCGGCCAGCTCGGTGTCGAGATCCACGAATACCGCTCCGGCTATATGACCCGACTGGAAGTGCTCGGCGCCGTGGGGATCACCCAGCGCCCACCGAACATCGAGCAGGACCGGCGCGGTGCCGGCCTCGATCAGTGAAGCCAGTTCGGTGACGTCGACAAGAACGGGTGCAGTCATGTCTTTCATACTTGCACGATCGTCTCAAGCAATACCGAAGAAGGCGCCAAGCCCGACAAGTAGGACTCCGCTCACCACGTCGATGCGCTTTCCGACGCCAGGTCGCCTCAACCTGCGCCCGGCGCCGGCCGCGAGTACAACCACCAGTGCCCACCACAACGCAGCCGCAATCACCGTGGCGCCCGCCAACGTCAGGGTTCGCACGCCGGCGCCCTGGCCCGGTTCGACAAACTGTGGAAGCAGGCCGAGAAAAAAACAGCAGGGCCTTCGGGTTCAGGAGGTTGGACAGGAACCCGTAACGGTACGCCCGCAGCGGCGCGATCGGTTCCGACGTGGCCACTATCGTGTCGCCGACACCTCGAGCTTTGAATGCACTACGAATTGCGGAGATACCCAACCAGGTCAGATACGCCGCGCCGGCATAGGTGAGAGCCGAGAGTAATTGCGGTCGAGTCGCGACCAGAGCCGACAAGCCGAGCGACGCTGCGGCCGTATGGACAACCAAACCCGTGATGACGCCCGCTGCGACCACGGCGCCCGTCCGACGATCTGCCAGGGAATGCCGCAGGATCAGGACAAAATCCGGGCCGGGCGTGAACAGGACGATGGAAAGTAGGGAGCCAAAAGCAAGCCACTGAGTGGTACTCATCGGCATCTCGGCGTAAGACTCATCTGAATTACCTCAGACCGGAGGGGATTCGGCACATGCGTTCCATAGAGGGAGTGTGCAACTGGATCCGGGTAGTTCAAAACAGTTCCGGATAGAATCCGGTGGATGACAAAAAATGAACCTCTGGATTCGGTCGACTGGAAGATTTTGGCCGAATTGCAGAAAGATGCGTCGATCACCAACAAGGTCCTGGCCGACCGTGTGGGTCTGGCGACGTCGTCATGCCACGAACGTGTGCGCCGCTTGCGGGCAAACGGAACGATCAGCGGAATCCATGCCGTTGTCGACCCAGCTGCCGTTGGCCGGTCGATGCAGGCGATCATCGCCGTGCAACTGCGTCCACACCGCCGTGATCTTGTCGACCGGTTCACCGCCGATGCGCTGGCCTTGCCGGAAACGCTTGCACTGTTCAATGTCTCGGGGCCCGAGGACTTCTTTCTCCACGTCGCCGTGCGGGACAGCGCCCATCTGCAGAGAGTGCTGATCGATCACCTGGCCGCCCATCCGGAAGTGTGGCACGCGCAGACTCACCTCATCTACGGCAAAGCGGTCACAGCGCCCATCCGACCGGATCGCTGAGGTCCACTGCTCCTGCGTCGGGCAGAATCATTGACCATGTCGGACTCCCCACCTACGACCGAACCGGAAGCCACCCGGAGCAACGCACAGCCCATCAGTGCGGGAATCGTGACAGCGCTCGTGGGATTCACCAGTTCGTTCGCGGTGGTGCTCACCGGCCTCGGTGCCGTGGGCGCCGACGCCACCGAGGCCGCATCAGGTCTGTTGGTTCTGTGTGTGACTCAAGCACTGGGCATGCTGTGGCTTTCCCGCCGGTACAAGATTCCGATCACCCTGGCCTGGTCGACACCGGGTGCGGCGCTGCTGGCCGGGGCCGGCGCGGTGCACGGTGGTTGGCCGGCGGCCGTCGGCGCGTTTGTCGTGGTCGGAATTGCCATTGTTCTCACGGGACTGTGGCCGACGCTGGGCAAGATCATCGCGGCAATCCCGACACCGCTGGCACAGGCAATGCTGGCCGGAGTTCTCCTCCCCCTCTGCCTGGCACCGATATTCGCGGTCCGGGACGCACCCCTGGCGGTGGCGCCGGTCATCGTCGTCTGGCTTGCAGCACAACGGTTCTCCAAGCGGTGGGCCGTTCCCCTGGCATTTCTGACCGCAGCCGTCATGATCTGCATCAGCTTGACGACCACCGACAACAACACGCTCGACGTGGGTGCGATGATTCCTCGCGTCGATCTCACCATGCCGTCCTGGTCTTGGCAGGCGATGGTCGGCATTGCGATTCCGCTGTACATCGTCACGATGGCGTCGCAGAACATCCCCGGTGTGGCGGTGATGAAATCGTTCGGATACACCATTCCGTGGCGACCGTCCATGATCGTGACCGGCCTCGGCACCGTTCTCGGGGCCCCCGCCGGCGGGCACGCCATCAACCTCGCGGCGATCAGCGCCGCTCTCGCGGCGGCGCCCACGGCGCACCCTGATCCGAAGCGGCGGTGGATCGCGGCGAGCACAGCCGGTTGGGCCTACCTGGTGCTGGCCGCAGGCTCTGCCGCCGTCGCGGCTCTGGTTGTCGCAGCACCAGCCGGTGTAGTGGAAACCGTTGCCGGGCTTGCTCTCATGGGAACCTTGGCGGCGTCGTTGACCGCTGCGCTCAGCGACGCCACCGAACGTGAAGGTGCGGTGGTCACGTTCCTCATCGCCGCGTCCGGCGTCAGCGTTCTCGGAATCGGATCGGCTTTCTGGGCGCTTCTCGTCGGGTTGATCGTCCGGGCCGTGCTGACGAGTGGTCCACTGACCTCGCTAAGGTCGAGATCGTGAGCGCAGCAGATACCGTCATCTCGATCGAGCAGTTTCCCGTCCGCTGGCCGGTCCCGACCCGCTGGGACGACAACGACCACTACGGCCACGTCAACAACGTGACCTATTACTCGTACTTCGACACTGCTGTGAACGCGTGGCTCATGTCCGCCACCGGCGTCGACATCCGCACGCTGCCGGCCATCGGAGTTGTGGCTGAGACATCGTGCCGCTACCTCAGTGAACTCACGTTCCCCGAACAGTTGCAGGTCGGTATCTCGATCGAGAAGCTGGGCACCAAGAGCATCGTGTACGCGCTCGCGATCTTCCACGAAGACGCCGCGGGGAGATGGGTCGCCGCTGCCACGGGACGGTTTGTCCACGTCTACGTCGACGCAGTCACCCGCACACCGGTCGCGATACCGGCCGCCATCAAAGACGCGGCCGGTTCGCTTGTCGCCAGTGAGGTCAGTCCCGTCTAGTGCAATCCCAGCTTTTCGGCCGTCTCGACTGCGCGCGCAACAATTCCGTCGATCAGAGTCGAGGTCGGGCCGCCGTGCTCGGCGCGGTTGCGTGGGTCGTCGAGGATGCGGCGCAGCACTCCCTCGGCGATGATCGACAACCTCCACAGCGCCAGCACGTGCCAGTAGCCCACGGCCGACACATCGCGGCCGGTGGCAGCGACATAGGCGTCGACCAGTTCGTCTCGAGTGGGGAAACCTTCGAGCGTCGACGCCATGAACGGCCCGGCAACCTTGTCGCCCGCTTCGGGCCAATATGCCAGTAGCGCACCAAGATCCGCCAGTGGATCACCTAGCGTGCACAGTTCCCAGTCCACCACTGCCAGCACTCGGCCTTGCGCCGGATCGGTGATGATGTTGTTGAGGTGGAAATCGCCGTGAACCAGGGTGACTTCGGTCTGCTCGGGAATGTTCCGGTGCAGGATGTCCGCGAGTCGCTCCACGTCGGGGACATCTCGGGTCTTCGACTTTTCCCACTGCGCAGACCATCTCTTGAGCTGCCGCTCCGCAAACGGCTTACGACTGGCCAGATCTTCCAGTCCGGTCTCTTCGAGATCGACGCCGTGGATAGTGGCGAGCGCCTTGGGCAACGCCAACCCGACGTTGCGCCGCTGTTCTTCCGTCAGTTTCTGCGCTACCGGTACCCCGTCGATGACAACCCCGTCGACGTAACTCATGAGAACCAGCGGCGCGTCCGTCACAGCCGGATCCTCGGTGATTCCGATGATCTTGGGCACCGGGACGGCCGTCCCCTGCAGCGACGACAGGATTCGGTGCTCACGCACTACATCATGTGCCGATGCCAACAAGGTGCCGAGCGGAGGTCTGCGCAACACCCACCGCGCACCTCCGGCGTCGGTGACGGCATACGTGAGGTTGGACTGACCGTTGCCGATCCTCTCGAAAGTCAGTGGCGTGGTGGCGCCGACGCCCAACTCGGCGATCCACCCTGAAACAGCATCTTCGTTCAGTCCGACTGCGTTCACCGCACCGATGCTAGCCGTAGAAATCGCTGCGGCGGGTGGTTCCGACACCTTTGTTACCCACCGGTTCGGAAACTGTGACGGTCTCTCCCTCATCGAAACCCGCAAGTACTTGCGGATTCTGCGCCGAAGGGGATGCTGGGAAGTAGGGCATCACAAAAAAAACTGAACATCACATCGGGATTGCTCGAATCGCCCACAAGGCGCGTCGGGCATGAGCAGAAACCGAGGTGAACTTACGATGATCGGCAACCTCGATTATCCAGTCCAACTCATTCAACCGGACGGCGCGCGGGTGTGCCGACCGGAATACGACCGTCTGATCGCCAACCTGGAACGAGACGATTACCTGTCGCTGTACCGCGATCTCGTGATCAGTCGCCGAATCGACACCACAGCGGTAACACTTCAGCGCCAAGGCGAAATCGGTTTATGGGCACCGCTCTTGGGCCAGGAAGCTGCGCAGGTCGGATCCGCGCGCGCGCTGGAGCCTGACGATTTTGCATTCATCTCCTATCGTGAGCACGCCGTCGCCTACTGCCGCGGAGTTCCGCCCCACGCACTGACCGTCCTGTGGCGCGGGTGCGCCCATTCCGCTTGGGACCCAGAACAATTCAATGTGACCAACCCGGCGATCGTCGTCGGGTCCCAGGGACTTCACGCAACGGGATACGCACTGGGCGCTCACCTCGACGGCGCAGAAATCGCCACCATCGCCTATTTTGGTGACGGTGCCACCAGCCAGGGCGATATTGCCGAAGCGCTGGGATTTGCCGCCAGCTTCCGCGCCGGAGTTGTCTTCTTCTGCCAGAACAATCAGTGGGCCATCAGCGAACCGGTCTCACTGCAGTCCCGCACACCGATCTCGCACCGCGCCGAGGGCTACGGCATTCCGTCGTATCGCGTTGACGGAAATGACGTACTCGCTGTCCTGGCAGTCACTCGAAAGGCTCTGGCCCACGCCCGTGAGGGAAGCGGCCCGACGTTCATCGAAGCGATTACCTGCCGCATGGGCCCACACACCACCTCCGACGATCCCTCGAGGTACCGCTCCGATACCGATATGGCGCCGTGGCGGCGCCGCGATCCGATCGAGCGGATGCGGTTGTTTCTTACCTCTCGTGGACTCCTCGATGACGAGGTTGCCGCCGAGATTGCCGTCGCTGCCGACGAAGTCGCTGCCGGTCTGCGACGCAACACAATCGGCTTCACTGATCCGCCGCCCTCGGCATTGTTCGATCACGTCTACACCGGCCCCCATCCGTTGATCGAGCACGAACGTGCGCAGCACCAGGAGTATCTGGCAAGTTTCGACAATCAGGAGGTCGTGTCATGACGCTCGTCACTCTGGTGACAGCCCTCAACACCGGACTACGACGCGCACTCGAGAGTGACCCCCACGTCGTGATCCTCGGCGAGGACGTCGGCCGTCTCGGCGGCGTTTTCCGGGTCACCGATGCACTGCAGAAGGATTTCGGCGAGAACCGAGTCATCGACATGCCACTCGCCGAATCCGGCATCGTGGGAACCGCTTTCGGCCTGGCGCTGCGCGGCTACCGGCCGGTGTGCGAAATACAATTCGACGGATTTGTCTACCCGGCCTTCGACCAGATCGTCTCGCAAGTCGCGAAGATCCACTACCGCACCCAGGGACGGGTGCGCGCACCCATCACGATTCGCATTCCCAGCGGCGGCGGAATCGGTGCCGTAGAACATCATTCGGAATCGCCGGAGGCCTACTTCGCCCACACTGCGGGACTGAGAGTGGTGTACCCGAGCAATCCGGCCGACGGTTTCCACATGATCAGGCAAGCCGTCGAGTGCGACGATCCGGTCGTATTCCTCGAACCGAAGCGGCGCTACTGGGACTCGGCTGAGGTGGATCTGAGCGCGGCACCGCCACTGCCACTGCACAGTGCGCGGATAGTGCGCCCCGGCAGCGATGCCACTGTTGTCGCGTACGGATCTATGGTGGCGACAGCCTTGGAAGCGGCGGACATCGCCGAGGACGAAGGCAATCACCTCGAAGTGATCGATCTTCGGTCACTTTCCCCGATCGACTTCGATACTCTCGAGAAGTCGGTACGACGGACCGGGCGGCTTGTCATCGTCCACGAGGCACCGATGTTTCTCGGGATGGGCGCCGAAATCGCCGCACATGCCGCGCACGAATGCTTCTACGACCTCAAGGCGCCCGTGCGCCGCGTGACGGGTTTCGACATCCCCTATCCCCCAGCCAAACTCGAACAGTTCCACCTTCCGGACGCAGATCGAATCCTCGCCGCACTCGATGAAATGCTGGCCGCATGACTACCGCGGAGTTCCGACTTCCCGATCTCGGCGAGGGTCTCACAAGCGCCGAATTGGTGTCGTGGCACGTTGATGTCGGCGAACACGTCAGCATCGATCAGGTGATTGCCGACGTCGAAACCGCGAAGGCACAAGTCGAACTTCCGTCGCCGTACGCCGGAGTTGTCACCGAACTTCTTGCCGAACCCGGCGAGGCGGTGCCGGTGGGGGCACCGATCATTCGCATCGAGAGTGCGGACCCTGCTGGTGCGAGTGTGTCGGCTCCGCCGGTCCTGGTCGGCTACGGTCCGCAGACGGCGCAGGCAAGCCGCCGGCGCAAGCGAGTCCCGCCCGCACCCGCGCAACACAGAGAGATGGCGCGGGCGATGACCGGCAGCGCCCGCGCACCCCAGGCCACGGTGTTCGTCACGATCGACGTCACCGCGTCGATGGAACTACTCGACACACTCCGCGCATCCGCAGACTTCGAGAACTGCTCGGTCACACCGCTGACTCTTGCCGCCAAGTCCCTGGTGACCGCCATCGCGTCGCACCCGAGTATCAATGCCACGTGGGATGAGGCGGCCGAACGCAGTGTTGTGCATCCACAGGTCAATCTCGGGATCGCGGTGGCGTCGGACCGCGGACTCCTCGTTCCCAACATCAAAGACACAGGCAACCTGACACTACGAGAAATTGCGCGTCGCATCACCGAACTGACGTCGACGGCCCGCGCCGGCCGAACCGACGTCGAGCATCTCACCGGCGGTACGGTCACGATCACCAATGTCGGGGTGTTCGGTGTCGACGGTGGTGTTGCACTCCTCAATCCGGGCGAGGCTGCCATCCTTTGTCTGGGCAGCGTGAACGAGCGGCCCTGGGTCCGGGACGGACAGATCGCCATTCGGCACGTTGCGACGCTCTCGCTGACATTCGACCATCGCGTCCTGGACGGACGACAGGCGTCGCAGTTCCTCACGCTCGTGGCGTCGATGCTCGCCGACCCGGCGGTCCTTCTCGCCCATCTGTGACGCAACCTCAGTCCTGGCAGACTGTCACGGTGAGCATCGCCCCCACTCCCACTCTGATTCGCGCACGTGCCGGTATTTTCGGCATATTCGGTATCAACGGCTTCCTGCTCGCGATGTGGGTGGTGCATATCCCGTCGATCGAGCACCGCGTCGGCATCAGCCACTCCACACTGGGGTCTCTGCTTCTCCTGCTTGCCGTCGGCGCCATTGCCGGCATGCAGCTCAGTGGCCCGCTCGCCGACCGCTACGGGAGCCGACGGATGGTAATCCTGGCGGGAACCGGTCTGTCCGCCGCCGTGCTCGGTCCGGGATTTGCCACCAACGCGTGGCAATTGGGCGCTGCACTGGTGGCTTTCGGTTTTGCCAACGGCGCCTTGGATGTCTCGATGAATTCCCAAGCCGTTGAAGCCGAACAGTTGTACCGACGGCCGATCATGTCCGCGTTCCACGGCATGTTTTCCGTGGGCGGAGTGGTGGGTTCGGTTGTCGGAGCGGGCACTCTGGCACTCGGCCTTGCACCTTCCGTTACGCTGACCGCCGCATCACTGGTCGGCTTCGGTGCCGTCGCGATCTGCTCCCGGCCCTTGCTTCCGCGCTTCGAGCGCCACTCCGACGACGACGCCCCTGCGGAACAACCGCACGGCCACTTCTCGGCCAAGGTGCTTGCGCTGGGCGCGCTGGCGTTTGTACTCATGCTCGCCGAAGGTGTGGCAAACGATTGGAGTGCACTGCAAGTCAAGGAAGATCTTGGCGTCTCGAATGCCGTTGCGGCCCTGTCCTTCGGAGCTTTCTCCGCGATGATGACAGTCGGCCGATTCACCGCGGATCGCATCAGCGCCGCCCTCGGCCCCGTCGCGGTTGTTCGCTACGGCGCCATGATCGCCTCGGTGGGAATGTTGACAGTCGTTCTTTCCGGGTGGCTTCCGCTCACGCTCTTCGGCTGGGCGCTCTTCGGCGCAGGACTGTCCGGCTGCATCCCACAGATCTTCACGACCGCCGGCAACCTGGGCTCAGGATCAGCTGGTACCAACATGTCTCGGGTTGTGGGTTTGGGCTACATCGGGTTTCTTGCCGGCCCCGCGACGATCGGCTGGGCGACGCAGATTGTGCCACTCACCACAGCGATGCTCATCCCACTTCTCTGTGTGCTGGTCGCAGCACTGTCCGCCGGTGTCGTTCGTCGCGATTCTTCGACCACCCACCGAGATCACAGCTGATCCTCACGCTTGTCACAGACAAAGCAGGGATGCTGGACATGTGACCGTCTCGACCTCCGCCCCCCACTCGCCGTCCGCCACAACCCGCTTCCTCGCCCTTGCCGCATTCTGTGCCGCAGCGCTCGGTATTTTGTACTTTCTCCGACCTGATTCACCGACGGTCACTGTTCCGGAATCGTTGAGATCCGTTGCCGATCAGATCGTCCGCGTCGTGGACGTCACTGCCGTGTTGACGGCCACCGCCGTCCTCGCCGCAGTATCGATGCTCCGCACATTGCCATACGGTATCGGCGCCATACTCATGCTCGGGGTGGGCGCAAATCTGACCAGTGCTGCGCTGGGTTCATGGCTCACGGATGCGCCGACGGCCTTGCTTCCCAGCGGGCATGTTGTTGCCGCAGCAGCGTTGTACGGTTCGGCGGTTCTGATCTCTGCGCCGCGGTGGCGACCCGTCATTGTCGGACTGGGCATCTCAGGAGTTGCCGCGGTCGCGGTCAGTGTGGTCGCCACCGAGATGAGCGGAATCTTTGGTGTGGTTGCCGGGCTCCTGATCGCAGCGGCCTGGGGTTGTGTGGCAGCCATTCTGATGGAGCACTCGCCGGTCGCCGCGAAACGTGAAGCAGCCCGACCTGATACGGCAGCCATCGCGTTCTCCCGCGATCGGCGCATCCACCTGTAAACCGAAAGGGCGCCTACTCACCCTCGTGAGTAGGCGCCCTTTGCTGCAGCAGAAAAACTTACAGAGCCTTGAGTTCTTCCGTGACCTCGGCGACGGACTTCTTCGCGTCACCGAAGAGCATCGAAGTGCCCTCGGCGAAGAACAGCGGGTTGTCGATACCGGCGAAGCCCGAGTTCATCGAACGCTTGAGCACGATGACGGACTTCGACTGATCCACGTTCAGGATCGGCATCCCGTGAATCGGCGAGTTCGGATCATTACGCGCCGACGGGTTGGTTACATCGTTCGCGCCGATCACCAAGGTGACGTCGGTGCGGGAGAACTCGTCGTTGATGTCGTCCATTTCCTTCATCGCGTCGTACGAGACATCCGCCTCGGCGAGAAGAACATTCATGTGACCGGGCATACGACCGGCAACGGGGTGAATGGCGTACTTGACCTCGACGCCCTTCGACTCGAGCAACTTCGCCATGTCCTTGACGGCATGCTGAGCCTGCGCCACAGCCAAACCGTAACCGGGAACCACGATCACCTGATTGGCGTACGCCATCTGGATAGCGGCATCGGCCGCGGAGGTGGCCTTCGCCGTGCGCACGACACCGTCGGAGGATGCAGCTTCTCCGCCGCCGCCACCGAAGCCGCCGGCAACGATCGCCGGGATGGAGCGGTTCATGGCCTTCGCCATGAGGTTGGTCAAGATGGTGCCCGACGCGCCGACGATCATGCCGGCCACGATCATGGCCTGGTTGTCGAGCGCCAAACCTGCTGCGGCAGCGGACAAACCGGTGAGTGCGTTGAGCAGCGAGATCACGACGGGCATATCGGCGCCGCCGATCGGCAGCACCACCATCAAGCCGAGGATGCCCGAGAGTACGAGGACACCGACGATCCAGAGGGAACTGGTCGGGCCTTCCGGGGAGATCGCCTTGATACCGATGATCACCGAAAATGCAACAGCGGCGATGAGCAGCAGAGCATTGAGGGGTTGCTGCAACTTGCCGATGCCGATCGGGCGACCCGGCAGGGTTTCCTGCAACTTCAGGAACGCGATCACGCTGCCCCAGAAGGAGATCGAACCGATCACCGCAGCGAAGAGAGATGCGATGACGATGTGCACCGTCGGGGACTCACCATGCTGGAACGCGGTGAAACCGTCCGAGTCGAGGAATTCTGCGTACGCGATCAACGCGACGGTACCGCCGCCGACACCGTTGAACAGTGCCACCAACTGCGGCATGGCCGTCATCTTCGTGCGCAGCGCCGGCGGAACACCGAGCACAACACCGATGATCAGACCGGCCGCGATGAGGATCCAGTTCCCCATCTCCGTGTCACGGATGGAAATCAGCGTCGCGATGACGGCGATGAGCATGCCGACTGCGGCGATCTGGTTGCCACGCACCGCGGTCTTCGGGCCGGTAAGACCCATGAGACCGTAGATGAACATCGAGAACGCGACAATGTACAAACCATTGACCAGGTATTCCATTACTGGTCACCATCCTTCGAAACAGTCTTGGCGGCGGGCTTGGCCTTGAACATCGCCAGCATGCGGTCCGTGACCACAAAGCCACCGACAACGTTGACCGTTCCGAAGACAAGTGCGACAAACAAGATGATCTGCAATCCGATGGACGGATCGTGCACCTTGCCCAAAACCACGAGCGCGCCGAGGACGACGATGCCGTGGATGGCGTTGGTACCCGACATCAGCGGGGTGTGCAGAGTGTTCGGGACCTTGGAGATCACCGCGAAACCGACGAATCCGGACAACACCAGGATCGCGATATTCGACAACAACGATGTGTACATCAGGCGCCCTTCTCTTCACGGGTGACGCACGCGCCGGCCAGAACCTCGTCGGAGAAATCGGGAGCCAAAGCCCCATCGACGAGCATCAGTTCGATCAGCGCGGAAATGTTCTTCGAGTACAGCTCCGAGGCATGCTCGGGCATCGACGCCGGCAAATTCAGCGGCGAGCAAATGGTGACGCCGTGCTTGACGACGGTCTGACCCGGTTCGGTCAACTCGCAGTTGCCGCCCGTCTCACCGGCAAGGTCCACGACAACACTGCCGGGCTTCATGCCCTCCACAGCAGCTGCGGTCACCAGACGCGGAGCGGGACGACCCGGAACCAACGCCGTGGTGATCACGACGTCGAATCCCTTGATGGCGTCTTCGAGAGCCTGCTGCTGCTTCGCGCGCTCGTCGTCGGTGAGCTCACGGGCGTATCCGCCCTCACCGGCTGCGTCGATACCGAGATCAAGCCACTGAGCGCCCACCGAGCGCACCTGATCGGCAACCTCAGGTCGCACGTCGTAGCCGGTAGCGCGGCCACCGAGACGCTTCGCCGTAGCCAGCGCCTGCAGACCGGCAACACCGACACCGAGAACAAGCACCGTCGCGGGCTTGACCGTACCGGCGGCCGTGGTGAGCATCGGGAAGAATCGCGTCGACTCCGACGCCGCCAGCAACACAGCCTTGTAACCGGACACGTTTGCCTGCGACGACAGAGCGTCCATCACCTGGGCGCGGGAAATACGCGGAATAGCCTCGACCGCATATCCCTCGATTCCGGCAGCCTTGAGCTCGGCGATGCGGTTGTCCGCGTTGCGCGGGTTCAGGAACCCGATCAACTTCGCTCCGGAGCTGATCTTGCCGATCTCGTCCGACGACGGCGGCGCGACCTTGACAACAACATCAGCGGTCCACGGATCGCCGATCTTCGCGCCGGCAGCGGTGTACAGCTCGTCCGGGATCAACGCACCCAGACCGGCACCGGACTCGACCACAACGTCGACGCCCTTCCCGATCAGAGCCGCCACGATCTTCGGCACCAACGCGACCCGACGCTCACCGTCACTCGACTCCCGAGGGACGCCGACCGACGGACGCACTTGTGCGCTCTTCGATGTTTCCATTTGTTCCATTACCTTCTGCGGTTGGTGGTTCGCCTGCTGCGATGAGCGGCGGCCAACATGGGATGAGCGGAAGATGACCCGCTTTTGGGTGAATGGTGACTGATACTAGCCAGACTTCTCCGTGCAAAGTGAACACGGAGAACTACTTTCTTCATCTGAATCGAGTCCGAACAGTATCTTTACCTATGTACAAGTCAGTATAATGTGAGCCCCATCACATCGGGGTGTCGACCTATTCCACGATGTGAACCACAATCGATGCATGAGGTGTCGATCGTGAAGCGTCGAAAAATTGTCGTAGAACGGATCTACGAACAGTCCGGTTCGGAAAACGCGGTGCGGTTGTTAGTGGATCGGCTTTGGCCGCGCGGGATACGACGCGACGAGTTGTCGTTCGACGACTGGGCCAAGGAATTGGCCCCATCTTCCGAACTACGAAAGTGGTACGGCCACGACACGACTCGCTTCGACACGTTTTCCGCGAGATATCGCGCAGAACTCGCCGCACGTCCCGTCCGCGAGTACCTGGCGCGCGTCACACCCGCAGCGGACCCGCACCCCATCGTGCTGCTCACCGCGAGCAAGGACCTCACCCACAGCCACGCGTCGGTGCTGGCCGACTATCTCCGAACAATCGTGTAACGATTGATCAACTATTCACATACTGGGATCGCAACTTGTGCTTGACGAGTTTTCCCGTGGCAGTTCGAGGTAATTCGTCGGCGAAATCGATGGACCGCGGCGCCTTGAAATGCGAAACGCGATCACGCACGTACTTCAGCAATTCTTCGGCGACATCTGCCGAAGGCTCGATTCCGTCCACTAACTGGACGACCGCCTTGACTTGTTCACCCATCTCGTCGTCGGGAATTCCGATTACCGCGACGTCGAAAACCTTCGGGTGGAGAGTCAGAACATTCTCCGACTCCTGCGGATAGATATTGACGCCGCCCGAAATAATGGTGAATGCCGCCCGATCGGTGAGATAGAGGAACCTCTCGTCGTCGATGTACCCGATGTCGCCGCTCGTGGTCCAGTTCGGATGATCGGGGTGCTGCGCGGACGCAGTTTTCTCCGGATCGTTGTGATAGCGGAACGGCAACTTCTCACGTTCCCAGAAGACTGTGCCGACCTCACCGACGGGAAGGTCCGCGCCGGAATCGTCACAGATATGGACAATCCCCATTACTCCGTCACGACCGACCGAACCTGGATGCGACAGCGACTGCTCGCTGTTGATGAATGTCGCGCCCGCGCCTTCCGTCGACGCGTAGTACTCGTTGATCACCGGACCCCACCAGTCGATCATCGACGCTTTGACCTCCGGCGGGCACGGTGCCGCGGCATGAATGGCCACCTTCATGCTCGACACGTCGTATCCGAGTCGTGTCTCCTCGGGAAGTTTGAGCATCCGCACAAACATCGTCGGCACCCACTGACTGTGCGTGACGCCGTACTCACCGATCAGAGACAGCGCCGCCTCGGCGTCGAAGCTGTCCATCAAGATCACTGTGCCGCCCACCGAGTTGATGACCCCGCAGAACCGTAGTGGCGCAGCATGATAGATCGGCGCCGGGCACAAATAGACTGTGCTGGAATCGAATCCGTACATCGGCGCGAACACGGCGGTAAATGGATCCATCGTGACGTCGACTTCACCTTCCGGCAGATCTCCCTTGATCCCTTTGGGGCGACCGGTTGTTCCCGAGGAATACAGCATGTCCGTGCCGCGGGGTTGCAAATCCAAAGGCTCCGTCGATTGCGCCGAGACAGCCGCGTCGTAGTCTTCGAATCCCGCGAGCTCACCCCCGTACACCAATCTGTGGAGAACTCGCGGAGTCAGCGCCGGATCTGTCGGAACAGCGTGTGCTGCTGCAGCGGACGCGATCAGTACTTTCGCCTCGCAATCGTCGACGATGTACGCCGCCTCCTGCGCCGTCAGATGACAGTTGACCGCGGTGATGTAGAAGCCGGACCGCAGTGCAGCCCAATACACTTCGAACGCGCGCAGGTCGTTGTTCGATATAAGTGCAACGTGGTCGCCAGGCTTCATTCCCAGTCCGCGCAAGTACCTGGCCAGTGCGATCGATCGCTCGTCGAGCTCCCGATACGTGATCGACTCACCAGTCGACGGCCGGATGATCGCCGGCTTGTCCGGTGTGGAAGCAACAAAATTTCCAGGAAACACGCGCACTCCTCAATCAGCTTCTCGTCCGTCCACCCCGGTCTATCACAAGGCGGCGCGGTTCGATTCGATTTCGGCGGAACGGCGCCATTGGCTCGGCGGCCGAACTTCCTCGCCCTACAGTGAGAGGTCAGTGAACCTTCGATACCTACGGAGAAAAGTCATATGAGCGACTGGCCCCAGGAATCCGTCACCGATTTGTTGATCGAGCAATGGCAGGTCATCGACTCGCTTCTCTCTGCCCTCGACGGCGACGGCTGGTTCTCCCCCACCAATTTGCCGGGGTGGACGGTGCATGACATCACCGCGCACCTGATCGGAACCGAATCTCTTCTCGCGGGAATCGAACCGCCGACCACCGACGTCAACGTTCACGCGCTCCCCCACGTGCACAACGAGATCGGCGCATTCAACGAGCGTTGGGTCGAGGGACTTCGACGGGTCCCGTCGCCGCAACTCCTGGAGCAGTATCGCGAGATCACGTCGGCTCGTACCGCCACCCTTCGCGCTTTGAGCGAATCCGACTGGAATGCCGAGTCTTCCACGCCCGTCGGCCCGGCACCGTACGGCCGCTTCATGCGAATTCGATTGTTCGACTGCTGGCTACACGAGCTCGACATCCGCGACGCTGTCAGCGCTCCCGGAGACGAGGGCGGTCCGCGCGCCGAGTTGGCGTTCAAGGAAATCTCGAGTTCGCTCGGATTTGTTGTCGGCAAACGGGGCAAGGCACCGGACGGCTCCAGCATCACCTTCGATCTCGGCGGCCCCCTGGCCCGCGAACTACACATCGCCGTCGACGGTCGCGCCGCTCTGGTTCCCACGCTCGATGGGCCGCCCACCGTGACCGTTCGGATGAATTCCCCCCTCTTCACGAGACTTGCCTGCGGACGGGTCCGCGCGGCTGATCATCTTGACGAGATCGCGATCATAGGCGATCACGCGCTCGGCAAACGGATCCTCGACAACCTTGCGTTCACGATCTGAACCACGCCGTCCGATGAAGTTGTTCCTGGCGTCGTACCGGTTCGGCGACCACCACACACGGTTCGCGGAACTGGTCGGCCCTGGTGCTCGGATCGCCGTCATCGCAGCGGCCGCCGACGCGTGGCCGGTCACCGCCCGAGCGTCCGCGGTCACCAGTGAACTGATGCCACTACGCCGAGCGGGATACGACGCCGAGGAACTCGACATCCGCGACTACTCACACTCACCTGACGCGCTGGAGCAGGCACTGCGGACGTTCGACTGTGTCTGGGTCCGCGGCGGAAACACCTTTGTCCTGCGAGCGCAATTAGCGCGGACGGGAGCGGACGAAGTCCTCGAACGCCTTGTCCGCGACGGAGATCTTGCCTATGCGGGATACAGCGCCGGCGCTGCAGTGGCCACACCGACCTTGACCGGGTTGGACGTCACCGATGATCCGTCGGATGTACTGCCTACGTGCGGAATCGAGCCGATATGGGCTGGGCTTGCATTTGTCGAGTTCGCGATTGTTCCGCACGGCGACGGTTCTGTACTCGAGGACCCTGCTGCCACGGCACGGACCATCGCCGTACTTACGGCAGCGCAGATTCCGTTCCGGGTGCTGAGTGATCAGCAGGTTGTTGTGGTCGATGGCGGCGAGGCAAGCATCATCTGACCACCTCAGTCGTCAGTTGCCCTTCAACCGTGCTCAGCGACGGGTGCGGGGTGAACGCTATGTGACTGGCGATCGAGTCGCGCCCACGCGATTTCCCACCGCTTGACCGACACTTCGTCCGCGTCTTCGAGGAGCGCGTCGAGAAGGAGTCGCGGGTTCTTGTGCCATGCGAGTTCTGCCGCCCGAACCTCGGCCGCGGAAAAGAGTCCGGATGCGGCAAGGTCGCGGATCCAATCATCGATCTCGCCACGGTGAATGCGCGCAATCGTCTCGTATCCGATGTGCTCATCGAGGAAGTCGTACGAGAATATTGCAGCCAGGTAACTGTTCGACTCACGCTGTCCGAAAATCATGTGCGTTCCTTCCTCGAAGTGTTCGACGACGATGTGACGACTACCCGTTGCCTGGATGCACCCGAGACTTTTTCCGGTGACCCTGTAACGCTTCGTTTATCCCCGACGATGCACACGCTAACCCCCCAAAGCTTCGTTTGGGTTGCGCTCTGGAAAACGATGCCGTGTTAGTGCCTATTCGAGACCTAAGGCTATCGCCTTCACGACATTGGTCCATATCTGGAGCCAGTCGCCCTGACCTGCGATTTGCCCGTTTTTTCGGCCCCCAAGGGAGCAACACGCCCGGTTGCGAAAAAATCTTTTTCAACTATCTCACCAGGTGGGATCGTTACGGTAGCAAATCATGTGTATCGCTGTTTTCCCACGCATCTTCACACCGAGAATCCCTAGTACACAGCCTATTTCTGACACCACAGCGCCCTACACGATCAACTTTGAACGGCTGTCCAATTAAGCGAGCAGCAATCGAAGAGCGCTGACTCGAAGCGCCTCCCGCACCGCCCACACCCCCGGGTACCGTCGAGGAGACATCCCTCACCGATACGGAGCCACCAACAATGACCGACACAGTCGTGCACAACGTCGACGAGAGCCGCTTCGATATCTACGCGGACAACGAACTCGCAGGTTTTGCCGAGTATTCCGAATCGGATGGTGTGCGCGACTTCCACCACACCGTCACCTACCCGCAGTTCCGTGGCCGCGGGCTCGCTGCCGTCGTCGTGCGCGAAGCCCTCACACAAACGCAGTCGGACGGTAAGAAGATTGTCCCGTCCTGCTCGTACGTCGAAAAGTTCGTCGCGCAGAATCCGGAGTTTCAGATCCTCGTGTAACCGCTTGTTGCCTCGGGGATAACTGACCCCGAGGCCGAGCGAGCCGTCAAAAATCAGTCGCGGACATGACGCGCGTCGGGCAGTGTTGGTGGAAACAGCACTTTTGCTGCCCCGCCGCCCGGAAGGAATGTCCGTGACTGTCACACCCCGACTGGGCGCGGGCACGTCCGAACAGATCCACTACCTTCCGTTGGTTCTGATCAACCTCGCGACGCTGTTCTCCGCAATCGGAAACGGCATCTCCATGGTGGTCATCCCCTGGCTCGTTCTCGAGCGCACCGGGCGCGCCACCGACGCGGCAATTGTTGCCGGCGCTGCTGCCGTGCCACTACTGATCGCAAGTTTGTTCTCCGGCACTCTCGTAGATCGATTCGGTCGTCGGCGCACCTCGCTGGTGTCCGACGCGTTGTCCGCGGTGTCGGCTTCGGCAATTCCCATCTTCGCAGTCACCTCAGGTCTGAGCATTCCGGTGATTGCCGCTCTCGCTGCTCTCGGTGCAACGTTCGATCCGGCCGGCATGGCAGCGCGAGAGTCGATGCTGCCGGCGGCGACGCGCGCCGCGGGGTGGAAGCTCGATCGAACCAACAGCCTGTACGAGGCGAACTACAACGTCGCATATCTGATCGGTCCCGGGGTCGGCGGCGTCTTGATCGCCACCATCGGCGCGGTCAGCACCCTCTGGGTGACTGCGGCGGGGTTTGTGCTTTCGATAATCGTCGTTGCCTTCATCCGCCTCTCTGATGCCGGAACACCCGACCCCGAGTTACGTCCGGCGTCCATCTGGCACGGCACGCTCGAGGGCTTGAAGTTCGTATGGAACAACAAGCTTCTCCGAACTCTGGCACTGGTCGACATGGCCGTCGTGGCTCTGTACATGCCGGTGGAAAGCGTTGTTTTTCCCGTGTATTTCACCGAACTCGATCAACCCGCACAGCTCGGGTCGGTGTTGATGGCGTTGGCGATCGGCGGAATCGTGGGTGCCTTGGCGTACGCGCCGCTCGCTCCCCTGATGTCGCGGCGACTGATCATGATCTGTGCAGTCGGCGTGCTCGGCGTTGCCATGCTCGCGATGGCCTTGCTGCCGCCGTTGTGGGTGATTCTGGTCCTGGCGGGCCTGCAAGGTCTTGTGTACGGCCCGGTGGGCCCGATAGCCAACTACGCCATGCAGACTCGCAGCCCCGAGCACATGCGCGGCCGGGTTGTCGGTGTGATGACGTCGACGGCCTACGCCGCCGGCCCACTCGGATACCTCGTTGTCGGCCCACTTCTCGATCAGCTCGGTATTGCATCCACCTTTGTGGCACTGTCGATTCCGATTGTTGTCATCGCGATCGTGTGCGCGGCGCTTCCGGTGCTGCGCGAACTCGATCGCCCCTGACCGCTATTTGAATCCCATCACCTCGGTCCCCCAGGCGACACGCAGCACCTCGTCAGCGTCGTGGACCAACGAGTCCGGCGAATCGATCAGTAGCGTCGATCGCGCCTCCTCGTCATACGGCGGCCAGTGCTTGGACCCGTCGAGCGCGGCCGGCACTCCATGCCGGGCAAACGCCAGCCACCGTCGTTGCATCCGACCGGCCACCTCCATCGCAGCCTTGCGTCCCCCCAACCAGAATGTCGGATCGACGTTCAAGGTTCCGAAATTGCCGAATACATAAGGTAATTCGGTTGCGTGCCCGGCTCCGATGCGCGCGGCCTTGAGCATGGGCGTGGCGTGGTCGAATCGGTAAAGCCAGGTCGGAGAGTGCCGTGCATGGGCGTCGGCAATCCACAGTGTCGGCATCCGAAACGCCGCGTCGCGCGAGAGCGCCAAGGCGCCGCTCGGTTTGGCATGGTCAGGATAGGCGGACATGATCTCGGCCAGCCGCGTCGGTGAGATGTCCGGGTGGTCGTCGGCCAGGGCCTGCAACATCGCCTCCACCGACTGCGCACTCACCGGCATCAACGGCGATTTCATGAATTTGAAAATCGACGCCTCGTCCTTGTTCGATCCGATGATCAGTGGAATCCTGTGGGCATACCCCTTCTGGAAAGCGGCAACCGGGTAGTGCGGCACCAGATCTCGATCCACCACCGGAGCCATGGCGAGGGTGCCGGGTATACGGGTCGGGATTTCGTTGACCAACTCGTCACCGGCCTTGATGATCAGTTCGAGATCAGCGTCGATCAGTTCCGCAGCATCTTCGGGGTCAATCGAGATAAGTTCGAGGAAGCGGATGGCCACCGAGCGGGCGCGATCGCGGCCGTATACCGATGTGGCCGGTGGACTTTGAGCGATCGCGCGATGAAAGAGCCCTTCGGCCGTGGGGCAGGTCATCAACGTCGTGATGGAACCGGCACCCGACGACTCTCCGAAAACCGTCACTTCGCCCGGATCGCCGCCAAAGGCAGCAATGTTGTCACGCACCCACTCGAGCGCTGCAATCTGGTCGCGCAAGCCACAATTCGACTCGAACACCACGTCCGGCGTCGAGAACGAAGACAAGTCCAGGAACCCCATCGCACCGACGCGGTAGTTGAACGAGACGAGAACAACGTCACCGGTCTCCGCAAGGTGCCGACCGTCGTAGATGCTTTGGGCGGCCGAACCCAGGCAATAGGCACCGCCGTGAATCCACACCATGACCGGCCGCGGCGTGCCGTCGGGTCGTGGCGCCCACACATTGACGGACAGACAATCCTCGTCGACCACAAACGCCCGATCTATCGGCACTGCGGGGCTTTGTCCCTGCGGTGCGATAGGACCGAAGGCGCGGCAATCCCGCACCCCGTCCCAGGGGGCAGCCGGTAGTGGCGCTCGGAACCTTCGCTCGCCGGTCGGGGCAGCAGCGTACGGGATACCTTTCCAGGCAAAAACCGAACCATCGGCATGCCCTCGGACGTCACCGGCTGCGGTGTGGACGACAAGAGTGCTCTCGCCTGTGTCTCCCGGTCGAATTTCGGTGTCCATGCCTGAATCTCCTCACGACCTCGACTTTGAGAGAATCTGTCCCAAACCTACCAATTTCCGGCAGGTGGGGACGAGCAACGAAAAGCGGCGGTGTTAAGGTCGCCTTGTTCTGACACGGGGTGCTCCGCATGGGCGGGGCTGAGATCAAACCCGGGAACCTGATCAGGTAATGCTGACGAAGGGATGTCATGGCTACCACACAGCCTGCATACAGTTCTGCCGAAAATACGTCCGTCGCACACACGGCGCTCATCGAATCGACGTCGGACCGATTCACCGACCGCCTCTGGGACGAGACAAAAGTGCTGCGTGAGTCCATCGACTCACTCGAATTCCTGCGCCGACTCGGCGACGGCACCTTGCCGCTCGACGCGTTCCGCACCTACATCGAGCAAGACAAGCTCTATCTCGAGGGTTATTCCCAAGCGCTGTCTCTCGTTGCCGCTCACGCACCGAACCCGCAGGCAGCGGGATTCTGGTCCAACTCCGCATCCACGGCGGCCACGGTCGAGTCGTCACTGCACGACGGCCTTCTCACCGGCGGGATTCTGCCAGCCGAGGCCAGCCGCCTCGAGCATTCACAAGCCTGTTTGGGATACGTGTCCTATCTGATCGCGACTGCCGCCACCGCGCCGTACGCCGTCTCGGCGGCTGCCGTACTCCCCTGCTTCTGGATTTACGCCGAGGTCGGCCGCGACCTGGCCGCATCAGCGCGGGAAGTTCTGGACGCAGATCCGACGCACCCCTACGCGCAGTGGGTCAGTACCTACGACGCTCCGGAGTTCCACGAGTCCGTCGCGAAAGCGCGGGAGCTCGTCGACGCAGCAGCCGACGCCGCCACCGAAGCAGATCGAGAAGCGATGAGCGAGGCGTTCCGAATCGCGAGTCGATTCGAGCTGATGTTCTGGGATTCGGCATTGCACCCGCAGGCTTGGCCCGCGTCATGATCTCGGTAAGGCGTGTTCTCGCCACGACCGCAGCTCTCGCAGCAACACTGACCATGATCAGTGGATGCTCCAGTGGCACAGAGTCTTCGGATGCTATCCGGTTTGCACTCGACTGGACTCCCAACACCAATCACACCGGGCTCTACGTCGCGATGCAGGAGGGCTACTTCGACGACGCCGGACTGGACGTGTCGATCCTTCCCTACAACAACACCTCCCCCGACACCCTGGTGGATGCCGGCAACGCCGAGTTCGGGATCAGCACCCAGAGTCAGGCGACATTCGCCCGCGCTGCGGGTGCGGACACTGTCTCCGTCATCGCGCCACTTCAGCACCGTGCCACGGGAATCGGCGTCAAAGCCGACCGATCGGACATCACCCGTCCGCGTGATCTCGACGGCAAGGTCTACGCCGGCTTCGGCGATCCCGGCGAGGTCGAAACGCTGCAGCAGGTGATTCGCAACGACGGCGGTACCGGCGACTTCACCACCGTCGCGTTGGGTACGTCGGCCTACGAAGCGGTGTATTCAGGTCAAGCTGATTTCACGGTGTCCTACTTTGCGTGGGAAGGTCTCGAAGCGGAGCGCAACGGAACCCCGATGCGCTACTTCCAGTACACCGATTACGGGTTCCCCGACGCGTATTCCATTGTGATCAACGGTAATCAGAAGTGGCTGAAGGATCACCCCGAGGAAGCTGCCAAGTTCGTCAAGGCCGTGCAGCGCGGATATCAGACCGCCGCCGAGGATCCCGATCGTGCGGCGCAGGATCTGATAGACGCCAATCCCGGCGCCTTCACCGACGAAGACCTCGTGCGGGACAGTCAACGGATGCTTGCCGCCGACTACATGTTGGACGCAAACGGCGTTGTCGGAACCCAGAATCTCGAAACATGGTCCGGCTATTCAGGATTCCTCTTCGACAACGGTCTGCTGGCCGGCCCGGACGGTAATACGCTGACTCAGAAACCGAATTGGTCGGAATACTTCACCAATGAGTACCTCGCCGCGCCCTGAAGTGGCGAGTCGATGGGGATCCGTCACACGGCGAGCGTTGCCCGCGCTCGCCGTGGTGATCCTGCTCGTTGCAGCCTGGCAGATCTACGTCAACGTCAGCGGCATCCGTCCGCAAGTTCTGCCGTCGCCGGGCCGAGTGCTCTCGCAGGGGTGGAACAACCGCGACGTGATCTCCGGCCATGCATTGTCGACTCTTCAGGTGACGCTGATCGGATTCACCGTGTCGTTGGCGCTCGCGTGGATTCTTGCTGTGGTGGTGGACTTTTCACCATGGCTCTCGCGCGCGTTGGTGCCGCTTTTTGTCGTCTCGCAGACTTTGCCGATCATCGCGATCGCACCACTGATGATCATCTGGTTCGGATTCGGACTGTTGCCGAAGGTTCTGGTGATCGCACTGGCAACGTTCTTCCCGATGACTATCGGTTTGATCGAGGGTTTTGCCGCGGCCGATCGTGAAGCCGGCGCCCTCCTGCGCAGCATGGGCGCCTCCCGCTGGCAGGAATTCCGGTACGTCCGACTCCCGTCGGCAATTCCACGGTTCTTCACCGCGCTGCGCATCGGTATCACCTACGCCGTCGTGGGGGCGGTGTTCTCCGAATACGTCGGCGCGACCTCCGGTTTGGGCATCTACATGAGCACCCAGAAGAATTCCTTCCGCACGGACCTGGTCCTTGCGGCGGTACTGGTGACCGCTCTGATCAGTGTCACCCTGTACCTACTGACCTTTGCGGTGGAACGCGTCGTTGCACCGTGGGCGCTGAACGAAAGGACACCGCGATGACTGCCGAGCGCATTGTCGACGTGGCCTCACTCAGCAAGGAATTCAGCACCCGTGCAGAGACGCGGCAGGTTCTCGACGACGTGTCGTTCTACGCTGCCCCAGGCGAATTCGTGTCGATCATCGGACCGAGTGGGTGCGGAAAGAGCACCATCTTCAGTGTCCTGGCCGGACTCGAAACACCCACGTCGGGAACCGTCTCCGTAGGTCTGCCGGGCTCGGGAGACGGCATCCCGACTGCCTACATGCCCCAGAAAGATCTCCTGTTTCCGTGGCGTTCGGTTCTCGACAACACCGCACTGGGACTCGAAGTACAGGGTGTGCCGCGGAAAAACGCACGTAACAAGGCGCGTGAGTTGTTCGCCGCCTTCGGATTATCAGGTTTCGAGAATGCCACTCCGTCGCAGCTGTCGGGAGGCATGCGCCAGCGGGCTGCCCTGCTGCGCACCGTAGTTCAGGGCAAGCCCGTTCTGCTGCTCGACGAACCGTTCGGCGCCCTCGACTCGTTGACCCGAACCGAAATGCAGTCGTGGCTCCAGGATGTGTGGCAGCAGTATCGGTGGACAGTTCTGATGATCACCCACGATATTCGTGAGGCCATCTATCTGTCCGATCGCGTCGTCGTTCTCTCCGCGAGGCCCGCCACGGTAAAGCGCGTCGTCGACGTGCCACTTCCGCGTCCCCGCGAACTGGACATGATCACCTCGCCAGAATTTGCCGCGGTCGAGCGCGAATTGCTCCAGGTGCTGCACAGCGAGACTTTGGCCGCGTTGTCCGATCAGTCCCCTCCTGGCGATTACTGAAGATAAGCTGAGAGTCACGCGCAGTTCACCAGGAATTCAGAACAGACTGATTGATCGACGCCCAGGTTGACCGTCGGAAAAATCTCACGGCAACCAAAACCACTTACTACCAGAGAGATCACGCCCGACGAAATCAAAGTATGTGTGTCGGACGTTCCACAAAACTCTCCAGTAACGTAGTGTGGGCGGCCTACGCAACCACTCACCGCAAGGTAACTGGCGAGTGATGCTTGCGTGGCAGGACACCACCGCAACAGATTTGGAAAGGGACAGTGTGAGCACACTGCAGTCAGGCCAGAGTCTCGCTATCGGCCAGGAACTCAAGTCCGACAACGGTTCCTACGCCCTCACCCTGCAGGACGACGGCAACCTGGTTCTCTCCGAGGACGGCCGCGCAGTCTGGGCAGCCGGCACTAACGGATCGGGCGCCAACCGCGCGGACGTGCAGGCCGACGGCAACTTCGTCCTCTACAAGGACGGGGACGCAGTCTGGGCATCGCAGACCTCCGGCAACGAAGGTGCCTCCCTCTCGGTGCAGGACGATCGCAACGTCGTTCTGTCCGCAGGTGGCCGCGCCCTGTGGTCCACTGACACCGCCGTCGCGGCTCCCGCAGTTGAGCCCACCCCGGAGCCTGCCCCGGCAGCACCGGAGCCCGAACCGGCTCCCGCTGCTCCGGCAGCCCAGACCTACACAGTCGAGGGCGGCGACACCCTCTGGGCGATCGCCGAGCGCTTCTACGGCGACGGCAACCAGTACCAGCGCATCGCCGATGCCAACGGTATTGCCAACCCGGATCTCATCAATGCGGGCCAGGTTCTGACCATCCCGGCATAGCCTCGTTTCGCGGCGAGACCCCGGGCGTCAACGCCCGGGGTTTTGCGCATAATGCGGCCTTTGTGTTCTACGACACACTTATTCGCGTCCCACCCAATAGTTTTCGATGTGCCACTACTGTTCGATTTCGCCTACAGCGCTTTGCGTACTGCTCCCGGAGAACAGGTTGTGCATGAGAGACAGAACTGTCATGGTCGGCGCGCTCACAGTTGCCGGCATTTCTGTCGCTTCCGGCTTCCTCTTCGGCGGCGCGGCCGGAGCATTCGGCGGCGGGCCGATAGTCACCCCGCCCGCCTTGGTTTCCACGGTCACCGTTGATTCACTCGCGGATATCGAACCTGCTTCCTTCTACACCTCGATAGTCGTACCTACGGTCGTGATACCGCCGACGCCGACATGGCAGGTTGCACCCGAGCTCACAGCCCCACGCAACGTACCGCTGACCTCGGTGGTGGCATCCACGACAACCTCGACCACCGCTGTATCAAGCACCACTTCCACCACTCCGGTGACATCGACGCCTGTATCGTCCACTCCCGCGTCAGCGACATCGTCGAGCGCTAGCCCGTCCGGGACCGCGACGTCGACGGCAGTCCCGACCAGCACGGGAATCCCGGTCGTCACCATCGATTCGGATAGCCCGGCCAGCGGAGACTGAGACCTTCGCCGCGCTTTAGCACGGTGACCAGCGTTACATCCCCCACCTGCAAACAGCTGCTTTGTCGGCACCTCGCGTTACCGTATAGGTCTCAGCGTTGCGTTAGGAGGTGACTGATGGCCGTGCACGGATTCGACCTCGATATCAGTGTCGACCGAGCGTGGGCGGAATTTCAGGCACGCCTGGCCGACCACATCTCGATCATGGTGGACGGCGACGTCCTTGCTGTCGAGGCTGCAACCTCCGACATCGACACCGCCGAAGGTGGAGCTCCCTGTGTTCAGTTCCTGATCTGGGACACCGACATGGTGCGGTGCGAGGTTCCCTCCAATAATTTCCTGCACCCTCGGCTCGCCCTCGACGAGTCCGGCCTCGAGACGCTCGTCGCGCTCGGCTGGGCTCCACCGTCGGACGGCCCCGATACCGATAACAGCTCCCCCGCTTTCTGCGTCGACAAAAGGCAGAACTGGTCGGACCAACTGGCTTCGATGACCGTTGCGGCATTTCGCACGGTTTTCGGCGTCCAGCACCCGGCCTTTCTGTCCAGTGATCTCACCGGCAATCAGCTGACACCGGACTTCGATCCCTCCATCACCACCGTCGACGAGCTACCGCTCCTCGATCCCGCTGCGGCATACCTGCCCAACGACGTCGACCATCTCAAAGAACTTGTCACGCTTGCCCTGGTTCCCATGCTCGGCAGCCTCCCCGAACGCGACAGCGACGGAGACATCCCCATTCGCGTCGGCTCCACCGTCATGTTCGTCGGACCGCTCTCGGATTCGCTTGACGTTCAACTGTTCTCACCTCTGGTACAGGACATCAGCGATCGCACCCGCGCCAGCGAAGTCATCGCGGACCTCAACCGCAAATGGTCCCGGATCAAGTTCGTTCTGATCGACGACAGGTTGTCTGTCTTCCTCGAAGTCGCGGGCTCACCGTTTGTGCCCAAACATCTCACCGATACGTGCGCCTCGTTGACGTCGTTCCTTCGTACTGTCGACGACGAGTTCGCGTCGCGCTTGGGCGGCGATCTCTTCTTCGCGAACAAAGGCGGCGAGGCGGGCACACTTCAGCCCGAGCTCACCATGGACGATCTGCCGCCAGAACTCGAGACGCTGCTTCATCTCGATCTCGATGTGGCCGATGACCTCGAGGCCGTCGCCGACGTGTGCGGTCGCGACCGCGACCTGATCCTGCAGTTGCTCCACATCAGCAACGAGTGGCAGATCCAGTTACGGAGCCAAGCCGTCGACGCACACAGCCGCGACGACGCTGAAGAAGCCGCCGGATTCAATGATCAGGTAAGTACGTGGGAACGCATGGTCGATCGCCTGCGCGGTGCACTACGTCTGGTTGTGCTGCCCGATGCCAAGTCAGATCCGCCGGCAAAACCGCAGCCCGAACAAATGGGGTTATTCGCCGATCCCACTCAGGCAACGCTGTTCGACGACCCGTCCTGACTTCGAAGATTCAGCGTCGGCGAAGCCGCCACAACGAGGTGGTTTCGCGCGCACGCGCTGCATGCAGAGCGTCCGTACGGTCACTCACCTTGGCGTGCGTCGGTTTGACGTCTATGCGATCGATCACCGTCAGCCCTCCTGCTGCGATCATCGCGTGCAGTTCTGATCGCGTGCGCAGGCCCAGGTGTTCGGCGATATCGGAGAGAATCAACCAGGCCTCGCCCTCCTCAGCGAGATGCGCGCCAACCCCCGTCAAGAAGCCATTCAACATCGCTCCGGCGGGATCGTAGATCGCGTATTCGATCGGCGAGGTTGCCTTGGCCGGAATCCACGGCGGGTTGCAGACCACCAGTGGCGCAACACCTTCCGGGAACAAGTCGGCCTCGATCACCGTCACCTGATCGCTGTAACCCAACCTGTCGAGATTGGTCCGCGCGCACTGCAGGGCCCGGGGATCTTGATCCGTCGCCGTCACTTCTCCGACTCCACGCGCAGCAAGCACAGCGGCCAGCACCCCGGTGCCGGTACCGATGTCGAAAGCGCTTTCGGTCGACGGCAACGGCGCAGCGGCCACCAGGTCGATGTACTCACCGCGCACGGGCGAGAACACTCCGAAAGCCGGATGGATCCGAGCGTCCAACGCGGGAATCAGAACACCCTTGCGATTCCACTCGTGCGCGCCGATTGCACCCAAGAGATCACGCAGTGAACGAACCGACGGCTGATCCGTGACGCCGAATGCCTCGGTGAATGCCACTTGTGCGTCGGGCGCACGACGCAACGGGATCGAGAGATCCGCGTCGAGAGGAATCAAGAGCATGCCGAGAATCTGTGCGCGTCGACCTTGTGTTTGGCGGTGAAGATGGAAGGCCTGGGCCGGATCATCCGAGTCTCTGCGCGGTTTGCGATCCATCCGGGCAGCCACAGCCCTGGACAGTTGACGCGCGTTCTGGAAGTCACCGCGCCACAGAAGGGCTGTTCCCTCGCAAGCCAATCGGTAGGCTTCGTCCGCCTTCATCGTGTCGTCTGCGACCAGTATTCGTTTAGGGGCCGGTGCCCCACTCGTGGACCCCCAGAGCGCGCGGCGCTCGGTATCGTTCTCGGTCCACACAACATACTGTTCGGTCATCAAAGGCCCTTCCGGCGTCGGACATGGAGCGGATAGGGCGTTCGACGCACTGCAGCCGGTCCCGGCTCGCGTGTTCCAGTTCTGCACATCTGCTTGTCTGGTTCCACACTAGCCGGGACCGGCCGAATTAATGACCTTGCGCGGAGCGTCTCAGCTCGCAGTGCGCGAACGAACAGCCTGTGCGATACGCGCCTCGGCGACGGCGTCTGCTGCATCGCCCGCGAGGATCGCTTCAGCCTTCGCCTTGGCAAGAATCTCGGTTACCGTGTCGAAAATCTTCTCCACCTGAGCCCTGACCTGCTCAGCCGTATGCTCTTTCAGCTCGCCAGCAACCTGAATGAGGCCGCCACCGTTGGCGACGTAGTCGGGTACCCACGTGATGCCGCGCTCGCTCAGAACAGACTCGACCTCGGGTTCGGTCAGCTGGTTGTTGGCTGCGCCGCAGATCACCGCGGCAGCGATTGCCTCTGCCGAGGTGTGCGAGAGCGTCGCACCCATTGCGCAAGGCGCATAAACATCGAGATCGGCGTCGATGACACTGTCCACGATCTGTACCTGCGGGAAATCCGCCTTCACGCGCTCGAGTGCTGCCGTGTTGACGTCGGTTGCCAGTACGGTCGCGCCGTCGGCCAGGAGCAGCTTGATGAGTTCATACCCAACCTTGCCGGTGCCCTCGACTCCCACCGTCTTCCCGGTCAGATCACGCGAGCCCCAGTGCGCCTGCGCCGCCGCCAGCAATGACTGGAAAACACCGAGTGCCGTCATCGGCGCGCTGTCGCCCGAACCGCCTGCCTTCGCATTGCGCCCCACCACGAAGTCCGTTCCGAGCCCGATCACGTCGAGATCGTCCGAGTTGGTTCCGACATCTCCGGCCGTGATGTAGCGGCCACCCAGTGTCTGAACGAATTTTGCGTAGGCGCCGAGCAATTCGGTGGACTTCGCCGTTGCCGGGTCGCCGATGATGACGGCCTTTCCGCCGCCCAGATCAACACCCGCAACCGCGGCCTTGTAGGTCATTCCGCGAGAGAGCCGCAAAACGTCTGTGACAGCGGAAGATTCGTCCGCGTACGGGTAGAAGCGAGTTCCGCCGAGCGCCGGCCCGAGCGTCGTGGAGTGGATTGCAACAATCGCCTTGAGTCCGCTTGCCGGATCCTGGAAGAAGCTCACCTGCTCGTGCGGGTAATCGCGAAGATAGTCTGCGCGATCGAATACGCCAGCAGTGTCGTCGGAGATGTGGGCGGAGTTCACAGGCTCGGCAGTGAGAGTCATTGTGAGATAGACCTTTCCAAAGAACTTGTACGACACAGGCGTGAGATCGAGGCGAATCGTCGATGGGTACAGTGATCTACGAAAACTGTCCCGCTAAGCAATTCGTGAAACCAATGCTCATCCTGAGCTACGATTTGGTCAATGCAAATCCATTGAACTAAGCAATACGATCATCCAGTGACCTCGATCACTGAGGAAAGGTTCACAAAGTGCTCAGCATCGACAAGCTCGACGTCCAGTTGCTCGGATTGCTCAGCAAGGATTCGCGCATGAGCGTCGCCGAACTCGCCAACTCGTTGGGAGTCGCCCGAAACACTGTCCAAGCTCGGATGAAGCGGATGGAATCAGGCGGAATCCTCACCGGCTTCCGCCCCAACCTCGATCTCCCCGAAGTTGGCATCCCCATTCAGGCATTTGTGGGCCTCGAATTGGAGCAGGGAAAAATCAGCGCCATCGCAAGGAGCTTGGCCGAGTTGCCCGAGGTGATCGAAATTCACGCCACCACGGGACGCGAGGATCTGCTGGTGCGCGTAGCCACCTCCACCCACGCTGCGCTGCAGAAGTTGGCGGAGCAGATCGTCAGCCTTCCTGGTGTCACGCATTCCACCACCACGATCGCGCTGACCAATCCTCTTCCCTACCGAATCCAGCCGCTGCTCGAGCACCTCACCAACGATGCCGGCTGGGGGCGCTCCACAGCGTTCCCGCGGCAGCAGGATTGAGACATGCATTCGCGACGACGCTTCCTGGTGCAGTAGTTTTGTCGTTATGAGTGACATCCAGGGACAGCGCATCGCGTTCATTCAGGCGACGTGGCATCGCAACATCGTGGACCGTGCACGTGACGGATTCACAGACGAAATAGTCGGTTTGGGCTACGCCCGCGATTCAGTCGATTTCTTCGAGGTGCCGGGCGCTTTCGAGATCCCGCTGCACGCTCGCCGTTTGGCGCAGACAGGCCGTTACCAGGCAATTGTTGCTGCCGGCCTCGTCGTCGACGGTGGCATCTACCGCCACGATTTTGTGGCGACAGCCGTCATCGACGGTTTGATGCGAGTGCAGCTTGATACTGATGTTCCGGTCTTCTCCGTCGTTCTGACGCCGCACAACTTCCACGAGCATGCCGAGCATGTCGACTACTTCAGCACCCATTTCGTGAAGAAGGGCGCCGAAGCAGCACGCGCTGTGGACGCTACGGTCACCTCGCTGAAGTCTCTGCCCACCGCCTAGTCATTCCACAGTCTCGCTGAGTCGGATGCCCTCCCGCTCAGCGAGATTTTTTGTGCCTATCCGGGGATCTCGAGCTTCCCATGGGCGGCGGCATTCTCCGCGTCCACGGATTCATAGCGGTCGATGCAGGCTTGGAAATAGGCTCGCATCTCCTTCACCACGGCGATGTGGCTGTCGAGCGTTTTCTCCAGCGAGTCCTCGCCACCGCCGTTGCGCGCTTTCTTTGAGAATTTTGCGGCCAGATCGCGACCTGACTGAAGAGAGCCCATACCCTTGACGTCGCTGAGTCGCTCACAATGCTTGACCATCAATTGCAGCTCACCGATCCACGCATCACAAGCTGCAACCATTAGTTTGGCCACGTTCGGATCGACGAACAGTTCGCCGCTGTCCTGACTCGCCATTGGTCCTACCTCTCGGAGATTCATCGGGGTAAGGACGAAACCAGTTGCAATGCAAAGCTTTCGACAAGCCCACAGGTAGAACTTTCGTGAGGTGTGCCCGCCTTTGCTTCAATGTTGAGCCACACGGAACCTTTGGATGCCCCAACCGCCAGGTAGCATCCGTCGATGGTTTCGTCAGATTCCCGCCGAAACCACAGTCCGACTCGATCACCAATATTCGACTCATCGAATTTCGTGTAATCCGGCCTGTTCCGTACATCATCAAGTGTGTAATCCGTCGCCATGATTGTGAAGAAATACCACGACGCGGTCCAAGAACACATCTTCCATCCGGGCTGCTCGACTCCGTCAATGTCGATGTCCTTTGTCAAAGGGTTGAGGCCGACTTGTTCGATCACTGAGTCCGGGATGTCCGTACAGGCGTTGAACAATCCCTCCTGACCAGATGCACGCTCAGGCTCACCCTCGACGGTTGAACCACACCCCACCGCAAGAACTCCAATGGCAATGGCTGCCAGCACAAGTCGAAGTCGCGCCAATCTAGGATCCCGATACTTCATGCCGGGCCAAGCGGTTGGCATTGTCGTCGTCCACGGATTCATAGCGGTCGATGCAGGCTTGGAAGTAGGCTCGCATCTCCTTCACCACAGCGATGTGGCTGTCGAGCGTTTTCTCCAACGAGTCCTCGCCACCAACGGCTTTCTTTGAGAATTTCTCAGCCAAGACGATGCCCGATTGCAACGTGCCCATCCCCGAAACCGTTGCAATGCGCGTCAATCCATTCTTAATTGAACCGAGTTCACCCAGCCACGCATTACACGCAAGTACGAGGTCTTTAGCGACTATCGGATCTACTGTCAGTTGTAGATCTGTCGTCGACTGCTGTGAACTCATGACTCTGATTCCCCCGATTGGACTTGCAGCCAGATCTTGCAGTCTTCAAAGTTCCGCGTTGGTTCAGAGTGGGAGATAGCTGACGAGCCCATCGGCCAACCTCCTCGTCTCGTCACAACTGTTCCCTGCGTGCTCGCTCAAGGAATCCTTTTCCGCATTGATCCAAACTGAACCCTGCCCCACTGCAAAGATTACGTAGCAAGCTTCGTCTGTGCTGTCTGCACGACGGTATTGCGTGACACTTCGATCACCGATGTCGATATCTTTGAAATCCACGTAGTCCGGATTGCTGCGAACATCCGACACGGTGTAACTCGTCGAATAGACGGTGACGTTGTACCAGCTTCCGTCCCAGGAACAAATCTTCCACCCGGGTTGTTCGACGCCGAAAACATCGACGCTTTCCGTCCCCGGATCAAGACCAACTCCTTCAATCGCCGAGTCCGGAATGTCTGTACACGGGTTGAACAAACCCTCTTGACCAGATGCGCGCTCAGGTTCGCCCTCGACGGTTGAACCACACCCCACCGCAAACAACCCAATGACAATGGCTGCCAGCATAAGTCGAAGCTGCATCCGGACTCCCACGCTACGACCCCGATACCTGATGCCGGGCCAAGCGGTTGGCATTGTCGTCGTCCACGGATTCATAGCGGTCGATGCAGGCTTGGAAGTAGGCTCGCATCTCTTTCACCACGGCGATGTGGCTGAGAAGTGACTTCTCAAGCGAATCCTCGCCACCGGACGCTTTCAGGGAGAATTTGCGCGCGAGGTCGATTCCAGATTGAAGCGTCCCCATACCCCGAACGACATCGACGGAATCGACCAGCTCCAAAGCCGATTCCAGGTCAGTCACGTAGTTCCGGCATGCCCTTGCCAGCCGCCGCGACGCGTCAATGTCGACGTTCAATGTTCCGCTCGCAGCGGCCGACTTCCAAGCCGACCACTGAGAAACAGCATCACCAACTGCATCAGGTACAGACACAGTCCACCCCTAACTGTCCATTCCAACTCTCAATGCGGCCAAAAATCTTCAAGTTCGTCAACGTACTTCTGGGCGAGCCCACAGGTAGGTTCCTCAATGGCGCGGAGTCCTTTCCTGTTGACTCGAAGCCAGATGGAACCTTGATTCACCTCCGCAGCGATGTAGCAAGAATCCCCATCCAAATCGTCCACTTTGGTGAACATGACACCCTGCCTAGAACCGACTGAGCCGTCAACAAGGTTGCCGTACTCGGGATTGTTGCGAATATCGTTGATCGAGTAGATATTTGAAAAAATCGCAATAAAATACCAGTCGCCTGACCAAGTGCAGATCTTCCATCCGGGCATTTCAACACCCGCGATGTCAACCTCCTTCGTGTACGGATCAAGTCCGACGCCCCGAATCGCAGAATCCGGAATGTCCGTACACGGATCGAATAATCCCGCTTGACCGGATAGCGGCTCAGCCTCCCCCTCCACGGCTGAGCCGCATCCGACCAAAGCCCATACCAAAATCCCTGCCAAGAAAAGCCGACCCCCCATCGACATTCTCATCGGGCCCCCTTCGGTATGAACTCACTCTATTTGATGCGCCGGCGACTCGATTGGTTCCCGCTACCGACAACTTCCCAGTTCACGTCCCCATGTTCGCTTGCAGCGCATCTGTAGCGATTGACGCTGCTCGTGACAGTCGCATACTGGAGGGGTTGACTACAACGTCGGGAGGGCACCGAGTGAACGCGCCGAAAGCACCTGCCAAACCAGCTATTCTCAGCGTCGATGACGACCCCGGGGTTTCCCGCGCCGTCGTCCGCGACCTTCGTAAACGCTACGGCGAGAAATATCGGATCATCCGCGCCGAATCGGGCGATCAGGCGCTCGAAACTCTGCGTGAAATGAAGCTTCGCGGAGATGCTGTCGCCGTTATCGTCGCCGACTACCGCATGCCTGGTTTGAGCGGAATCGAATTCCTCGAGCAAGCAATGGATCTCTACCCCATAGCTCGACGCGTTCTGCTCACTGCGTATGCAGATACCGAAGCCGCGATAGACGCCATCAACGTCGTCGACCTCGATCATTACCTGCTCAAACCTTGGGATCCTCCGGAAGAAAAGCTCTACCCGGTCATCGACGCTCTCCTCGACGCCTGGGCCGGCTCCAGTCACCACCCTGCCGAGGAGACCAAAGTCGTTGGCCATCGTTGGTCGGGACGATCCTCTGATGTTCGAGAGTTCTTGGCACGCAACCAACTTGCCTACCGCTGGTATATGTCGGACGAGCCTGAGGGACAACGACTCCTCGCCGCCGCAGGGGCCGACGAATTGAACCTTCCCGTCGTCATTGCTCCCAATGGTGACGTACTGGTTGAGCCGACGGATACCGAACTCGCAGACAAACTCGGCCTGAGCACCACCCTGTCCGAGGACTTCTACGATCTGGTTGTCATCGGCGGTGGGCCGGCAGGTTTGGGTGCTGCTCTCTATGGCGCCTCGGAGGGTTTGCGGACGGTCCTCATCGAACGACGCGCCACAGGTGGGCAAGCCGGTCAAAGCTCTCGTATCGAGAACTATCTCGGCTTCCCGGACGGTGTTTCCGGATCCCAGTTAGCCGATCGCGCGCGGAGGCAGGCAACAAAGTTCGGTGCTGAGGTCATCACAGCCCGCGATGTGACGGGTCTCGAAATCAACGGCTCTGCGCGCACAGTTCGTTTCGACGACGGCACATCCGTTGACGCACACTCCGTCATCCTGGCTACCGGCGTTTCGTACCGGCAACTTTCGGCTCCCGGTCTCGACACGTTCACCGGCCGAGGCGTGTACTACGGGTCTTCTGTCACCGAAGCCGCGCGATGTAGCGAACAGGATGTCTACATCGTGGGCGGGGCAAACTCCGCCGGCCAAGCAGCTGTTTACCTTTCACGCGGTGCACGATCCGTCACTATCCTCATCCGGGGCGCCTCACTCGAAGCATCCATGTCCTACTACCTGATTCAGCAGATCGAGAAAAATCCGAAGATATCGGTTCGCGCCTGCACCGAAGTTATCGCCGCTGACGGCGACGATCACCTCGAGCGAATCACGCTGCTGAACAGGGCAACCGGTGAAGAAGAGATCGTCGACGCGCATTGGTTGTTCATCTTCATCGGCGCCGCTCCGCTGACGGATTGGCTCGGCGACGTGGTCGTTCGCGATCGCCATGGATTTATCGTCGCCGGCCCCGACCTTGCCGCCGACGGCATAACACCGCAAGGGTGGCCCCTCGACCGAGCACCCCATCACCTCGAAACCAGTGTTCCCGGAGTCTTTGTCGCCGGCGACGTGCATGCCGAATCAGCCAAGCGGGTCGCGTCCGCTGTCGGAGAAGGAGCGATGGCCGTGATGTTCGTCCACCGCTATCTCGCTCAACAATAGGGAGATTTGATGTCTGTTCCAGCATGCAGTCCAGAACTTCTTCGCACGCTATTCCTGTTCGAGGAGCTCACCGACGATCAACTCGAAACACTCTGCCAAAGTGGCCATATCACTGAAATCGACCGCGGCCAGGTCTATCTCGAAGGCGACCCGGCATCATGCTTCTACGTCCTGATCGAGGGCGAGCTGATCATGTCTAAACTCTCCGGCGGCGAAGACATCGAGATGGTGCGCACCTCGCAGAGAGGCGTCTACTCTGGCGGTTGGACGTCGTATTTGGGTGATCGTGTCCCGCAGATCTATTCGGCGTCGCTGCGAGTAACCAAGCCGTCGACGTTCTTCGTTCTCGATGCCGACAAGTTCGGCGCTGTAGTGCGCGAATGGTTTCCGATGGCTGTACACCTTCTCGAAGGAGTCTTTTTCGGGAACCAGAACTCCCGCCAGATCATGGATCAACGTGAGCGTCTTCTCGCCCTCGGTTCACTCTCCGCCGGATTGACCCACGAACTGAACAATCCCGCAGCCGCCGCAGTGCGGGCGACCGCGTCGTTGCGCGAACGCGTCGCCGGCATGCGACGGAAATTGGGGATGATCGCCTCAGGCGTCTACGATCGCGATTCACTTGTCTCCCTCATGCATATGCAAGAGGAAGTCGCGGAAGTTATTGCCAAGGCTCCGACGCTCACACCCCTTGAAGCATCCGATCGGGAAGACTCCCTGGGTGAATGGTTCGAGGACCATTCCATCCGCGAAGGTTGGGACTTAGCACCAACCTTCGTCCAAGCTGGTCTCGATACCAACTGGCTCGAGACTGTTGCCGCAGCAGTGGACGAGTCTGTGCTCGAGGGGGCAATTCGTTGGTTGAACTACACCATCGAGTCTGAGCTACTGATGAACGAGATCGCCGATTCCACCACCCGAATCTCCACGCTTGTCGGTGCGGCCAAACAGTATTCGCAAATGGACCGCGCTCCCTTCCAGACCATCGACGTTCACGAATTGCTTGACAGCACTCTGATCATGTTGGGACAGAAGATCGGTGACATCACCGTCGTCAAGGAATACGATCGGGCACTCCCACCCATCGATGCGTATGCGGGCGAACTCAATCAAGTGTGGACCAATCTGATCGACAACGCTGTTGCCGCAATGGACGGCAGTGGGACCTTGACTGTTCGCACCAGCCGCGACGGCGATCGAGTCTGCATCGAAATCTGCGATACCGGATCTGGAATCCCCGACGACGTCATCGACAGAATCTTCCAGCCCTTCTTCACGACCAAACCTGTCGGAGAGGGAACAGGCTTGGGCCTGGATATTTCGTGGAGAATCGTTGTCGGCAAACATCATGGTGAACTTCGGGTCACATCCAAACCCGGGGACACCCGCTTCCGTGTTCTCCTGCCCATATCCGGACCAGAGCGCAACCACGTCGACGACGCCGAGTAGCGCACGCCCGACTCGGCGCGCACGATGAATGAAGCAGAGCCACTTCAACGAAGGGACTGACCATGACCGACGGACTTCCAGTTGGAATTGATCCGAGTGTGCCGCCGAGCGGTGCCGGGTGCGTCGAATGCGACGCTGCTGGCGGTTGGTGGATGCATTTACGTCGATGTGCTGAGTGCGGTCACATCGGATGCTGTGACTCATCCCCGTCACAACATGCCAGCGCTCATGCCGCGGCTACCAAGCACCCCTTCATGCAGAGTTTCGAACCTGGCGAGGATTGGTTCTGGAGCTTCGAAACTCAGGAAGCGTACGACGGTCCTGAATTAGCCCCGCCCACTTCGCATCCCACCGACCAGCCGGTTCCTGGTCCGGCCGGCCGAGTGCCAGCTGATTGGCAGCAGCACATCCACTGACCCTGAATTGGCGTCTGTCACTTCACCGGTATGTCGAACGTGAGCCGTGAAGGCTGGACATAGTCAGCCGGATCGGTGAGCAATAGTAGTTCGGGTGACGTCGGCAAGCCTGCGAGTGCCTGACATAACCGCTCTTCGTACGCGACGGCCGGAGCGGAGAGCGGTGCGAGCCAATTGTCGTGGTGCGCCGGCACGAAGAGGGAAGGCCGCAGTGCCCGGATGTAGTCGAGTGGGTCGCTGAGCCCGTTCGTGTACTGGTTGTAGCCCTGGATAGACCCGATCTGAACCGTGGAGGCCGGCAACGCACGCAGGGCGTCCAGAATCTCCGGAGCGTCGGTGAAGAGCGGCCCCGTGCTGTCGTGCCAGGTCAGTACGAAGTCACCGACCACGAACTGGTACAGCAACGATCCACCCTCAGCGTCGTTGAAATGCGACGCCAGGTGTGCAGTGTCGTGAGATGTCGGCGGATGTTCGATAGCCGGACGGAAATCGGGCACAAGAACGAGAGGTGGTTGCTCGCCTCGCGGGGCACGCAGCGCGGAGTGCAAGTGTCGAACAGAGTGCACGGCAACACCATTGGATAGCGAGAAGTCAGTTCGGCCGGAATCCAGCGGCAATGTTCGGAGCTCAGTTGTTGCCTGCTCTGCGATCTGAGTGCAATGCTCGTCTGTTCCAACGATGGTTGCACCACATATCGAGGCAATTTCGGCGGCATCGGCCGCGTGGTCGAAATGCCCATGTCCGATCAGGATGTGACTCGGCGCTAGGGCGGCCAGTTCTTCAGGGCTGGTAGGCACGTAGTTCGAGAACTCGCCTCGTGGAACCCACGCGTCCAGTAGAACGACGTTGCCTGCGATGGCCATCGCAAAATTCGTGACACCAAACCACGAAAGAATCGTCTTTGACGAATCCACTGCCCCGGTCGATGGATCAACATTCTCGGGTCCGAAGAACCGTTGGCGCGCAGTGATAGTCGGATTCACTGACGCTGGAACGGAGGCCGACGCGTTCGTCATTGCAAGGGTTGAGGCAGCCGCGGCTGCAACTCCCACGACAAAGGTCCGACGGCTAACTTCATTCGAAAACATGACTGCAGTCTATGTGGTGGGTACGTACATCAATCGTCATTCCCACTCTCGGATTCACGGCGATGCTTGTCAGTCGCCGACAAACCAAAGGTAACCGTGTTGCTCCATTGCAGATTCCGCCGCAGCTTGTAAAGCCACAATCATTTCCTCTTGATCACCCAGCTAATGGTAATCCCCACAAAACAGAGGTCAGATATCCGTGTAGTGCGGGACAATTCAGTTTCCCGGGCTTATCTTTCTGAGTGAGTCGACATTCGCCTGCTCTTGTTCCTTAGCATCGTCGATGCACTTCTGGAAGTACGCACGCATGTCATCGACTACTGCGATATGACTTTCCAACGCATTGACTAGTGAGTCGGGACCACCGACCGCCTTGCCCGCAAACTTGCCTTGGAGGGCAAGGCCTGAGCCCAACGTGCCGAAACCATCAACGCGCCGCAGTTTCCGCGCACTAACAATCAGCCTTCTGAACTCGGCTATGAGATCCTCACATGGTTTCACCAACTGCTGAGCGATATTTGGATCCAAGTTGATACCCACATCGACTTCTGACACCTAACCTGCCCCTTCCTCATCAAACGTATAGTCGAAAAATTCTTGATTCCACACTCGCTACGGAAGCAGAGGGATAACTACCTGTGCCGCCTGTTCGACGAGCGCACACGGCGTTTCGGGACGTTCCGCGCGGAAGTACGCATCGATGCTGATCATCGCAGTGGACCGAGAAGTAGCAAACGCGACAAGGCATGAAGAGTCAGATGCGTCATCGTGATCCTTGAACATCAGCAAGTTCCGCCCCAACACCTCGATGTTCCGGAAATCCCGAAACTGGGGGTTGACTTCCACTTCCTGAAGTGAGTACTTGGTTGACGTCAGCCCCAGAGAGAACCATTGCCCTTCCCAAGAGCAGAGGTTGAAACCCGGAAAATGGGTATTCAGAACGTCAGCCTTCTGAGTGTTCGGGTCGGCTCCCAGATCCCGCAGATTTCCGTCGGTGAGGACCTCGCACGGATCGAACATTCCAATCGAGTCGACAGGGAATGCCGCACCTTCAACTGTCGAGGAGCATCCCCCGAGCACAACGGTCGCTGCGAGCGACAGAAAAGCACCCCACCCCCTCACCGCACTCCCCTCTATCGCCGGACCTCACACCATTGGACGCACGAGAGGCAGTCCCGGTTCCAACACATTGCAATCCATTGCAACCCTTCACACCCCGTCGCCGCAGTCCTAACGTTGATCTACCAGCGGATTCACAACGAAGTGAGGTGCGGATCTATGAAGGCAGCACGGTTCCACGGTCAGAAGGACATCCGAATCGAAGACATTCCCGAGCCCGAAGTGCGGCCCGGTACCGTCAAATTGAAGGTCGCCTGGTGCGGGATTTGTGGCACCGATCTCCATGAGTACCTCGAAGGCCCAATCTTCATCTCGGCGCCCGGTCACCCGCACCCCCTCTCTCATGAGAACGCTCCAGTCACGATGGGGCACGAATTCTCGGGCACCGTCGAGGAAGTCGGCGAGGGCGTGACTGACGTCGAAGTGGGTGAAAACGTCGTCGTTGAACCGTATTTCGTCTGCAACGAATGCGCTCCGTGTAAGGCCGGTAACTATCATCTGTGCACTCAGATGGGATTCATCGGATTGGCCGGCGGCGGTGGCGGACTCAGCGAAAAGGTTGTGGTTGACCGGCGTTGGGTTCACAAGATCGGCAACATCCCGTTGGACGAAGCTGCGCTGATCGAACCGTTAAGCGTTGCGCACCATGCCGTCGTTCGTAGCGGCGCCCAAAGTGGTGACATCGCGATTGTCGGAGGAGCCGGACCTATCGGGCTGCTGGTCGCCGCAGTACTCAAAGGTCTTGGCGCAACAACGATCGTCACGGAACTGAGCGGTGCGCGTAAGGAAAAGGCACTGTCCAGCGGTGTCGCTGACTATGTCATCGATCCGAGCAACGAGGACGTGAAGGCCCGCGTTCTCGAGATCAGCGATGGCATCGGCGCGGATGTCGGATTCGAATGTGCCGGCGTCAACGCGGTGCTCGACACCATGCTCGACACCGTTCGACCCGCGGGAGTAGTTGTCAACGTATCGATTTGGGGGAAGCCGGCGACCATCGACATGCAAAAGCTGGTCCTCAAAGAGATCGATCTGCGAGGAACAATCGCATACGTCCGCGATCATGAAGCCGTCATCAAAATGGTTCAGGACGGGGTTGTCGACCTGGCGCCGTTTATCACCGGACGCATTCAACTCGAAGAGTTGATTTCAGAAGGCTTCACAACCTTGATCGAACACAACGACACTGCAGTCAAGATTCTAGTTCGTTCATAATTCAACAACCGGGAAATGCGGTGGGGACGTCATGTCTCCACCGCTCCTTGGTTTAGGAGGCTTCCCGCTCCTGCTCAACACACATCGCCGAGTATCGCGCGAAGGCGTCGTTCAAGGTCAGGGACTTACGCTTGTCGCCGATATCGCGCGGCGGCGCCTGCCTGGCACATCGCTTTGCGTGCTCGATGACTGCTTCGCGAACAACGCTGGAGATGTCCGCGCCCGTAAGCTCCTGGAGAGCCTCGAGAGCCTCCAGTTCCTCTGAATCAAATCTCACTGTTACCGATCGTCTAGCCACATTCAGGATGCTACGTCGAGTCACAGCAATATTGGGAGCTAGGTTCGAGCGACACGCGAAAACTCTTCTCTCCAAACGACTTGAATTCCGATCAGGCTGGCCAAAACCCGCGAGATGATACGAACGGGTTCGATGAGCAACACCCGATGCCGGAAATTGCAGGCACAAGGTGTGATTGCGGATGCCGCGGTTCGTTGCAAGTAGCTTATGCTCGCACAACCAAGCATAGGAGGTTCGGTGGACTATCCGCATCCCTACTGTTACTTCGATCGGAGCTCGACATGAGCATTGACCACGTAATTTCAGCAGTCGGTAGCGCCGACGCAGAAAAGATCAAGACCGCGCTGTCTGCACTCGCTCAAACGTCAACCGCCACGACGACGCTCGTGATCGACGGGGTGACAATCGACGTCCCGCCCTCAGTGGGCGATGCCGTCGTGGCGCTGCTGACTTACCTCGCGGGCGGTGACAGCGTTGCGCTCGGTGCCGTGTCCGAACTGCTCACAACGTCTCAAGCCGCGGAAATTCTCGGCGTCTCAGATACGTATGTCCGCAAGCTTGCCGATGCCGGCAAGCTCCCGATCGAGCTACGCGGAACCCACCGCCGATTCCGACTCGACGACGTCATGGGCTATCGCGAGCAATTCCCCAAGCGCGCCTAGCTCTTGGTGTACATACCCTCGATCTCCTTGGAGAACCGGTCGACGACTACGTTCCGCTTGATCTTGAGGGTTGCAGTCATCTCTCCGTCTTCCTCAGTGAGATCCCGATCGAGAATCACGAACTTCTTGATCGACTCGGCATGCGAGACAGCCGAATTGGCGTCGTCGACCGCCTTCTGCATTTCTGCCCGAAGATCCTTGTCCTCACGCAATTCAGCGACGGTCGCCTCGGCAGGCTTGCCGTTGTCAGCCTTCCACTTCTCGAACACCTCGGGATCAACTGTCAGAAGCGCCGTGACGTAGGACTTTCCATCGCCAACGACCACTGCCTGCGAGATGATGGAGTGCGACCGAATGCGGTCTTCCATCGGACCGGGCGAAACATTCTTGCCACCTGCCGTGACCAGCAGGTCCTTCTTGCGACCGGTGATGGAAAGGTAACCGTCACTGTCGAGTTCACCGAGATCGCCGGTGCGGAGCCAACCGTTGTCGAAGGACTCTTCGGTGGCTTTTTCGTTCTTCCAATACCCCTTGAAGACCACTCCACCGTTGAGCTCGATCTCACCGTCTTCGGCAATGCGAACTCCGTTGCCGCCCATAGGCTGCCCGACGGTTCCGATCTTTTGAGCGCCGGGAATATTGACGCAGTGCGCTGCCGTGGTTTCGGTGAGTCCGTAGCCTTCGTAGATCGGAACGCCGAGCCCGCGGAAGAAGTGGCCGAGTTCCGGAGTGAGAGCTCCACCGCCGGAAATGGCGAACCAGCACTCGCCGCCGAGTGCTGCGCGCAGCTTCGAGTACACAAGCTTGTCTGCGACAGCGTGCTTCACCTTAAGCACTAGGGATGGGCCGCCCGCGTCGAGAGACTGGCTGTACTCCTTGGCCGTTGCTTCTGCGAACGCAAAGATGGCACCGGGAATCTTGCCGCCGGACTCCGCCTTTCGCGCCGCGCCGTCTCGAACCTTCTCGAATACCCGCGGAACACCGAGGATGGTATTCGGCTTGTACCGCTCGAATTGAGTTGTGATGTTCGAGAAATCAGACCAATGCGCCTGCGCAGCACCAGCTTCGAACGTCGCCAACGACACTGCCCGAGCAAGTACGTGGGCAAGGGGAAGGAAGGTTAGAACTCGGTTCCCGGGAACCGCGACCTTACCGATCGACGCAGTCAGAATGCCGCGCACCTCGGAGAGGAAATTCCGATGAGTGAGGATGCAGCCCTTCGGCCGTCCCGTCGTACCGGATGTGTAGACGAGCGATGCAAGGTCGTCAGCGCGGATACCGTCGAGGCGCTTCTTCAACTCGGTTTCGTCGACGTCGATGCCCTGCTTGGTCAGCTCTGCCACAGCGCCGGCGTCGATCTGCATGACAGCGCGCAGGCTAGGCGGCGCATCCTGGAACAACTGCTCGTGCGTCCCCGTCTCCACGATGGCCATGACGGACTCGGAATCCTCGAGAATCCAAGCAACCTGGCCCTTCGATGACGAGTCGTAGATCGGAACCGTCGCAGCGCCGGCCGCCCAGATCGCGAAGTCGAAAAGCGTCCACTCGTAGCGGGTGGCCGACAGCAGTGCGACGCGGTCCCCTGGCTGAACACCGGCTGCAATCAACCCGTTTGCCACGCCCATGACCTGCTCGGCAAATTCCTTCGCCGAGACGTCGACCCACCCATTGCCCATCGGCCTCGAGAACACCGTGAGGTTCGGGGTGCGCTCGGCGTGAGTGAAGACTGTGTGCACCACCGACTCGTTGTCGGAGATGGTGAACTGGGCTTTGGCGCTGTACTCACTCACAGGGTGTCATCTCCGTCGGTCTGCGATTCTGTGCTGATTCTGAAGCGGTGAAGTGCACGGGCGAATTCTTCGATCTCGGACTCACTCCAATCGTGCAGCCTGCTGACAACTTGGTCGAGTCGACGCGCGTCGGCGGCGTCGAGGTATTTGCGACCCTCGTCAGTGAGGTGGAGCGGATTGCCCAAGCGAACGGGTCCCGGATCGGCATACACCCAGCCTGCGTCGATGCATCCACGCACTTGGCGGGAGATAGTCGAGCGGTTGACGCCGAAAACGTCGGAGATCTCCGTGGCCCGGCAGCCGTCGTTGCGGCCGATGAAGGAGAGGAACGAGTGCTGCGCGATGGACGGCTGATCGTCGGACTGGCGATTGCCGGTCATCAGCTCTCGCGTCAGGTGCACCAGCTCGTCATGGACGGCCGGCGGCCCGGTGAGCGACATTGCTCCGTTGTGTTGCACTGAGCAACTATAACGCCGACCCCTGTGTCCGACGCAATATGACCGCCGCCACCGACAGCAAGAGCGTCGGTGGCGGCGCGAAAAGTTAGACCAGATCTTCACCGTTGCGGCGAGCAGTTGCCCAATCCTTGAAGAATCCCTTGCTGATGACTCCCAGTACAACCAGGACCAACGCCGGCCAGATCAGAACGTACATAGTCAAAATTGCTGTGCTCATTCGAAACCCTTCCAATTGTCTCGACGGTTACTTTCCGGACGCTCCCACAGCAGGAAACTCTTCCTCGTCGAAATCTCCGGTCCGCTGCTTGATCAGTTCGAAATCGAACGTCTCACGCTGATTTACGGACATCGCAAAGCACACGACGGTACTGACGGCATAGGCAACCAAAGATCCACTGAGCGTTGGGTAGTCATGCAAGAACCCGATCGCAAACGGCGCGGACAACACGATCGCCAGGCCTCCGACGATCTGCGCAACCTTGAGCCCGAAGAATCCAAAGGCCATGAGCCCCAAAACCACTCCGATGCCGATCACAGAAACGACGTCCGAGACAATCCCGAACATCCCGTCCATCGGCACCCAACTGAATCGCACCGGCAGGAACGCGGCAAGAGCAACGAGCACCGACACGGTGAACGCCTTATTGGTGACCTTCCCCCAATAGAAGCTCGCGATAACCGGGAACACCAAAGCGCCCCACAGCGCGCCGACGAACACCAACAGATCCAGAATGCTCAATTGCAGACTTGCCAAGGAGATAGCCGCCGCCGTGGCAACAATCATCGTGACTCGGCCGATGAGCAACATCCGCCGCGGGTTGGCGTTAGCCTTGCCTGCGACGGCCTGACCGTAAACGTCGGTCATGACGATGGACGAGAGTGCAGCAAGGTCCGAGTCCGCTGTCGACGACAGCGCGCCGATGATCATGACAAAGAAAACAGCCAGCAAAATTCCGGGCAGGTACGACGCGGCCATCTGCGGAATCAGGTTGTTGACGTCACCATCAGTCGGCTCGATTCCGAGGTACAGCGCGAGAACACCCAGCATTCCGACACCGATGACCGTTGCGCCGTATCCCACAGTTGCGGTGATGAAGGTGGGCTTGATCAGGTCTTCGCGGACCGCGAAGAGTCGTTGGGCGATGGTCTGGTTGCCGATTGCGTAGGCAAGGACTGCCGCGATGTACGGCGCACCCTGTTCGAAGAAGGCAACGCTCGAGAAGAAGTTGCCCTGCTCAGCAGTGAGGTTGCCTGCGCCGGATTCGAAGGCCGCGGGAAACCCTGAAGCGAAGAAGATGAACGGCACCAAAACCGCTACCGCACCGAGCATTCCGATCAACTGAACGAAGTCGGTCAGCACCGAAGCGCGGAAACCCGACCACAGCGTGTACAGCAGGACGCCCAGCGCAACGATGAACACGCCCTGGATGAAGTTGAACGGTGAAAGCAACGCGATCAGCAAGCCACCAGCGAGGAAGTTCGACATCAAACTGATAAGACTGCCGACGATGTTGGAGCCCGCCAGCATCAGCTGACTCGAGCGTCCGTGCCGCGCGTACATGACCTCGGCCAGAGTGTGGGCTTTCGGCGCCACTTTACGAATTCGCTGACCAAAGGGATAAATGAAGAGAATCATCAACGCGCCCCACAAACCGTAGTGAATGGGGCCGGAGATTCCGTAGGTGTAGCCAGAGGTGGCGGATGCGTACATCGACGACGCCCAAATCCAGGTGGCCGTCATACTCGCGGCCGAAACACCAAATCCTAATTTGTTTCCGGCGGTCATAAAACCGTCGGCATTTTCCTGTTTCTTACCGATACGAAGAGAAATCAGAAATGTTCCACCATAAAAAGCAACAAGCAGTGAAACAATTACCAATGTACTGAACTGGACCATGTCGGACCCCGTCACATGCCACATCCTTCGCAAATAATCGGCAGAACAACGCGCAAAAACCCCTGTTCAGGATCTTTGCGCTGCGTTTCTGCACGCCCTAGGAGCGACCGTCAAAACCAACACCGGCCACATATTCAATTGACTAGCAACACGCACTTCGTCTTTTCCGAAACCCAACCTCCACAAAATAAATCTTCTGCGCAAGCTTTTGGCTCGACTACGCAATTCAACAGCTGAGAATCGACCATAGCATGATAGCAATTTCGAACAAAAATTCAGATATTTTGCAACCTGAAAATATTCAAGATTCCGTCGCCGAAAAATCGTGCGCTTCCAGCGCATATAACAACTCCGCATCGATCGAAATCGATGCTCGATTCGATCGGTTAACTACTTCGACAGGACCATCCTGGCAAACCGTCGGCCCCACTCGGGATCAGCGGAAACATGCTGGTCCAGCGGATTGGAGACAATCGCCCCGATCATTCGCAAGTACAGGAGAGTGTCTCGCACAATCCACGTCCAATCGTCGTCACCGAGGCGTGTTCCGTCTGTTGTCGACCAACCCAATGCCGTGAGACCTTCGATCATCACTTCACTACGTTCGGACTCTGACAAGCCTGCAGCCAACGTAAGGAACAGAATTCGGCCGGCTTCCTGCGCCAGCTCCCCCTTTCCCAACGGCATGGCCATCACGATGTGGCGCCACAGCTCGCCTTCATATGCAAGAACTGACGCGCCGAGTCGAGTCAGAATCAATGTGCCTCGGAGTTTTCGGACCAATCTCAGCGTCTTTGCGACTTCAACGAGTACTACTAATTGCGAGCCACTCCCTGCCGCGGCATCGATCCACTCACTGTCCCAATCGAGTTCGTCTCGGGCGGACGCAACATGGTCCTGAGGAAGTGCCCCGGACGCCGTCAACGCAATCCCACCGCCTCGCGCAGCGTTCAGCAGCCACAGCAGCTGGCGGGTTGCTCCCTCACGCATCACCTCGAAGTAGTTGTCATATCCCCCAGAAAGCTCCGCCTTCGCAACTGCGGCAAACAGTTTCGGCGCGGAATGAACCGACAGGCGGCGCAAAAACTTCTCGAACAGCGAGCTGCCCACAGGCGGTGACTTATGCAGTGCTACTGCAATGGTGACTGCCACATCGGACTCGGTCCGAACAAAGCGCTCGGGATCGAACAGCCCGGTACTCGTCTGCGCGCTCAGGAACTCGCGATACCCGATCGGTCCGCCAGAATCCTCCGGCGGACACGCCCTCTCGCCGTCAAGGCAGGACGGCTCAGAAATCGGCTGGTCTTCGACAATCTGCTCGAGAACCAAGGTGTGACTCCACTTGGCACGGACGTTGTACTCGTATCGGACGTACTCCCCTACCGCGGTGACCACCTCGTCGATACGGACTTCGTCCTCACCAAACTCGTCTTCCTGGTATCCGTCGTACTGGATCACCTCTCGCGCGATATACCGATCTGGGCCATTGCTCGTTGAATGATGGACGCTCACCCACTGATGAGCGTGTTGATCTCCCCATCCCATCACCGCCTGCACAATCGAATGAAGTTGGTCGAGTTCGATGTTGGACGGCACCGAAAACCGTCGCCAAATGGGTGGCGCGACGCAATCAAGTTCGATCCGCATGACAAAATTCGCCACCTCCGGCCGTCGACGCTGATTCCGCATCTGCCTCGGCGTACGGACGGTTTGTGCCGCTTGAAATGCAGGCACCAAACGCAGATGTGAAGCTCGTCGAACTCGCTGACCCGTCATTTGTGGAGACTAGATCTACCTACCGACAAGCCGAGATACTCACTGCCACAACGCTGCCGGATTTGTCGGGACTGGAGTCACATCGTTCTGCTGCGGCAAGGTCCAGCTCAGCGCGCGCCGAAGCGGACACTTTGGATCATCCACTAAGCGGACAATAGTGTGCGCCGACTACCGTAGACCTGACACCCACCGCACGAAAACAGTGCCCAGCGCCGGCTCGGACTGGCACAGAACATGAGGATCCATGAGCGACCACAACACGACCGCCGACCAGCCCCTCCACATCAACGGCGCTATTGCCCTGGTGACGGACGAGCGCGACGAATTGGTTCGCCTGTGCGTTCAGACTCTCGCCGAACTGCTGGGCAGCGAGCCCGACACCGACGATGACGGCGACATTGTCGTGCCGGTTCACGGGTTTGTCGTTTACGTGACGGTCGCGGATGACGGCCCCCAGATCAACGTCTGGTCCTCGGTCCTCACGGGTCTCGGGAATCCCGCCCATGCTGCGACGCAGCTGATCGAACTCGCACAGGAATGGCCGCGCCTGCGCTTCGCCTTCAGCGGCGACCACCTGCTCGTCTCGACGATGCTTGATGCGGACCCCTTCGCCCCGCAGCATCTCCTCAACCTGGTCGACGAGGTTCACGCCTTCACTCACGAACTCGACGACGATTTTGCTGAGTCCTTCGGCGGCACCCTCGACTGCGACGAAGACGACGACAGCTACGCCGGCGAATGCAACACCGGTGGTTGCGGCGACGATTGTGACTGCGATTGCGGCGATGACGCGGCCGATGCTGAGCTTGGCATCACGGCAGTCGCCTCGACGCCCGGCAAGTAGCCAGCAGCCCACCGTTTATATTGCGCGCGTGCATCTCTGCGATTGCAGAGGTGTACGCGCGCAAGCAGTTTCGCTATCGCCGGCGACCTCAGGTGAACCGACAGAGTCTGCCCTTTCAGCTACGGGTCCTGCGATCACATTGTGAGCAACATCAGCCAGCGGACTGAAACTTCTTGTAGCTCAACGCAAGCAACTCTGGATCAGGGCGCTCAGATCTGAGAGCTGGGATCACCATCAGCTTCTGACCGTGACGCTCCTTCAGCCCGTGCTCCAGCATCGGACCATCGATCTCTTCGAGAAGATCCTGTCTGATCTCAACCACAAGATCAGGACTGATCCCCAGAATATGGACATCGAATGCAGCGTGGTGAATCTTGCACATTGCCAACCCATTTCGGACTGAAGCTACCCCAGCCTCATCGGAATCGGGCACAATATGTGCCGCGTCAAGCAATGAGCTGTGACCTAAGGAGCAGACAGCACAACGCGTTTCGTAGGCTCGCATCACTGTCGCTCGAAATACCGGCTGGTGCAGCCGTCGCTTGGTTTCGGCGATCAGGTAACGCCGAAGATGAGATTCGATCGGAGAATCCGTCACATGGAGATCACGAGCAAATTCGGTGGCAACGACAAACTGATGGAGACCCACCTCTTCGTCAACGAGGTAGACGGGAAAGACCGGCTGAAACTGCCCAGGTCCCACGCCGAAGAACCAGATCAGCGGCACTTTCTGCTCCATCGCCGCACGCAGCCCGCGGTTGTCCTGATGATCCGGGTCCATCCCGCTCCACTTGTACCGAAGAAATCCGTCGGCTCCGACTGCATCCTCATATGGTCGGTCAGCGCCTTCACGGCGATAAACCGTGCTGATCGAAAGAGCCGACGAGAGCTGACGTGGCTTGCGGATACCTCGTTGGGGATCCATCAATCTGAACATTTCGCCGTCGATGGTGAAATCGAGCAGCTCCTGCTTGCTGATTGAGTTGAGACCGTCGTTGGTTCGCACTGTAAGAAACTGCATTGCTTCGCGCCGCAGACGCGTATCAAAATCTTCGGCTCCGTGCGCGATGCTCACAATGTCCGTCACTCAAGCGTCCTATCCCCCACATGTTCGTGCGCACGCACAGGCGCTCACGTTATCCGAGGTAACTACCTCAATCCTGGCACCACGCCGGCCAACTGCAGCGATATGTCGGTGAGGCGTGCCAGGATCGCCCACATGCATATCGAGGACGACGGATTCGAGACGCCAGAGGCGTGCGTCCAGTGGTGCCAGGCACGGACTTACGATCTGCACGTACTTGACGATGGAGCCCGAGTGGATCTGGACTGGTGGAATGCCCACCTACGAGAGGCCAAGCACGAGATCCAGTTACACGGTAGAGACGACGACGGCAAGGTTGTCACGTCCGGTCTGGCTACGGTCCAGCGCAACGACCTTCGACCCGGCAGCGAGCTCGTTACCGCCGACCATGCTGGCCTCGGATTGCTATTTCTGTGCGCAGCTTGGCAGAGCGCTCACCGCAGTCGCCGGTTCAAACGGAGATTCCCTGACGTATTCAACACGCAGATCGCTGAGGGCGACGATCCGCTGAAGACGATCAAGGCTGTCCTCGACTACTGCATCAAGACCCGCACCATGCCGAACATCCACCGTGACACGTGGTCGGGGTGGCCCATGACACCAGGGGTCGGGGTATCTCTTCTGTCGGCATTCATGTGGGCTGCTGAAGTATCAGTAGAGGGCGGTCGCGCACAATTGATCGACCAATTCGGTGTCTCGACCCTGATACACGAAGGTTGGCTGGAAGATCCGTCCGTCAGCAGTTTCACGTTGCGTCGCTATCACCGCTACAACCAGTTGGTCACCGCATGGGCAACCAAAGCCCGGACAAACCCAGAGCTGATCGAGATGTGGCTAGTCAAGCGCTGGACTGCCCGCGTTGCCGAGGCTCGTCACGGCGAACGCGCAATGCCCACGCTGTTCTGAAGTCCGCGAGCCACACCTGAGACGGCAAACGGTCGAGGGCTTTCTATCGTGACTGACAGACTCCGCCGGCATCGATATAGATATCGAAGTCCACAAGTATGCGAGTGGCCGTAAGGCCGGCCAAACCGAGTTCCATAACCACCATCCTGTCGCGATCGGAATGGTCCGGATCAGTCCTCGTCCACTTCAACGCCGTAACCGACTGCCATTGCACCAAGATCGTGGTCATAACCCTGACCAACGGCTCGCAGACGCCAGACATCTCCACGGCGATAGATCTCGGTAAGCACCATGGTCCGTTCAACTGTCCCGAGATCGAGTACAAAGGTCGCAAATGTTCCGTCGGGGCCATCAATGCTGACAGTGACTGCTCCCAGGTCGCCGAAAGTCTTTTCACCGTCGACAGCAGCTGCGATCACAACCCGCCGGCATTCGGCAGGCAACGCATCTAGGTCTGTCCGGATACTCTGCTCGCTGTCTCCGTCAACGGAAAGCTCAACTGCGCCATCTTCGTCCGCGAGATTGTTGTAGAAAATGAAGTCTTGATCGGAGTCGACTTTGTCTGTGTCATCAAGAAGGAAGGCCACCACGTCAACATCGAATTCGCCGCCGACGTTCTCCGCCCGCCACGCAACATTGACCGACCACGACGACCGAGCTGCGGGTAGATCGATGGCCTCGCCACGAATCAGAATAGGTGCAGACAAACGTGATTCAAGCTTCATGTGCTCCGGAACCACACCGGAGACCAACGCCTCGTTGACATCGGATTCAGCTATCTGTGGGAGCCCTCGTTCGGTGACCCTAGCCATCCGCTTGTCAGACTGGCCTCCGTCGAGCATCAAGACGTCAGTAACCGCGGTGGTCAGATTGAGTGATTGCCTGGCACCTAATTGAATAAGACGTGACCGCATGATCACACCGTCGAGATGACTGCCGCCAAGAATCAATACCCGACGGCCATTCCACGCCTTCGCTTTTCGGTTCGGATCTGGTGACGCAGCTGCAATTGGCGACCGGACAACAGGGTCTGGCCCAACCGGCGACTGCACCGGCACAACGGTTTCCGGGACCAGTGACACTACGATCGGAGCGCTCTCTGTCTTGAGCACACCCGGCAATGCTCGCGCCAACAGTTCGTCGAGCTGTTGCTCCGAGATGACGGGGATGCCGTTGGCGCCGGCCTTACGCACCTTCCCGCTTTGCGACGCGGGGTTCTCACACACCACGACGCTCGTCTGGCGACTAACTCCGTTCATCACGTCGAACCCTGCCTCGGTGAGACGGGCTGCCAACGCAATTCGAGGAATACGTGTGGATCCGCTGATAACAACCTTCATCCCCTGAACCAGGCCATGCACAAGATCGAGGCGCCCAGGATTGGTGAACGACGACGGCATCCGCTTTATCTGTTGTGGGTAGACAGTGACACGACGGTCATTGCAACCGACAACAGGCAGCGGAAGCTGAAGTGATTCTGCGAGTGTTGCGCTCCGCCCGAAGACATCAACAAGCACCCGTGCGTCGTCATACGCGTCATGCGCGTTGAACTGTTCGATCTTCCAGTACTCTGCCAAGGTTTCGAGTCGATGGTTAGGTACATCAAGCTCCAAGCGACGCGCGAGAGCAAGCGTGCACAGGCGCTTGTCGACCGGGGCTCCGGAGCCTACACGCTGGAATTCTGCGTCGAGGAAACCGTAATCGAACGACGCATTGTGCGCCACCATCGTTCGACCGGACAACAACTCAGCGAACTCGTCGGCGATATCCTCGAATCGTGGGGCGCCAGCCAAACGATCAGGCGTCAGGTTGTGGATGTGAACGGGTCCCGGATCGCACCCCGGATTGAGCAGCGTCGAGAACTGCTGTTCAACTGTGCCATCTTCACGAAGAACCAGTGCAGCGATGCTGAGCACGCGATGCGACGCAGCCCGCAGGCCTGACGTCTCGACATCGACAACCACCCAACGGTGATCGCCCGGCAGTCGGTAGCTCTCTGCTTGGCGAAGCGTGCTGGTCATTGAAATACCTCCGTCAGACAACAGTGAAAACAGACGAGCCAGTTGCACATCAGGTCCCTGACCTACCGGAACGCACTGCCCTTCGAGGTCAGTGCCTTCACTCGCTCGACGGTCCAGACTGCGAGCACATCCACCTTGCGCTTGCGGCCCGTCTCCTTGTGGGTATCCATTTCCTGTTCCGCGATGATGTCTTTGATCCCGTCTGCATCGAGGGCCGAAAGGCGCTCCAGCAGAACCGCTTCCCCGTCAACCTTGAAGACCTCGAACGGGTCGAAAGCCCCCGGCTCCCGTTTCACCTTCGGGGCCGCTGCCCGACGACGCGGCGCCGGTGCAGCAGCAGGTACTGCAACGGCCGCTCCCTCGGACGGAACCGCAAAAGCCTCTTCGATCGCCTTCGCGAAGCGCGGGGTCCGGGCAGCTTCCTCCGCCACTACCTGAACGAGCTTGGCCAGCAACACCGATGCCGAGCCGTTGGTTGCTCCCAACTTCAGGAGCGCTGCACCGGTTTCCTGCACCTGCACCCGACGACGCGCTTCATCGATACCCGCACTCATAGCTTCGCCTGCGCTTCCGTGAGAATGTTCTGCGTAATTGCACGCATCTGATCGAACTGACCTGCGTTTCCGTACTTCACTTTCAAAGTGCCGTACGGATGAAACTCTGCCGACGCGGCAATCTGGTTCGACTCCGCGAGATACTCCGGCAGGACGTGTGGGACGTTGGGGTCGCGTCGGAGATTTCTGACGGTGGTCCGGTGCACTGCGGAATTGGACTTGTACTTGGTGATCACCAACCCCAACTCGAAGAGTTCACGGCCGATCTCCTTGCCGAACTTGGCGATATGAGTCTGGATCTGCGGAATGCCATAGGTAGAAAGCACATCCGGGATCGTGGGAATGACATAGCCGTCGGCCATGGCCAGCCCATTCAGCGTGATCGGGCCCAGATTGGGTGGGCAGTCGATCAAGACGTAGTCGTAGTAATCCATCACCGGAGCCACGGCATCGCGTAACAACTCCACTGGCTTGGTGGAACTGCGGTCAGCCACCCGAAGGGCACTGATCTCCTCCTGCAACTCGATCAAGTCCAGCGATGATGGCAGCAGATCTACGCCAGTCACGTGCTTGACCGGCGAGACCGACCGCTGAATTGTCCCCTGCAGATCGAAATTCGACGTACCTTCAACTGCGTCACGGAAGATTGTTGCGCTGGTGAGCCCCTTCTTGTTCAGCTCGAGCCAGTGATCCTCACTGATCATCATGGTGGTGAGGTTGATCTGCGCATCCAGGTCGATCAGCAACACACGCTGGCCGAATTCGAGCGACATGAACTCTGCCAACCCCGCCGTGATCGTCGTCTTACCGACGCCGCCCTTGAGGTTGATTGTCGCAATGGTCTTTGCCATCAGAATCCGTCCCTGTCCTTCACCACTACACACCTAGTTTGCATCGACTATCGCACCTGTCCCTGATTGTTTCACCCGGAAACCGATCCGCCCCAACGGTTCCGCAGCTTGCGGCAGGGCGTACGAAAATAGTGTCGCAAAGTCACGCGAATCCACCGGACCAGCCTGTGCCCGCTTCAACTGACGCGGACCCGGATCATTCGCAAATACCAGAATCAACGCACCGCGAGTCTTGCGGTGCAGTGCCCCAGCCAGGGGTCCACCGTTCTTCTTCGGGCTGCCGGCGATGTGCTCGATGGCATCGCGCTCACGAACGGCGGTGCCGGTGAACCCCGTCCGATACTCACGTTCTTGACGCTTGCGATTGACGATCGGGAGTTTCTCGTGCCAGCCCTTGATCTCGATGGGCTCGCGCGTCTTCGGTTGTGGCAGAAGAACGGCGAAGTCCTCGAGCAACCCGGATTCGATTGCCGCCGAGAGCGCTTCACGGTGCGGCCCGAAGTTCCAGCCCGTCGCCCATTCGAATTGATCGACTGTGTCCAGAACAACGGGAGCTGGGACGATTCCGTACCGTGCGGTGAAGGACCGCACAACATCGTCCTTGTCCACAAAGTTGAAGGTCCCGGAATCGCCGAGCGACTTCAGGACCGGACCGACAGCAGCAAAATGTCGGGCATTGATCGAGCCGTCACCGCGCGGCGGCTGCATCGTGAAACTGAAACTCTCGCCGCCCATACCGCGGTAAGCCAGCTCGGCGTTGAACATCTTGTTCCGCGCTGTGGGCTTGAGCCACGGAAGCTGCTGGAACACCATTGGCGGCACATCGCGTGGGGTGACCCATGGCTCACCGTTCTCGTTCACACCACTGAACCTGGTGAGCTCACGCCGGAACTCTTCCTCGTCCCGCACGATGGCCTCGAATGCCTTGTACATGTCGTACTCGGCACCGGCCGGTCCACCGACGGTACGGCCGATGAACAGCCGCACCAAGTCTCGGTAGCCTGGCCGGAAACCGAACCATCGGCCCATCTGCATCAACGTGTCGGCTTGGCCAGTTCTGCGGGTGTAGTACGTGATGGTGAGTCCCTCGACGGTGAAGCCGCGACTCAGCTTCGTGCCCCCGACGAGAATCTTCCATACGCCGCGTTCCTGAAAGTCGAGGGAATCCTGCTTGTAGTCCTTCTCGGCCGCGCCATTGACCACGATGACGGGGCTGGTGCCCTCGGAAATCTTGTCGTAGGCAGCGCCGATGAACTCCTCCAACTCGGCAAACGAACCAGGATTCTCCAGTTCACTGCCCCGAGCCGCACTCACCACTGCAAAGTCCTCGGCCCAGAGCTTGTCCAGCCGGGAAAGACTCTTGGCCTGGCTGTATCCAGCCGATTTCCACAAAGCCTTGAAGTCGTCGGCTACGGCGTCATGCTCAGCCTGCTTCACCGATTCGTGCACCAGCATCGTGTGGTGCCGATACTTTTTGGCGCCCTTCGATTCCCGGAAAAGTTTGATCGCCCCGGTCAGAACAAACGAATCGAGCGCTCGTAACTGCTCGGCAGCGCGATCCTCGTCGCACTCGGCTCGAAGATCCCGTACGTACGCCTTCTCGTTCGAATTGGCCGGAGTCTTGTCGTCGTCATCGACATCGTCGAGATCGTGAAAGTCCGCGCCACCCATGTACGGGCCTGGCCGCTCGAGGCTGACAATGAAGTCCGAAGGGAAGACGTTGACACTGTCTTCCGGATCGACGAACACATTAGCGAAGGGTGTTGCGGTGTAACCGATGTACTGAGCACGCTTGAGGAGTCCGAGGATCTCGGCGATCTGGCCGTTGATCGCCGTCCGCTCGATCTGCTCGGTTTTCATCTTCTTCGGATCGATCGTGTTCACCGATGCCTGATCTGCCTCGTCGTCGATGATCAGAGCCGGGATCTGATCGAGTTCGGTGGGAACTTTCTTCAGATCCGCGACCAGCTTCTTGAGACTCGAGACGTTCTTCTTGACAACGGCAATTCGAATATTGCTGGGATACAGATTCTTCGGATCGTTGAGTGGTAGCGAGTGATCCACCGTTTCGAAATGCAACGCGCTCAAGCCCGCAAGCAGGCTCTTGTAATCGAACTTCGACGTGGTGAGTCGACGGATTGCCGGAATCTCATTCGTCTTGTTGGGATCAATTTCGTGCTCGAGAAAGTTCCCCGCGCGCCAATCTTCGTCATTGGCGTAGTCGTCGTCGACACCGGCGCTGATGTTCTGCCGACCGACCAGTTCCATGTCGAGACGACGCTGAGTCTGGCTCCGCAGAATCTCGATAGTGCCGGTCAAGACGATGACCAATCGGTAGCCGGCGTCGATCGCCTTGGCCACTACCCCACTGAAATTCGCTGTTTTTCCACTCTGGACGTACCCGACCACCAGTCCCTTGGACTGATACGGCTCCGGCCGGGTTGGGTCGGCGAGCCGGTGAACGACCTCAGTGGTGGCTACATCCAGCTTGCCGATTGTCGCGTTGTCCCAATTCTTGTCAGCCAAAACACGCTTGTAGGCACGCCAGTAGAAGTCGTGCTCGCGCCGTCGCTCGGCTGCGTACCAGGGATCCCACGGCTGCTGAGCCGCGATGACCACTGGTCCACCTTCACGCGGAAACCTCGCACTGAGGTCTTCGTGCACCTGAGCTGGCAGTCCGAGCAATTCGTAGATCAGGGTTCGACGTTCGTCGCTCTGGACGGCGGTGGCTCCTACCCACGTTTCGACGCTCTCGGCATCCCACTGACGCAATCGTGACCGCAGAGCGGTACGTACGGCAACAGCGCTGTCGTCCAGGAAGACGTCAACGATGTCGGCGATGGTCAACCCGTCGGGAAAGCTGGCCCGCAACCGCGCATTGACCGGGTACAGAACGTTTTCAGGTGGAAACCCGTCGCCCAGTTCGCGTGCCACGGCACGGAAGACTTCCTCGCTCACTGCGCTACCTGCTCTCGATGTGCCGCCATTGCAGAGATCAGGACTTCCTGCCACGCCTGCATCTTTTCCTTCTGCCGCGCGCTGATCCTGACACCCTCGAACATTTCACCGACCAGCAGATAGATGAGCGACTTCAGCACCGGTGCGTCCGTGTTGTCGAGACTTCGGCGCCCTAGCAGGTCGCGCCGAAAACGCGCATTGATCCACAGGGTGCGGGTTTTGAGATCTACTTCGAAGAATTGATCGCGTGCCAATGCTCGCCATCCAATGGCAACAGGGTCGGCGCCAACAGTGAATTCGAATGCGTCGCTGAAAGAATCGAGCACATCCTCGGGCAAACCCGAAGAAGGTTCAATGACACTGATGGGCCGGGGTTGATGGCTGCGCGCCGCGCGGACGGAGTTTTCGGCGTCGCCGAGATAAGAACGGAAGTTCCCGGTTCCCCCGGAGAATACGGCGCCGTCGATGGCAGCCGTTGCAGTGGCATCAAGAGTGACTCCCGACTTTTCGGGGTTGATCGTGATGTGCTGCAACAAATTGTCGTCGAGGTCGATTGAGGCGCGGGCCAATCCGTAATCGGGACGACCGCGAACGATCCCGTTCCAGCCACCGATCTGCAGGAGCCGATCGTGACGATAGAAGTACAACCCTTGCTGATCCCTACCGGGCGCACCGTGCAGCCGAAACTCCGGCGCGTTGCTCCGCGCCGGCCAGATGTGGGCGTGAGCAACGGAAGCCGCTCCGTTGATCGACACAGTCAGCGGTTGTGGGTAATTCGGCGAACCAGTGCGCGGATAGGCAAACGGATCAATTGCGCCTACCGAGCGCAACGCCCCTGCCCGCCCAGCCTCGACGTCGAAGACATCGACGGTCAGCGCAACTCGGCCGGATTCGATCAATCGATGGAACACCACACCGAGGTGGCTGCGCACGTCACTGATGGTTTGTTCGAGCCAACTGGTCTGCTCGTCCGCGTTTGCAGACATCAGAAAGGTTGTGATGCCGCGCCATTCGACGATGGTGCCCGACTCGAACGGAAAGCGAGGTGTGATCGCGTCAAAAAAGGCCGCAGCCTCCCCCTCTTCGATTACCGAAACCGCCTGGCGCCCCTGCTCCGAGTCGATCTCGCGGCCCTGGGTGGGATTACCCAATCGCCTCGACCACACCCGCAGCACCCGAGCCTGGCTCAGCGATGCGGCCTTCATACCAATGCCGAAGTGACCCAAATCTGCTGCGCCGTAATCGCGTCGGCGACCGTATGTCATCGCTGCGTCGATGGTGACGGCGTCCATTCCACAGCCGTCGTCGATCAGCATCATCGAGACGATCCGAGTCCCGTCCTGCACAAAGCGAATCAACACGTGCGCAGCACCGGCGTCGAGGCTGTTGTCCACCAGGTCGGCGAGGGCCGTGGTGATGGTGTGGTGCAATCCCACCGCGCCGGCAAGGGATTCGTCAGCCGATAGTGCCTTGGTGCCGACTATCGAGATCTCGGAGATGTCAGGCATCGCCGACCTCCGAGTCCGCCGACACTTCGGAGTGAACCCAAGCCGCTTCCAACAAGTCGAGGATTGCGTCCTCACCTCGATCTTCATAGGCTCGCAGCAGCTTTCGCGGCCGATCTTCCCCGGGAAGACTCACCGCCTCGGCAAGAATGCGCACGACGTGCCGATCGGCGGTGCGCAACGGTTCGCGGTTTCCGATTTCGGCGAGTGCCTGTCGCAATGGATCAACATCGGCGTGCACAGCTACCGGACGCACCACCCGGAAAGTCCCGTCCTGCCACAGTTCGAGCAGGATGTCCTCGCCCACAACAGCGGACAACTCACGCAGGAACCGGCGGATCGTGCCGAAGGTCGGCTGCGCACCGCTCCACCGAACTGCCTGCACGCCAAGATGACTTTCGAGTTCCACCCTCTCGCCGCGCGCACAACCAGCTGCGACCGCCAGGCCGGCCGGGACGGCAAAACTCGAACCTCGCAAGTGCTCGGCCGTGACTGTCGTACGGTATCGCCAGACATTGCCGGAGCGGTACAGGCGACGCGTCTGCTCCGGCGGTTTGGCAGTATCGCGTGTGCGCTTACGTCGAACGATTCCGTCGCCGCCGACATTGAACTCACTCTGCTCCGGAACAGGTTCTTCTACAATGGAATCCGCACTACCCCAGGCCTGAAGGTGCCATGAACCGGCGTCGAATGTGGTGCGATCATCCGCTTCGAGGGCCCGCTCGATCGACCGTTCCGGGCGATCCGTCTTCAGCAGCGCCGCCAACTCGGGAACGGACTTCGGCGTCCCTAATGCCTCCAGTGCGCCAACTGCCAGGTCGGAAATTCGACGCGCCCTCGTCAACGCGGACCCGGCAACAACGGTGATTCCGCACCAGGCGAGCCACTTCTCGAGTTCGCCGGCGGACATCGACACCGCATCGGCAACGTCACCGAGAGCAACAACACCGTTGGGTGATTCGAAGTCCTCGAGCAGTGTCTGCGTACGCTTCTTTGCTGCTGCGACGCCGGGCGCGGCAGCCCAACCATCGGTGACTTCGAAGTAGTCGTCGATCCGATCGAGAACCAGCCACAGTGGAACCTCGAACCCGGGAACCTCGGCGGCAATGCTCGGATGCAATTCCAGAAGGCGCTCGAGCGACGCGACCGGCTGAATCTCGACCCGCAAGCTGGCAAGCAAATTGCCGACGGCAGTTCCGAACCCACAAGCGTCGTTGATCTTGGCTTTCACTTCAGCCTCGATCTGCCCTACCCGCCCCGAACCCACGCCAAGCTTCGCGCCAACCGCTCCGCGTCGCTGCGGCACCGGCGCCACAATGCGCTCCCGCAAGACAATCGACTCGCGTTCGTCGAGTTGTGAGAAAAGGTTGTCGATCTCGTCCATTGCGTCGGTACGGTCCACGGCAGGTAGATCGTTGGGTGTCAACGCAGAAATCCGGGCAGCCAGCTCCTGGATGGGTTCCGGCGACTCGTCATCGATCTCGACAGTGACGAGCGGGCGCGCCTCTTGACCGCGGACCCGTCGCCACATCGCCAGCTGCTCGAGATCGTCGAGCAAGGCCGTGATCGCGGGCGGGGCGGCTCCGTCGTTCGGCGTCTCGATGCGCGAGCGCGGATCTGTCATCACCGCGCACATCAGCAAGCTCAGAACCACATCGTGAACTGTCTGCTCGCTGGTTCCACGAACACCAAAAATCTCAGCGGTGGTGTGAGTCAGCAGGTCGCCGACACTCCCTTGGGAGGCCAAACGGGCCAGCGACGTCACAGCCCGCGTGTCGAGCGCGAGGGCACTGATCGGCACGCTCGGTTCGAGGAGCGGGAAACTCTCCTTCAGAACCGCCGACGAATGGTGGGAAATGTAGAGCGACGCCACCTCGGACAGCAGTTTTTCGAGATCGACCTCGAGAACGGTGAACGACGGCGACTCACTGAACCACCAGTCGGGGGACGGCGCCAACGGTTCGAGCAAGGCGGCACGGTCGGACACATAGTCGTCCAGCCACGGGAGAATATCGACCCAGAGACTGTCCGACAGTTCTGTCGCTGGTAGCGAGTTCACACCCAACGTCAACGCACTACTCCCACTCACAGAACTTTCATTGCAGTGTAAAACCGACCACGATGTCGGTAATAAGCTACTGCAGGCTGTGATTCGTCGCAGCGTCGGACCTGACTACGCTCACCTGCTCAGTCGACTGCGGTGAAACCCTTCGCCCGATCCTCGTCGCCGACGCTCCACAGGTTGGTCGACACTTCCGCCTTCACGAGGGGAATCACTTCTTCGGCAAAACGGCGCAACGTGTCCTTCTGCTGCTCGAAGTCGAGGACGTGATTGACGGATACGGACTGGAAGTCGTGGCCGTAACTCTCGTAGTAGTCCAGGATCTTCTCGGCGACGCGCTCCGAGGAGCCCACCAAGGCGGGGCCGCGATCGACGGCTTCCTCGATGGTCCGGAAGCTCGTCGACTTACCCACTGCTTTGGGGTCGTGCTTGCGCTTGTCAGCCTGAGCGACGGCACCCTCGTAGATGGGACGGAATTCCTCGACGGCTTGTTCTGTCGTATCAGCGAGGAACAGCCCACCCGAGCCGGACCCGACGTAAGCACGGGAGGGATCGTGGCCGTGAGCGAGATACTGCTCGCGGTAGTGGTCGATGAGCACTTTGTAGTTCTCGCGGGGCTGGAGGGCATTGGCCGTGACGATGGGATCTCCCCACTTCGCGGCAAGCTCCACGGCCTCGAAGGAGGTCGCGGACCCGTGCCAGATGCGGAAAGGCCCGTCGTACGGACGCGGTAGCGTCGTTGCGTCCTCGAGGGAGGGCCGGTGAGTACCTACCCACTTGACGTTTTCCTCGCTGATCAGCAGTTTGAGGAGCTCGTAGTTCTCGGTCAGGTATTCGTACTGCTTGGCGATATCGAGTCCGAGCAGCGGGTACTGCAGCACCTCGTTTCCCTTGCCGATCACGATTTCGAGCCGCCCGCGGCTGAGCTGGTCGATGGTTCCGAAGTCCTCGGCCACTCGAATCGGGTCGAGCAACGACAGGACGGTGACGCCTGTCGAGAGCAGAATTCGGTCTGTGGCCTGCGCAATTGCGCCCAAGATGACCGTCGGCGCAGAGGACAGCACCGGGCCGGCATGACGCTCCCCCACCGAGAAAGAGTCGATGCCCAACTCTTCGGCAAGAACCGCGAGTTCGACGACGCGATTGAGTCGGTCCGACGGGGCTACTTCCTCTCCGGTCACTGGATGGGGTGGGTTGAAGATGATGTCCAGAACCTGAAAACGCATGACCCGTCTTTCTCGAGAACCGCCGCACGGCGCCTGTCCCTCGAAACGCTAGTTCGCTCGCCTCCAGCTAACCGCCGCGGCAGCGCAACCGTCAAACCGGTAAAACAACGAAACATGCACTGCTTCAACACTTCTCCACAAATACCGACAAGTAGGAAGGTTAAACTCTCACCGATCCGAAATGCGCTCCGCCGGTCACACATTCCCGCCAGGTAGGACCTGCGTCACGGGCCAATCGAGCGCACGGTAAACATGAAGGACATAGAAACAGATTCCTTAATCGGTAAACGAGGTACTACAGATGAACGGTGCAGCTGCCATCGGCGATGGCATATTCCAGATTCCGGTCCCCATCACCGACAACCCACTCGGCGCAACGCTGGTGTACGCGATGGAATCCCCGAACGGCCTGATCCTGGTTGATGCGGGTTGGGACGACGACAACGGCTGGCAAGGCCTGAACGCCGGATTGGCAGAGATCGGTCATTCGGTCACCGATATCGAAGGCGTTGTGGTCACTCATTTCCATCCGGATCACACCGGGCTGTGTGGGCGCGTGCGTGAGGCGTCAGGTGCCTGGATCGCGATGCACGAGGACGATCACGAGCTGTTCAACAAAATGGCCAGCAGCAAGGGCGAAGAGTGGATGGCCCACCAGCTGGCCAACATGGCCAAGGCCGGAGCACCGGAAGCTGATCGCGAAGCGTTCCGACAGGCAGCCGATGGAAAGCCGCCGACGAGCGCGGACTCCGCTCCCGACAGAATCCTCTCGGACAACGAGATCATCAACCTCACGGGCCGCGGACTCCGCGTGGTCTACACGCCAGGCCACACCCCCGGACATGTCTGCTTCTATCTGGACGACGCGAACGTCATGTTCACCGGCGACCACGTTCTGCAGAAGACAACGCCACACGTCGGAAACTTCACGTATCCCCTCGAGGAACGTGACGCCCTGGCTGACTTCTTCGCGTCACTACGACGCGTCCAGACCATGGACATCACGCGCGGACTCGGCGCACACGGCATCCCCATCGACAGCGTGGGTGGTCGCGCAGGTGAGCTGATCGAGCACCACGAGGAACGCCTGGATCATCTACTCGAGGCATTCGGCGATCAGAAGCTGACAGTGTGGGATGTTGCGGCACATATGAAGTGGTACAAGCCGTGGTCGGATATTTCTCCGCTGGGCAAGACCATGGCGCTGTCCGAGGGCGCCGCACATTTGCGTCATCTGGTTGCACGCGAGCAGGTTACGCAGGTTTCCGGTACGGAACCGGCACTATTCGCCCGCACGTACTGAAATGACCGGTCAGGGCCGACAGCACAGTCGGCCCTGACCGGCGTCTTGATAGCGCAGCGGTGTCGGAACCCTCTGCAATACTTCGCAGATGATTACGCGCAGCGCAGGTCAGCACGTATTTATCGCTCTCGGCACACCCTGGCTCGACGCCGTGGTGGCATTTCTCGAACCCAAGGCCAAAGTCGATCCGTGGAGCTTTCACGGCGATATGGCCGCCGGCGACGTCCTGATCACCGTCTTGGACACCAAACCCCGAACGGTCCTCTGCGCGGAAACCTTGACGGCGCCGTTCACCGACGGCATGTCCCGCCTGGAAGTGAGCGAAGACGTCGACACTTTCTATCAACTTCCGCTGGTTCCGAACATCGAAAAGGCAATGTCCATCCAATTCCCCAGGGAGAGAGGTCAAATCGACGACGAACTCGGTGACCGCATCCTGTGGGCGCTCCACTCCACTGCTGGTCCCGATCGCTTCGAGATCGACACCACGGACCCAACGTCAACCGCTGCGCACGCCCGCACCCTGCTCGGTAGCTACGGCACATGCACCGCCTGTGATGCTCCGCTGCGTTTGGAGAAGTACACAGCCGGGGATTCGATGCTTTTTCACTCGGCATCGCGCAGCTTCGAACAATTCGAGGCCGGAGACGACTGTCCGGCCGTTCTGTGCCGAAAATGTGCGGGCAGGATTGCGTCATCCGGTTACACGAACCTTGTTGAATACATGGTCTCGACACACCCGCCATGCCCGCAATGCCGGGCTCACTGGGCCTCGCGCTGTTCCCCGGGAATGCCGGCCTACCTCCACAACGAAAGACCCTGGATCTCGGTCACCGGTTGCGTCGTAGGCCCGAACACTCCCCAATGGAGTTGCCTTGGTTGCCAACACTCGTGGGGAAATATGTTCGAGCTGGCACCTGAACTCGACGAGCGCGTTTGGTGACCGCACAATCGGCCACCAAACGCGCTTCGTTGTCAGACGCTCTGCGTCAGATTAGTTCGCGTCAAACCCGGGGAGCCGGTCGATGTCCGCGATGATCGAGAACTCGGATGCGTCGCCCTTGATGATGCGGCTGGATTCACCGTGGACGTCCACCGGCACGTCGCCGGCCAACGTCACTCGGTGCACGCTGCGCGCCTGGGTTCCGTAATCGGAGACGCCGTAGTGCTGGGTGGCCTGGTTGTCCCAGATCGCCAGATCGCCCGCCTCCCATGCCCAACGAACTGTGTTTTCCAACTTGATGATTCGTGCCTGCAGAAGCTGAAACAGAGCGACCGATTCCGACGGCTTGAGTCCGACGAACTCCTTCACGAAATGACCCAGAAGCAGGGTCTTCTCCCCCGTTGCCGGGTGGATGCGTACCACCGGGTGCTCCGTTTCGTAGATCTCGCGAGTGAACTCTCCGTAGTTGGTCAGCCGCTCGCCCTCACCCTGCTTCACCTTGTCGACAATTTCGGAGTAGTCGTACGCATTGGTGTGCACGGCCCGCAGGTTCTCGACCAGAACCTTGAGCGAATGCGGGAGCTGGTTGTACGCGGCCGTGGTGGAAGCCCAGGTCGTTGCTCCGCCGTACTCGGGAATCGTGGTGGGACGCAGGATCGATGCCTTCGGGATACGGTCGATGAATGTGACGTCGGTGTGCCAGCTGCTGGCGGCGCCGTCGAGAACGAGCAGCTTGTTGTCCGCAGACTTCAGCGTCGGGTGGGTGGTGGTCTGGGTGCCGAGTGTGCCGGCAAATTCGTACTGCGACACGTCGTCCAGATGCTGCTGCCCGCGGAAGAAAACAACCTTGTGGGCGGCGAGAGCGTAGTTGATTGCGTACGCGGTCTCCGCGGACAGATCTCCCGAGAGGTGAACGCCGTCGATACGTGCTCCGATCAACTCACCTACCTTGTGGACGGTGATTCCGCCTGCGGCGTAGATCTCTTCAGGGGTAAGTGCGACGCGTTCGAGTTCGGTGATAGACATGAAATTCTCCTGTGAGGTGAGAGTGAAAGGTTGTGTGTCGTGCGAGCGGATCGGTCAGACAGCAACAGTCAGGCTTGGCTCCACTCGAGTAGTTCCTCGTCCTTCGCGCTGGCGCAGCGGATCCGGGAGCGGCACCGCTGCAACCAATCTCCTGGTGTAGTCCTGGCGCGGCGAGCTGAATACCTCCGCAGCGGGGCCCTCTTCGACCAATTCCCCGCTGCGCAGCACCGCTACCCGGTCGGCCACCTGATGGACGACGGCCAAGTCGTGGCTGATGAACAGGCATGCGAACTTGTATTCCTCTCGTAGGTCGGCAAATAGTGAAAGAACGTCGGCTTGGACTGAAACGTCGAGCGCACTGGTCGGCTCGTCGGCAACCAACAGTCGTGGTCCGAGGGCGAGTGCTCGCGCCAGCGCCACACGCTGGCGCTGACCACCGGACAGTTCCCCCGGTGCCCGGTGTGCAAATGATCTAGGGAGACGGACGGATTCGAGCAACTCCTCGACCTTGTTCCGCAGCAGGGCTCCGGTAGCAAAGCGGTGCACCTCGAGGGGTTCGCCAATGCTCTGCCCGACAGTGCGCCTGGGGTCCAGCGACGCGGCCGGATCCTGGTGGACAAGTGCCATACCCTTACGCAGACCTCGCAGGTTCGCCGCAGATATCGTGGCCAGGTCGGTTCCGTCGAAGCTCACCGTGCCGCTGCTGGCCCGAATGACGCCCAGCGCGCTGCGTCCGAGAGTTGTTTTCCCCGAACCTGACTCACCGACCAGCCCCACTACTTCACCGGGCCGCACACTCAAACTGACGTGATCAACAGCCCGAAACGCCTTGTTACCCAACCGGGCCGGGTACACGATCGAGACGTCGTCGAACCGGAGAATCGGCTCGGCGAGCGCGTGCTCGACATCATCGACCAGCACGACGGCCGGTTTGGCGTGCTCGGCTTCCGGCAGCCGAGGCACCGCTGCCAGCAGAGCCTGCGTGTAACTAGCCCGCGGTGACGCAAACAGATCGAAAACCGACCGCTGTTCCACCACTTGACCGGATTTCATCACCAGCACGCGATCGGCGATATCCGCGACGACGCCCATATTGTGTGTGATCAGCAGAATCGCTGTCCCCGACCGATCGCGCAGATCCCGCAGCAACTGCAGAATTTCGGCCTGCACTGTCACATCGAGCGCAGTGGTCGGCTCATCGGCGATCAGCAGATCCGGAGAGCCCGACAGAGCCAGAGCAATAACTACTCGCTGCTTCTGACCGCCCGACAGCTGATGTGGATACCAATCGACCCGACGCTCCGGCTCCGGAATCTCCACCATCCGCAGCAGTTCGACGGCGCGGGCCCGAGCGTCGGCCCGGGATATCTTGCCGTGCGCCCGCAGGACCTGAGCAATCTGCCAGCCCACCTTCTGGACGGGATTGAGCGCGGTCTGGGGTTCCTGGAACACCATTGCGGCCCGGGTACCGCGCACCTTGTTCAAAGTCGCCTCGTCAGCTCCGAGAATCTGCTGACCGCCGAGTTCGATCGAGCCGCTCGCCTGCGCGCCCTCCGGCAGCAACCCGAGCACAGCGCGCGCCGTGAGCGACTTACCCGATCCGGATTCTCCGACCAGAGCCAGAATTTCGCCCTGTGCCACTTCGAGATTCACCTGATCGACTACTGTGGTCGATTCACGTCGGGAATCCGCGGTACCGAACCGGATCACCAGATCCTCGATGGCGAGGACCGCCTGCTGCTCTACTGCGTTCATGCTTGTGTCCTTGAAGTGGTGGTTGAGGCGGCGTCAGATCCGACGGGCTTTGCCGAGCGCCTGGGCGATCAGGAGGAAACTCAAGACCAAGGCGGAGACGATGATCAGCGGTCCGACGGCATAAGCTGGATTGACGTCGAGATTAGGGATGGCATCAGAGATGATGGACCCCAGTGACGGATCCGGCGGTCGCACACCGATACCCAGAAAACTCATCGCACTTTCGGCAAATACGGCCACCGACATCGACAGGGCAATCTGCACGCTCAACGGTTCGACCACGTTGGGCAGCACATGTTTACGCAGTACCCACCAACGGCCGGCCCCGATCACTTCGGCCGATTCGACAAACGGTAGCTCGCGAACTTTGAGCACACTGGTACGTACGAGGCGCCCGAACATCGGAATCTCCGCGGCCACAATCACCGCGACCACCGGAAAAATACCGGGACCGGTAATCGCCACCAGCGTGATCGCGAGAATCAGCAGCGGGAAAGCAAGAATCACATCGAAGATTCGTTGAGCGATGACATCGGCAACCGGATTGATGCTCGAGATCAAGCCGGCAAGTGAACCGATGATCGCACCCAACGGCACCGCAACAAGCACGATGACCAGGTTGATGCGGATGCCGTACAGCGAACGAGTGAAGACGTCACGGTTCACCTGATCCGTGCCGAACCAGTGTTGTGCACTGGCGCCCAACAGGTTTGCGCCCTCGATCTGTTCGTTGGGCCCGTAGTTCGTCAGTAACGGCGCCGCGATACCCGCTGCTGCGATAACCAGCACGATCAGGACACCCGCAAGCCCCTGGCCGTGAGTCAGCGCCTCACGCACCGGGTGCGAACGTCGAGTCTGCGTGTCCTGGCGTTGATCAACGACAGTCATTACTGTCCTCCAATGCGGATACGCGGATCGAGGTAAGCGTGCACGATGTCTGTCAGCAGTTGAATCAGCACGAAGATCGTGACCGAGAGCAGCAGAAGCACCTGCACCACCGGGTAGTCGCGCCGACCGATTCCCTGCTGAATCAGTTGACCGATTCCCGGCCAGGCAAAGATGGCCTCGACCAGCACCGCTCCACCAAGGAGATGCCCGGTCTGAATTCCGAGGACAGTCAACATGGTCGGAAGCGCGTTGCGTAAAGCGCTACGGGTCACCAGGTTCCAGCGCGTGACTCCCGCAGCTTGAGCGGTGATCACATACTGCTGCGCCATCTCGGTGCGCAGTGCCTCCGAGAGAAATCTGGTCAGAGCGGCTGTGACCGGCAATGCCAGGCACAGTGCCGGTAGTACCAAATACTGCAGCGTGATATCGGGACGTGCCAGGTATCCACCCGGAGGAACACCACCGGAAGGCAGCACCGGGATCAGCACCGCAAACACCAGGACCAGTAGAACACCCGTCACAAAATTGGGCAGCGCAACAGAGAGCGTGTTGAGCACGTTCACCACGCTGGTCAGCCACTTCTTCGGCCAGACCACCACGGCCACACTGAGAATCAGGCTCAACGTTACCGCCAACAGCAACGCGCTGCCGGCGAGCACCGCCGTATTACCCAACCCGGCCAGCACCAGATCCGAGATCTGACCACCGAGGACAAACGACCGGCCCAGATCCAACGTCAGTACATCGCCGATCCACGACAGGTACTGAGCGGGGACCGACTTGTCGAGACCTAGCGAATGACGAATCGCCTCAATCGCTTCCGGCGTCGCATCGGGACCGGCCAGCGCCAAGGCCGGATCACCGGGAACCAGTCGCATAACCGAGAAGATCAACAACGATGCAAGAAAGAGAACCACCACCGCCGACGGTAGTCGGCCGACAACATAGCGAATCATGTTCTCCCCTAGGCCAGGAAGGTGTTGGCGAACTGCGGCTGACGGCCCTTGGTCCAGGCAAGATCCCGCACGGTGGAAGCAGCCGACACCTGCGGAACCACCACACCGATCTCGATCAGGAACAACTCTTCCAACAGTTGGGTGCCGAGGTCCGCGTACAGCTTCTTTGCAGCGTCACTCGAACCGTCGGGCACCTGCCACGCCGAGTCGGCTGCGGCAGAGTATGCCGGCGAACTGAACTTCGACGCATTGTGTGCGGCATTGAACGGGTAGGCGCTGACGGTCAGCGTCGACGGAACATACTGCGCAAACGTGTGACTGGTCAGCCACAGTCCCTTGAACTCTGCGCCGATCAACTGCTTGAAGAAGATTGTCGCCTCCACCGGGTCCAACTCGACGCGAATTCCCGCCTCGGCAAGATTTGCCTGCACGATCTGGGCTGCCGCTTCGAAGTCCGGGCTGGCACCGGTGTACGTCAACGGGATTGTCGGAAGTGCCCCCACCTCACTCAACAATGACCGAGCCTTGGCAACGTCACGCGTATACGTGGAGTTCTTGGCCGCGTCGTATGCCGGCGACGACTTCGGCCACGGCAGGTTCACCGCGTAGCCGGCGTCGCGGTACACCTCACTCATGATGCGATCCCGGTCGATGGCATAAGCCACGGCCTTCCGGGTTCGAACATCGGTCAACCCCTCAGCCGTGACGTTGGCGCCCAGATATGTCTGCAATTCCGCTCCGTCGAGAGCTGAGATAGCGAAACCGCTTGTGTTGCCGAGCGTCTGCGAATCACGGAAGGTCAAGGACCCCGGCGATACGAGCGCAACCTGACCCGACTTCAGAGACGTCAGACGCGCTTGCGAATCGGGGACGATACGAGCCTCGACGCGATCAAGGAAGGGACGCTCCGCAACCCAGTAGTTCGGATTACGATCGAAAGTGATCGAGCTGTTCGGAGTGCGCGCGGTGAAGACGAACGGTCCTGTCCCGATGAAGGATTCACCGCTCACAGCCTTGTCGAAGGTCTCCGAGTCAAAGATCGGCGCCAGATCCAGCAGGTCGAAGATATTGCCGGTGCGGTGCGCGAGCGTCAGCACCAGCTTTTTCGGATCCGAGGAGTCGTAGCCTGTGATGGCAGCAGCAGTGCTGCGCAACTGAGCGGAAAACTTGGGATCGGAGTACGTGCGCAGCGAGAACTCCGCGTCCGCAGACGTGAACGGGCGGCCACTGTGGAAGGTGACGTCGTCACGCAGATTCAGCGTCAACGTCAGACCGTCGTCCGAGAGTTTCCAGTCCTTGGCGAGAAGCGGTTGCGGCACTACGGAATCGATCGGATAGCGGGTCAACGTCTCGAAGACAAGCCCGGAGATGGTCGTGCCGGCGATTGTTGTGCTGGTCAAGAGAGCAGCCGGGCTGACATCGTCCGGGATTGCCAGCGTGAGCGTGCCGCCGCGCACCGGATCCACCGATTCACCTGCATCCGAACGCTGTTCACCAACAGCCGAGGAGCACGCAGCCAGTGAGCCGGTACCAAGAATTGCGAGTGCGGCAATAGCGCTGCCACGGAAAAAGGCACGGCGATCAAGCCCGGCCGTCGGAAATGACGAGTTCACGGAGGTGCGGTCCTTCGTATGAGGGTGTGCAGCGACGCGCGGTGAGCGCGGCACGCAAAAGGGGAAAGTGGTCGTCCTGGTGGCCTCGAAGAACCCGAACCGTGCGGTTCAGTAGGTAATGAGGGCTACACCAGCCGGTGTGGCGCTGAAGAAGTCAGCGCAGACATCGCAGAGGGACGGACACGGTAAACCTTCCGGTCAGATTCAAGGCACTTGCCTTCGTGAACACACTTAATCATTTCCCCGGATGTCGGGGGAATAGTTGGACTCACGGTGATCCGAACTCACGAATTCTATGACCGCTCAACGAGACCGGGCCCACTATTCCCAGTTCATCGCGGTAATGTCCGGAAAATCCGCCCCTACTCTCGAGGAGACAGATGCAGCCCGAAAGCCCAGCCGAGCAGATCCGAACCACACTCGCGCGGATCGCTCACCTCGCCGATACGGGAACTGTCGACGATTACGTCGAGCAATTCACTCGCCGCGCCGAATGGACCATGCCAGCCAACGCCGACCGCGGGTTGCCGCTACAGGTACGACGCGGCCGCGAGGAAATCGCTGCCGGTGTGCGCGAACGCCGCGCTGCGGGAATCCAAGGACCGGGCACCTTCACGCGCCACGTCACCACCGCAATCGCCGTCGAGGTCACGTCGGACACTTCGGCCCGCGCCGAAGCGGTGTGGACGTTTTACGTCGACACCGCCACGACGCCTCGTCTCAGTGGCGTCGGCAGTTACGCAGACGAGTTCGAACTCGAAGACGGTCGCTGGCGATTGTCACGGCGCGTCATCGCTCGCGGCTGACGGTCAATCCTCTTCACCGGTGATCGACTCGCACCAGTCTTCGACCTGGTCGATCCCCTCCTCCGTCCACTCCGGGCTCTGATCTTCCAGAGCATCGAACACACTCTCGCAGGTCAGCGTGTTCGGCAGGCTATCCGAGCCCGGAGCAACAGAGCCCTCCGCGGACGCTTGGGCAGACGCTTGGGCAAGGGGACCGGCAACCAGTGCAACTGCCACTGCGCCTGCCCCGACCAGGCTTTTCACACGCATGGTCTTCCTCCTCCATGACTGCCGACGTTAGGTGCCGACGTTTTCGGGGTACCCCGATCCCCGCGCGCTACTCGCCCGCGCTATCGCGGCGCCACAAGACCACGATCGGCCGGAATTGCCAGACCAAGATTGTCGCGTAGCGTCGTTCCTTCGTATTCGGCGCGCAGAACACCACGATCCTGCAGCAGCGGTACTACCTCGTCGACAAACTCGTCCAATCCTGTTGGTACGAGGTGCGAACCGAGGATGAATCCATCCGAACCGTCGTTCTGCACAAACGAATCGATCTTTTCAGCAATCTGCTGCGCAGTACCGACTATCGGCCCGCGCTCGAACTGGTCGATCACGACCCCACGCAGATTCAGCTTCTTGTTCTCGGCCACGGCGCGCAACTTCGCGACGGTCTCGAATCGGTCCTGATGGATGAATGCCCGTCCTTGGATGATCGGGGGCGCTTCGGGATCCGGCGCGATATCAGGTAGCGGTCCCTCCGGATCGTAACCCGAAAGATCGAGATTCCAGATCTGCTCGAGCAGGATCAACGCCGTCTGACCAGTTACTTGCTGGTCGCGAATATCGCGATACTTCTCGATAGCGTCGGCCTCGGACGTGCCGAGCACAAAGCTCGCCGACGGCAGAATCTTGATGTCACCCGGATCACGCCCGGCTGCAACAGCACGGGCCTTGATGTCCCGATAGAAGTCCGACGCCTCAGGCAGCTGCCCGTACGGCGAAAAGATCGCGTCCGCGTTGCCGGCCGCAAAATCCCGCCCTTGCGGCGAGACACCAGCTTGGAGAATGACCGGTCGCCCCTGCGGGCTGCGCGGAACAGTGAACCGACCGTTCACATCGAATTGTGATCCGTGGAAAGCGAATTCACCAGCCTCTGCTCGTGCGAGGAAACGGCCGGAATCCTTGTCAGCGACGATGTCGTCACTGCGCCACGAATCCCAGATTTCACGCACGAGTGCGACGGTTTCCTCGGCGCGTTCGTACCGCTGCGCGCGATCGAGATAACCGCCGCGACGGAAGTTCTGCCCGGTGAAGGCATCGAACGACGTCACGACGTTCCAGGCCGCGCGGCCACCGGACAGTTGATCGAGTGTCGCGAACTGTCTGGCCAACTCGTACGGCTCGTTGAATGTCGAGTTGATGGTGCCGGCTAATCCGAGGTGTTCGGTTACTGCTGCCAATGACGCGAGCACCGTGAATGTATCCGGCCGGCCGATGATGTCTTGATCGAAGATCTGCCCCGCGCGTTCGCGCAGCGCCAGTCCTTCGGCCAGGAAGAAGAAGTCGAATTTTCCGCGCTCGGCGGTTTTAGCAGTGTGCTCGAAAGAGTCGAATTCGATCTGACTGCCCGCCTGCGGATCCCACCACGCCGTGTGGTGGTTGACGCCGCCCAGATAGGCGCCCAAGATGACCTGCTTACGCTGCTGAGAACTCATGAAAGTATTCCTCGTCTGTTCAGGCGGCCGGAGTGCCGGCGGCGTAGCGGTTGGGGACGTCGATCGGCAATCCGAGAAGTCCGCGGAGATTCGTACCTGGATACGCGGTACGGAATACGTTGCGTTGCTGCAGTTCTGGTACCAGCTCATTCACAATCGCGTCAAGATCGTCCACGGCAACACCGGGTCGCAAACGGAAGCCGTCGATCCCCAACTGCTGCCACCGGAGAAGTTGATCGGCCAGTTCAGCCGGCGTGCCGGTGAAGATCAATGCATCGGAGCGGTACTGGGTACCCGACGCACTGTCCAGGCGGTCGAGTCGTTCTCGACCCGATTCCCCTGCCGCATCGAAGAACACAACAATGTCGCCGTAAACCCGGAGCGGTTCACCCGAGCGCTCAACCCGTTCCTGCGCCGCCCGCACCTCGGCGAGGATCGAGGGCACCTGTCCATCGTCGAGAGGAGTCACAAACACCAGATCGGCTGTTCGAGCAGCCAGCTCGTACGGAACGCGCTGGTGCGCCAAAGCTGCGACAACTGGCTGCCCCTGCGGCGGCCGCGGAGTGACCGACGGTCCACGCACGGATAGGTACTTGCCCTCGAAGTCGATGTAATGCAACTTGTCTCGATCGATGAACCGGCGCCGCTCCACATCACGAATCTCGGCGTCATTCTCCCAACTGTCCCAGAGGCGCCGAACCACATCGACGGCCTCAGCCGACTCTTCGAACAGATCCCGTACGAAATCGGGAAGGTTGCCTGAAACCAGCAACGCCCGGTCATCTTCGGTCAAAGCTGGGATATCGCGCCGGCCGAAATGCGAGGCCTCCGCTTCGGACGCTGAGACTTTCACCTGCAACCCGCCGCGGCCTCGCGACGTGTAGTCGAGTGTTGCAACAGCTTTGGAGACATGAAACGGCTCGGTATGCGTCGTGGTGATCGTCGGAATCAACCCGATATTGCGCGTCACCGGTGCCAGCCTGGCTGCCACGAGATGTGCGTCCAGTCGAGCGCGCACACGATCGACTGCGTCACCGACTGGCTCGAATGGGTTACCCGGTACGGAAAGACTGTCCTCGATACTCACGAAGTCGAGCAGACCGCGTTCGGCTGTAGTCACGAGATCGGTCCAGTACGACGCCGTGAACAGCTCGCTCGGACGCGAATGGGGTTCTCGCCAGGCCGCCGGGTGCCAGCCGGCGCCGTCAAGCGCTACGGCGAGGTGGATGGGAAGGGGGGAGGTCATCGGCTTCTACTCCTGTTCGAGGACTACTCGGGAGCGCACAGTGCCGGCCGCAGAACCGTCAGCCATCTTTCACTGACGGGTAGTGCCGCAACTGCCGCTTGCGACACACACCACGCGTGTCGCCAGGTGTGATCCCGGGGCACCCCATCGGCATGAAGGGTTGCCGTCCAGCTAGCCGGTCCTTGTCGCTGGAACTCTGCACCTGCCGTGACGGTAGCCGCTACAGCGCCCAATCACTATGAACGCGACTTTCCACACACCAGCAGAAACCACGCATCACCTGCCACAACCGACACCTGATCCTTTTCACTCTCGAGGATTCGAATTCGCGTGGCGGTACCGAGTATGCGCAAAATCCCGGTCAACCCGAATCGATCCAATTCCCGACTAGACTGGCACGACACCGCCTCTGTGCGTCCGGTCATCGAAAGGCACGTCATCACACAATCTCCCGCTCCGCACGACATCTACTTCGTACCCCCGGAGCAGGACACCACCGACGCAGTGAAACCCGTCTCGTCCTCCGTGCGCGCTCGATTGGAGGACCGCCCGGAAACTGTGCGGTTCAAAAATCGGTTTGCCCTCCCGATCGTCACGACAACCCCGCTCGAAGCGATGATCGAAGACCTGCTGTTCATCCGCGATATTCTCGACGCGGCCGGTGTCGAATACCTCCTCGTACGCGGCAACGACGAACGAGCAGTTATCGCGGTGAATTGGGCCAACCGAAAGAAATTGCGCCGCGCGCTGATCGACGGATGCCAGAACACACCCTTCTATTCGAAGACTCTCGACGCGAAGAAGAGTCCCGCGCTCTTGATAGCCGACGGCGCACTGTCCACCACACCAAAAGCCCGCATCTTTCGACTGTTTCGGCCGCGCGTTCATCTGGCGAGTGGCCTGAACTACGGCGCAAATATCGGTCTTCAGATCGAACTGTGGTCGATGTCCGACACAGAGATTGTTCTGCCCATCGAAAATTCACTGACCCGGCGGACGGTGCGCCCGGAAGAAGCAGTCCGTGGAACGGTGGAGCGTTTCGGCCGTATCTGGCCCACGATCGAGAATATGTTTGCCGCCCATGCATCGGACATCAATTTCGACATCGACCTCGTCTTTTCCTGGGTCGACGGTTCTTCCGAGGAATTTCAGGCGCAACGCGCACTTCGGATGCAGAACTACATTGTCGGCGAAGGCGACGAATCCGCGGCACGATTCCGTCAAATCGACGAATTGAAGTACGCACTACGGTCCGTGCACATGTATGCGCCGTGGATCCGAAGAATCTTTGTCGCCACCGATTCCGATCGTCCGGCATGGCTGGCCGACGATCCTCGCGTCACTTTCATGCCCAGCGAAAAGTTCTTTGCCGACCCGTCTGTGCTGCCCACTCACAACTCACAGGCCGTCGAATGCCAACTGCATCACATACCCGGACTCTCCGAGCATTTCCTCTACTCGAACGACGACATGTTCTTCGGCAGATCTGTCGGCCCCGACATGTTCTTCTCGCCCGGTGGAATCAGCATGTTCATAGAGGCGGATACGCGAATAGGTCTGGGGCACAACGATGACGATCGCAGCGGATTCGAGAATGCGGCTCGGGTCAATCGACGTCTCCTACAAGAGCGATTCGGATTGATGACAACCCGACACCTCGAGCATGCCGCCACCCCGCTGCGCAAAAGCGTCATGGCGGAAATGGAACGCGAATTCGCGGACGATTTTGCGGCCACCGCTGCGAGTACTTTCCGAGCGAGCACCAACATTTCAGTCACCAATTCGCTGTACCACTACTACGCTCTGATGAGTGGCCGCTCCGTCGTACAGAAGTCGGCTACGGTCAAATACGTCGACACGACTGTCAAAGCCGGTTTGCGACAGATGAATTCACTACTCAAAGACCGTTCGATGGATTTCTTCTGCCTCAATGACGGCAGTGAACCGGAAATCGATCTCGAACTACGTACCCGCAAGGTCACCGAATTCCTCGAGAACTACTACCCCGTCAAAGCGCCGTGGGAGGCCTGACGCACCTTACTGCGCAACCACACTATCGTTGCGCTCACCGATGCGAATGCCTGCGTCCGCCAGCCGCACCGCGCCGTCGCGGGCGCTGACGGCCTCACCCACCGTGTCGTCGCAGACAACGTCGTCGCGCTCGATCGGCACTACCGAATGAACGATCGTGTCGTCGTACACGTGGACGAGATTGCAGCCTTGTGCGCTGTCTCGGCCACGCTGTCCGCCGACCGCTACGTTGAGGTCCTGGGTGTAGCAGGCCGACGATGCCACCGACACGGGAATTCCCGCGAACGTCGCCGTCGTCGAGTAATGCAGGTGGCCCGCGAGAATTGCCCGCACGTCACTTCCCCGGAGCACTTCGGCCAAGCGGGGCTGATCTCGTAGTTCGACCAGCACAGCCAGATCCTGGATACAGGGAATCGGCGGGTGATGAAGGGCGAGAATCGTTCCGTCGGGCGCTGGCGTCGCTAATTGCGTTTGCAGCCAATCCAACTGGGCGTCGCTGATCGATCCGTAGTGGTGGCCGGGAACAGTGGAGTCGAGCGTGATGACACGAAGTCCGTCGATGTCGTAGACCCGATCGACCGACTGGGTCGACGGTGACTCGTTCAACAATCGCGTCCGGAAGTGTTCCCGATCATCGTGGTTTCCCATCACCCAGATGACCTCGGCACCAAGTCTGCCGGCCACCGGTTCCACGATCGACTTCAGCGTCTCGTACGCGGACGACTCCCCTTTGTCGGTGAGATCACCGGTGAACACCAAAGCCCGCGGACGCGCACCGGAAGCCTCGACGCCGGCAAGAATCTGCCGCAGTCGAGCCGCCGCGTCGACGGCACCGTACAGGTCGCCATCGTCGACGAGATGCGTATCACTTATATGCACCAGGAAATGCTTCGGACGTGGATATTCGGCATGTCGAACGCTCATCGGTCTCTCGCTTCCGCTAGCCGACGCGCAGGTACCGGTGCACCTACCGAACCTCGACACTAGTCATCGAGTCCTCAGCACTCGTTGACGCACACCCGTGAACCGCCCGGAATCATCGGTAGTTGAAGCTACGAGTAGAGTCTTCGCAGTGTTGTTCCTGACCTCTCGACGCTACGTCGACCTTCGCCTGCAGGCGAGCGCAATGTGTCCGCGCTCGGCCTGATAGACGCGTACCAGGAAACATTTTCACGAAACCCCGCCTGAACTTCTTCATGGCGTGCCGCGTTTCGCTCTCTTCAATTTTTTGAAAGGCATTGTCATGCCCAGCTCCACCTCTACCGGCGTGCCGGAATCAAAGACCCGGTTCCCCTCGTGGGCAACGTCATTCGGACCACAGATTGTTGCCGGCCTGGTTATCGGTGTCATTCTCGGTCTGGTTGCCCGCGCCATGCCTGATGCCGCCGACGGCAACGTGAACTGGCTCGTCGGAACTGTCCAGACCATCGGCAGCAGCTACGTCAAACTGCTGACGGTCGCGGTCATTCCACTGGTGTTCACCGCCATCGTCAGTTCCATCGCAAACCTGCGTCAGGTTGCCAATGCTGCTCGATTGGCTGTCCAGACACTGTTGTGGTTCGCGATCACGGCATTCATCGCGGTCATCATCGGCATCGTCGTCGGCCTGATCACCGACCCCGGTTCACGCACCGACGTCGCCGTCGAAGCTGCCAAGGAGCCGAAGAGCTCCGGATCGTGGTGGGCGTTCATCACCGGCCTGGTGCCGAACAACTTCCTCGGCCTGGGCGCCAAGACGTCAGTCACCGAAGGCGTCGCGACAACCTCACTGAGCTTCAATGTTCTGCAACTGCTTGTCATCGCGGCTGCCATCGGAATCGCGGCGCTCAAGGTCGGCGCCAAGGCAGAGAAGTTCCTCGAGTTCAACGCTTCGCTCCTGGCAATCATCCAGAAGGTGCTGTGGTGGATCATTCGCCTCGCGCCGATCGGCACCGCCGGCCTGATCGCCACCGCCGTCGCAACCTACGGCTGGGACGCCATCGGATCGCTCGGCGTCTTCACCGCAGCGATCTACATCGGGCTGGCCATCGTGTTCTTTGTCGTCTACCCGGCTCTCATTGCTGCACACGGCCTCTCGGTTCGGAACTTCTTCTCCGGCGTCTGGCCTGCCACTCAACTCGGTTTCGTTTCCCGCTCGTCGATCGGCACACTTCCGCTGACCGAACGCGTCACCGAACGTAATCTCGGCGTACCGCGCGAGTACGCGTCGTTTGCCGTGCCGCTGGGTGCCACCACGAAGATGGACGGTTGCGCCGCAATCTATCCCGCAATCGCAGCCATCTTTGTTGCCGGCTTCTACGACGTTCCGCTCAACTTCACCGACTACCTCTTGATCGTTGTCGTGTCGGTGATCGGTTCGGCCGCCACCGCTGGAACCACCGGTGCAACAGTCATGCTCACCCTGACACTCTCGACACTCGGACTGCCTCTCGCCGGCGTCGGCCTGCTGCTTGCCGTCGAACCAATTGTCGACATGGGCCGCACAGCCGTCAACGTCACCGGACAGGCACTTGTCCCGGTCATCGTCGCCAAGCGTGAAGGCATCCTCGACACGGCCCGTTTCAACGCGCCGCGCAACGGAAATCCGTTTGCCGAGGAACTCGTCGACGCATAATTCGGTCACACCAAAAGATGTCCCCGCACCGATCGGTGCGGGGACATTTTTCTGGTCAGATGCCGAGGGCCTTGGACAGGGTTGGCCACGCTTTGGGGAAACGCTCACGCCAGTACGGCCACGAGTGCGTGCCGGTCGGTTCGTAGTCGACTGTGGCATCGATACCGAGTGCGGTGAGGCGCTGGTCGAAAGCCTTGGTACACATGTGTGCAACCGCCTCGATACTGCCGCCGACAACCAGACGATCGGCCAAGTCAGGCGTCTGCAAATTTTCGTTCTCGCCCGCCACTCCCGTCGCGACGGACAAGTAGATTTCCGTGCCACGGAGTTGCTCGGCGTTAAGGAGCGAATCGTGCGCTTCCCATTCCGGTCCGCCTGGCACTCCCCACATGTTGTCGGTGTTGCCGCCGCGCGACGTGACCGTCGACTGGATGCTGGCGCGACCCCACGAGTCCGTGGTCGAGTAACACCCACTGAAGCCAGCCACGGCCTTGTACAGGCCCGGATTTCGGTGGGCGAGCATCATCGCACCCTGTGCGCCCATTGAAATGCCCGCAATTGCATTGACGCCGTTGGTATTCAATCTCGCGTTCAGGAGCGGGGGCAACTCTTTCGCGATGAACGTTTCCCACTTGTGCAGTCCAAGTGCCGGATCCTCGTTCTCCCAATCCGTGTACATGCCGGCCTTGCCGCCGTTGATCATCACGACGTTGACGTTCTTGTCGGCAAAGAAATCCGGTGCGACGCCGTACCTCACCCACCCACTGGACTTCTCCTGAGCGTCGGCTCCGTCCAGCAGATACAAGGTAGGTCTCGGCGCAGAGTTGTCCGCGGGAAGAATAATCTCGACGCCGACGTCACGTCGCAAAGCAGGAGACGCCACCGTCAGGCGAACGGACTGCGGTCCAGTCACGTTCTCTCCGACAATTGCGGGGACAGCAATGCCGTCCAACAGTTGCGCAGGTGCCCCTGGGTCGCCCTGCATGGACCCGGGCACAGTCGAACCGTATTCCAACGTCTCGAGACTGTCGGAGATCGGCGTCGCGCCTACCGAAGTGATACCGAGCACCTGCAGTCCGAACACACACGCAGTGGTTACAACGATTCCCGCCCGCCGCACGGGGGTGGGCGGGGTCAGGCACTTCGACATCAGGCTCCCAAACAATTAAATACAGTCATTTGAAAGATACCGTGTAATTCGGACACGCTCACCTGGCGGCCCCTCGCACCACGTCTGATCAGCGGCGAAGCGATCGCTGCGCACATACCGTCAGACTCCCAGAGCCTTCGACAGTGTCGGCCACGCCTTCGGCAAGCGCTCACGCCAGTACGCCCACGCATGGGTGCCGTTGGGCTCGTAGTCCACGGTGGCCTCGATATCGAGTGAACGCAATCGCTGATCGAACACCTTGGTGCACACCTTTGCGGCAGCCTCGATCCCGCCGCCGACAACCAGCCGCTCCAGCAGTTCCGGTGTCTGCAGTGTCTCATCCGCCCCGGGGGCGCCGTTGGCTGTGGAGATGTAGATTTCCTTGCCGCGCAAGCGTTCTGCGTTCAACACGGAATCATGTGCTTCCCACTCGGCCCCGCCGAGTTCGCCCCACATATTGACCGGATCACCGCCACGCGAGGTAATCGTCGCCTGCACGCTGGTTCGACCCCACGTATCCATCGTCGAATAGCAACCGCTGAACACCGCGACGCCGCGATACAGATCCGGGTACCGATGAGCGAGCATCATCGCGCCCTGCGCACCCATCGACGTCCCGGCGATTGCATTGACGCCGTTGGTCCCGAAGTGAGCATCGATCAATGGTGGCAACTCCTTCGCGATGAAGGTTTCCCACTTGTGCAATCCGAGCGCCGGATCCTCGTTCTCCCAATCCGAGAACAGGCTCGCTGATCCGCCGTTGATCATGACGACATGGGCGTTCTTGTCAGCAAAAAACGCGGGAGCGCCGCCCATGGTCACCCAACCGTTCGAGCCTTCACCTCCGTCGACGCCTTGGAGCATGTAGAGCGTCGGGCGTGGAACCGAGTTGTCGGCCGGAAGTAACACCTCGACACCAACCTCGCGCTTCAAGGCCGGCGACGCGACCGTCAGACGCGACGCCCGCGCTCCGGTGCGTTCTTCGCCCACAATTGCAGGAGCCAGAATGTCGTCACGCAGAACGGGAAGCGGCCCGGGATCATCGCGAAATATCTCGGGAACACTCGATCCGAAATCGAAGCTTCCGGTACTGCCGGTGCTCTGCTCCGCGTTGGCGTTACCGACACCGACCAGCGGTGCAGTCGCGACACATACCGCGATCAGCGCGGCCGCGAGCTTCCCAATCCGGGCAGGCGTGTTCACATGGACATTCATCCAGACTCCCAATTTCTAATCCGACAAAGTGAACATACCGTCCAGTTTAAAATCGACTGTCATTACCGCTCTTTTCCAGCGGTGTCGGACTCGCGGATTAGGGTGGAAAAATGCAGCCGGAATCAGTCCTAGTCCTCGACCTGGACCAAATCCGCGCTGTTGTCGGCACAACCACATTTCAACGCGGACTCGACTATTTCCGCCAAGGAGCCGTTCGCGAATTCGAGTGGGACGAGACGACCCAGACTCTCGAAGGCGAGGTAGTCGGCAACGAGGACTACGTGTCTACGGTCTTCCTCAGCCGGCGCACCCATAACCACACCACCAACGTCGTCACGATCCTCCGTGGCATTTGCACGTGCCCGGTGCGCATGAACTGCAAGCACGTCGCTGCTTTGGTCATAGCTGCCGCGGCAAGGTCCTCACAACCAGCGGCGCCCAAGAACTGGGAAGACTCGATCCGGGCGTTACTTCGGCCGAATCCTGTCGAACGAGGCGCCAGTGATCTTGGCATTCAATTCACTCTGCGCACCAACGGCCCTCGAAACCAACTACTGGTCAAACCGGTGCAACCGGGCGCGCGGGGATGGATTTCCGGGGGCCTCGCGTGGAACAAGCTGGGCAGCTTCTACCAACACCCGGCGCAACACATCCGGATACTCAATGACATCCACCTGCTGATCAGTGCCAGGACGGCGTACCGCCACTACAACGCCACCGATTTCGATCTGTCGGACTTTCCGAGTCCCGGCCTGTGGGCGTTGCTCGCTGAGGCGCGCAATGCCGGTATCCCACTCCTCCATGCCAAACCGAGCCTCGGGCCGGTCATGATCGATGACGGAGTAGACGTGTGCCTCGACGTGACGCATGGTCCGGAGAACGGACTTCAGGTCACGCCGCGCCCATTCTTCACAAACAACGGCGAAAGAACATCGGAGCCACCCCCACCCGTCTGGGGAACAATCGGCAGCACCGCCCACGGCATCTACGCAGTCGACCACGACGGCAGAATCCGGCTGGCGCCGTTGAACACCTCCGTCTCCCCCGCTCTCAAGGACTTCATCGACGCAGGCGACGCCATTGACGTACCGGCAGAACACCGCGAAACCTTCACCTCCCGCTTCGCGATCAGACTCAGCTCGATTGCCGATATCGTCTCCACCGACAACTCGTACGCATCACCCGAGATCAGCGGTCCGGTTCTGCACTTGCGTGCGAAGTACGGCGATGATCATCGTGTCGACCTGACGTGGGAGTGGCAGTACACCGTCGGGAACGATCGGTTGACTGTCGGTGTGGGTGAACATCCCGGGTCACTCGACGGCCGCTCCCCCGCCAAAGAGCAATCCATCCTCGACACCGTGAGCACGCTGTTCGGGCGCTCCGACACCACTGGGCCACACTCGCGAGAACTGGTGCACGGTCCATTGGCCGGCTTGGACACCATGCGCTTCACACTCGATGTCCTTCCGTTGCTCCGGGACCATCCGGACGCTGACGTCACCATCGACGGGACACCAGCCAACTATCGCGCCACCGATGATTCGGTTGTCATCGGACTCTCCACCAGCGCTTCGCCAGAGAGCGCCGGATCGGACTGGTTCGACCTCGGGGTCACCGTCAACGCCGACGGCCAAGAAGTGCCCTTTGCCGACATCTTTGCCGCCCTCAGCATCGGCGCCACCGAACTGCTGCTGCCCGACGGCGCATACTTCAGCCTCGACAAACCTGAACTCCGCGAACTGCAACGCCTCATCGCGGAAGCACGCTCACTCCTCGACCGCCCCAACGGTCCGCTGCGGATCAGCAAATTCCAAGCCGGACTCTGGAACGATCTCACGACGCTCGGAATTGTCGAACATCAAGCAGCACATTGGAAAAAGCAGGTCGACGGGTTGCTCACCCATGCCTCCATCGACCAAGTGGATGTCCCGTCGACATTGCTGGCCACACTGCGTCCCTATCAGGTCGACGGATTCCGGTGGCTCAATTTCCTTCTGGAACACGGACTCGGCGGAATATTGGCCGACGACATGGGCCTCGGCAAGACGCTTCAAACACTGGCGATGATTGCCCGTGCACGCCAATCCGATCCGGCGGCACCACCTTTTCTGATCGTTGCCCCGACCAGCGTTGTCTCCAACTGGAAATCCGAAATAGCCAGATTCACACCAGAACTCAGTACGGTCATCGTCACCGGGACACTCAAACGACAGAACCTTGATCTCACCGACATTGTGGTCGGTGCCGACATCGTGATCACGTCGTACGCATTGCTCCGACTCGACTCCGACGCCTATTCTGCCAACAGTTGGTCCGGACTCATCCTCGATGAAGCTCAGTTTGCAAAGAACCACAAATCCAAAGTCCACCAGTGCGCCCGAAAACTCGAGACGCCGTTCAAACTCGCCATCACCGGCACACCCATGGAGAACAACCTGACCGAACTGTGGTCACTGCTGGCGATCACGGCTCCCGGACTCTTTCCGAATTCCGCCCACTTCACCGAGCTGTACCGTCGGCCGATCGAAAATAGCGGGGACACAGAACGATTGGAACAACTGCGCCGACGCGTCAAACCGTTGATGATCAGGCGCACCAAGGAGCAGGTAGTTCGCGACCTACCGGCCAAGCAGGAACAAGTACTCGAGATCGACCTCTACCCCAAGCATCGCGCGCTCTACGACACCCATCTCCAGCGAGAACGCCAGAAGATCCTCGGCCTGCTGTCCGACGTCGACAAAAACCGTTTCACCATCCTCGCGTCACTGACACTCCTGCGCCAACTCAGCCTCGACGCCTCGCTGATCGACGACAATCACACCACGATCCCGTCGGCCAAAGTCGACGCACTTCTCGAGCAATTGGACGACGTCATCGCCGGTGGACACCGCGCCTTGATCTTCAGTCAGTTCACCGGTTTCCTCAACACCGTTCGCCGTCGACTCGACGCCGACAACATCGAGCACTGTTATCTCGACGGCAGCACGCGCGACCGCGGCGACGTGTTGGAAAAGTTCAAAACCGGTACTGCGCCAGTGTTTTTGATCAGTCTCAAAGCAGGTGGCTTCGGCCTCAACCTCACCGAGGCCGACTACTGTTTCATTCTCGATCCGTGGTGGAACCCCGCCACCGAAGCTCAAGCCGTAGACCGAGCACACCGCATCGGCCAAACCAAGAACGTGATGGTGTACCGCCTCATCGCCAAGGACACGATCGAAGACAAGGTGATGGCCCTCAAAGCAAAGAAATCCGCACTGTTCGCCAGCGTGATGGACTCCGACGAACTGCTCAGTTCCACACTGGGCGCCGACGACATCCGTTCGCTCTTCGAGTGAACGCCAGGCTTGTCCCACCCCTCGATCCCGGGGAACGGTATGGTTATTTGTGAACGGACAATACAGAACTCACGAATGCGGATATCACCACATTCGAACGAGAGGAACCTGAATGGGCGTCACACTTGCCAAGGGCGGCAACGTATCTCTGTCGAAAGCAGCACCCAATCTGACCAAAATCGCTGTCGGACTTGGGTGGGACGCACGAAGTACCAGTGGCGCTGACTTCGACCTTGATGCCAGTGCGTTGGTCACCGGCCCGGAACGCAAGGTACTTTCCGACCTTCACTTCGTGTTCTACAACAACCTTCGGTCCCCGGACGGTGCCATCGAGCACACCGGCGACAACCTCACCGGCGAAGGCGACGGAGACGACGAGGTAATCAACATCGACCTCCCGGCGGTTCCGCCCAACGTCACCAACATCTTCTTCCCGGTATCGATCCACGACGCCGACGCGCGCCTCCAGTCCTTCGGACAGGTCACCAATGCCTACATTCGCGTGGTCGACCTCTCCACCGGATCAGAGCTTGCTCGCTACGACCTGTCCGAAGATGCGTCCACAGAGACAGCCATGCTCTTCGGTGAGGTGTACCGGCACAACAACGAGTGGAAGTTCCGGGCCATCGGCCAGGGATACGCGTCAGGCCTAGCGGGCATCGCCCGTGACTACGGCGTCAACATCTGACATCACGCAAGAACATGGGGTCCGAGCCTGATTCAGGCTCGGACCCCATGTTTGTTCCAGCGGTGCTTTCTAGCGTTGAAGGACTGCCCGCGCAAGATACTGCGCCCAGGGCATATCCGACGTCGAGGTCATCCCGACCAGGTCGTATCCAATGGCGCCGACCAGATCGAGAACCTCGATCGTGGTGCCGGCAGACTTGCCCGCCGTCGTGGGCTCTGCATCCAACGCCTGGGACGATCGGATCTGGCCAAGAGTCCCCGCGACAAGGTGATGCCGATCCGACGGTTCCAGGCCCGCGGCAACAGCAAGCAGGACGAGAAGTTCAATGGCCCGCGCAGGTCCCGCCGACGCAACGGGAACCCCGTGGACAATGCAATTCCACAACACGTCTGCATCTGCACTCGCGGAATGCCCACGGCGAGTCAGGACAATCCTGCCCTTCAGCTTCCTGGCCAGACCCCAGCTTCGGAGCAGAACAAACAAACGCTGAGCCTTGGGAAGATTGACCGGCGCGAGTTCCGGCTGGTCCAGCGCCGCATCGACCGTCGACAGAAATGACTCGACATCGATTCCGTCGTCACCGATCAACGTCAACAACATCTGAATCCGCGCGCCCACAGCAACACGTATCTGCGACGAAGACTCGGACCGATCATCGAGTCGCGCCATCGCAAAGACGTCGTGCAGCTCAGGCGCGCTGGCCGGCGCGAGCAATTCGAAGAGATTCCAGATATCGAAGGTGCGTGGGAACGACGCGATCGCGGACTCCCGCGCCACCGTACCGACACAACGAGCCAATCGCTCGTTGACCTCCTCCAACACAAACTTGTTCGGCTCGAAATCGGTTTGTGCCCACTCCAGAGTCCACTCACGAGAGCGCAATTCCTCGGAAAGCAACACCCTCAACAGTTGCTCGAACTCTTCAGGTCCGGCACATTCTTCGGGTGGGCACGCACCAACACCTTCGATGCACACCGCGGGTTTATCCGCTGCCTCGTCGTCGATCGCTTCGAGAGTCACAGAATGCCGCCACGCACCGGCTCGTCCGTACCGGTACTGGATCATGTCACCGGGAGACATCAGAACTTCGTCGACGTGGACCTCGTTCCCGGCGACTGCGCTCTGGCCGCGGCTACGACGCTCAGGCACACGATTGCGCGGAGCGTATTCCAGAAAATCACCCGGAAACCGTGTGCCGATCTTTCGCCACGAATGACCATGAATATCGTGCCAACCCATAGCCCGTTGAACCACTGCGTGGAAATCGTCGAGCGTGAAATCGGAATCGACAATCAACCGCCGTGATATCTGCGTGGACACCTCTTCAAGCTGAATCGAGATTCGTAGACCTGCCGGCAGTGAACGGTTCTGTCCACGAGTATTCATCGAGGGATGTTCGGGCACAGCGGGAGTCTGCTGTGAAGCGGCGTTTTCTTCCTGATCCAATCCTGTCGGCACAAGTCGCAGGTGCGAGCCACTGGAGTTGCGGAGGCCAACCATAGCTGTTCACTATGCCATGAACTACCGACAACCCATGAGTTTTGCCGTCGTAAAGTACCCGGTTTGCGGAGTTTTAACCCACCCCGCGACGGTGCGAACGGTACATTCGGTCGATCTGAGGCGACGGGCGTACCGTTCGCTCGATCCCGGGTGGTGTTTCGGGGACACGAAAAAGCCCCCAACCATAAAGGTTGGGGGCTTTCTCAAGTTGTGTTCGGCGGTGTCC
>NZ_JAZFNF010000011.1:0-162944 GCF_050586165.1 Rhodococcus sp. 24CO | reverse complement strand
CGGGCCATCGCCGCCCGCGTGCGATGCAACCGCGTCTTCAAAGCAAAACCCAACCCGATGAGCTTCCCCGCCGCAGCCCGGCCCATCGTCAACACCGCGCCGACCTCCGATTCGGCGAGCTCGTGCGCCGACGACGTCCACGTACCGCCCTCGACATGCTCGGCGCTACGACGGGTGAAGAATTCCGCCACCACGGCCAGTTTCCGCTCGACCAGCATCGCTTCACATGAATGCAACTCACTCATGAGATCAATGAGGGCGCAATCGGTTTCGGTACCACTCAGCTGTGCCGAGATACCGAAATTCCCCACCCCCGGATCGAACATCCTCCCACCGTAATCGAAACCCTGTTCGAATAGAACAGCTTTTCGAAATCAGTCGGAAAAGTCCGATTACTGTGGAAGGGACCTTCTCAAAGCGGCCAATGGATCTGAGTCATCGCGTCGTCCTCGGGGTCCGGCGCTCTCGGGATTCACGAATCGGCCTTCGTCGGAGCGGGTCCATTCACGTACGGCCCAGCGTTCCTTGATTGCCCAACGCCCATTTCGACGCTCCATGTGGTCGATGAAGCGTGCGCCGCTGGTGAAGTTGATCATCCCGACGCCTTCGGGACCGCCCCAATGCGTTGACATGGAATACGCCTCGCTGATCGCGTGGTCACCGTGCAGTTCGACGAGGTGGTTGCCGATGTGATGCATGGTGCCGCCGATGACGGAGAGCTTGGGCTTCACCCAGGCAATGTACTCGTCGATGTTGCCGTCGAATCCGGTGTGATGATCGATAGCGTCGGGGTGATAGGCGCTACGAACGAGATCGAAATCGAGCCGGTCGATGCCGCGGGCATAGGTCAAGACCACTTCGCGAATAGCCTGCTTGTCCAACAAGTCCTGCAGTTCCTGATCCATTTCAGGACTCCTTCACGCTGATCATCCAGTCGAGCAATTCCGGTAGTTCTTCGCTGGCGCAATCGAATACGACTGGACGGAATACGACAACCGAGGCCCCGCGGTCGGACCAATCGTGAGCCTTCTCCGCGGTGGCTTCCAGGTCGATGCTTCCGTTGTCGCGACGAACGGGTGAAGCAGAAACTTGGACGCGCGCTGTGTCGGGATCGCGATCGTGGGCCTCGAAGGTGTTGCGCAGCAGCGCAACACTGTCGGTGAAGGTCGCCAAGTCGGCTGGGTTGACGGTCCAGCCGTCAGCGACGCGAGCGATCCGGTCGAAGTTCCGCTGGCTGGGCCCGAACCCGAAGAGGACGGGAACGCGGTCTTGGGTCGAGAGCGGAATGCTGTGGTAGTTCTCGAAGGAGAAGTCGCGCCCCTTGAAGTTGGCGGGAGCCTGGGTCCAGAGTTCGCGGCACGCTGCGACGGTTTCCTCCATGCGCCCGAACCTGGCGTCGAAAGGCATGTTCGTTGCGGTGTATTCGGCTTCCTGCCAGCCGACTCCGAAGCCCATGGTCACGCGCCCGTCCGACAACGCGTCGAGGGTGGCGACCTGTTTGGCGAGCAGCGCAGGTGGGCGAACCGTTGCAATCAGAACCGACACTCCGAGGCGTGCGCGCTCGGTGACGGCAGCAATTGAGGAAAGCAGTGAAATCGGCTCGTACCAAGGATGATCCAGTGGGAACAAGAAGTTGTGATCACTCACACGCTGGGCATGAGCATCAGCATTGAACCCGAGGTGATCGCCGGTGCAGATCAAGTCGACGCCGACGCGATCAGCGGCAGCAGCAAAATCGAGAACCGGTCTGATCTTTCCCTCGAACAGTGCCTCGAGGCCCAGCACATTGACACCGATTTCCATGCAAACAGTCCTTTCCGAAAATCTACGGGAACGACGGGCGAGTCTCAGCTGTGCGGCAATTCGCGCTCGTCGGCAACAAACTGAATGATCTTGCTTTGATCGAGAAAGTTGGATTCGTCGGCCCGGATCCGGTCGCCGATCTCCGGTCGGGCATGAGTGGCGAGCATGTCGTCGTATCCGGCCTTGTCGTGGAACCACATTTCGGTGATGACGTCGAAGGCAGGGTCAGGTGTGCCCTCTGAACGCAGAACCTGAGCGAGATCGGGGTAATTCCGCCGGTACTCGACGATCGACGGAAAGGTTGCGACAATCAGTGGGGCATGGTTGTTCTCGTAGTAGGCGATGAACTCTTCCTTCGTGAGTCCAGGCTTACGAGTGAGTAGCGCAATTGCCTTGAACATCATTCGTCTCCCCGTTGAAGGTGCTGCGAGATGTACTCAGAGTGACCGGTTGGCATGAGCAGACATGTCACCCATGCTGTCCATGCAGAAAAGTCGTGATGCAAACTGCCACGATCCGTCGACGCAGGTGAATCGATCGAAGTACCGTCCCGACAAAATGGGTTGCAGGGCAAAATCTTCGGTGCCCTGGATAACCGTGATGTAGGACAGCGCCGACGCCTCGTCCCCGTCGACCGAAATGCGGGTATTGGTCAACAGGTGCTTGGTTCGCGGGACCGGGGGAGTGCCGTACATCCGGATGAAGCTGCTGCACGCGGCAAACACGGCATCCGCGTCGGACGAAATCAGAGTTGTTGCAACGCCGTCCGCGCCGCACTGGCCGTAATCGGAGCGCGCGAATAATGCTGCGACGTCACGTAATCTGCCCTGGTCGATCAGGTGCGTGTACTCGCAGAGCAGGTCACGGATCGCCGACTCGGCGACGATCCGTGACAGCTCTTCGGTCATACCGTGATCTCGCGGCGAACCATCTTTCCGGTTGCGTTGCGGGGCAACAGATCGCCGGTGATACGCCACTTCGAGGGAACCTTGAAGTACGACAGACGCTCGGCCGCGAATTCGCGGAGATCTTCCTCGGTGGTGACCGCACCGGAGCGCAGAACGACAACGGCTGACACTTCCTGGCCGAGGTCCGGGTGGGGCGAACCGATGACGGCGCATTCGATGACGTCGGGATGCTCGTCGAGGGTCTGTTCGATCTCGGTGGGGTAGACGTTCTCGCCGCCACGCAGAATGAGATCCGACCGGCGTCCGGTCAGACGGAGGCGACCGTTCTCGATCACGCCGAAATCGCCGGTGCGGAGCCAGCGTCCGGGAGAGATAGCCGAAGCGGTGGCTTCTTCGTTCTCCCAGTAACCGAGCATCACGAATGGGCTGCGCACGCAGACCTCACCCTCGATGCCGTCGGGCAGCCATTCGCCGAAGGGATCACGGATCTCCATCGAGACTGTGATGATGGGGCGTCCGAGAGTGCCGGGGAACTCTTCGAGCTCAGCGCCGACGGCAACGGCGATAGCCGTGCTGCACTCGGTCAGGCCGTAGCTGTCGACCAGAGCGTTGCGGGCAAACGGCACCTGCTCCTTGAGGCGTTCCTTGAACGCGGGCGACGACGGTGCCGATGCCAGCGAGAATGCCGTAAGCGAGGACACGTCGTACTTGCCGATGTTGCCGTGTTCGAGCAACCGCGACGCCATGGTGGGAACCGCGCCCCAGTTGGTGATGCGTTCGCGTTCGACCAAACCGAGCACCTTGTCCACGTCGAAGCCGCCCTCGATCATCACGACCGCGCTGCCGGTAGCCAGACGCGGGATGACCAGGTTGTGGAGGCTCGCGATGTGGAACAGGGGGGACGTCAGTAGGTAGCGCAGCGGGCTGGGCTTGGAGCCGTCGTACTCGCGGCCCATGAACGCAGCCCCGATGGCGTCGCTGTACTTGTGGTAATCGACAACAGCCATCACGTTGCGGTGCGAGTGCAGGGCGCCCTTGGGGCGGCCGCTGGTGCCACTGGTGAACAGGATGACAGCCGGATCGTCCTCGTCGATATCCGCGACGGGCACATCAGCGCCGGCGTATTCGGCGATGAGTGCGGGCAGATCCTCCTCCATGGTCAGAACGGTGATGCCTGCCGGCAATTCGGGAAGCGCAGCGCCGCGCTTCGCGTCGACTACCAGCACCTTCGGGCTCGACAGCTCGATACCGTGTGTCACCTCGCGCGGAACCCACCAGCCGTTGAGGCCGACCGCGATGGCGCCGAGTGCCTGCGTCGCGAAGAAGGTCATGACCCATTCAGGGTTGTTGGCGGCAAGAATTCCCACCCGATCGCCCTTGCGGACGCCGTACTTGTCGCGCAGTGCAGTCGCGAGCGCGGCTACGGCGTCGGCGTGCTCCGTGAACGAGATACGACGGTCGCTGGTGACCAGGTAGTCGCCGTCTCCCCAGGCCCGGGACGCGGAGATGAGCTCACCGATGGCATGTCCGCGATTCTTCATCACGGGCATGACGGTGCCGAGAACCTCTTCTTCGACGATCTCGAACGGCCCACCGGGACCGGTGAGGCGCGAGACCGCCTGGTCCAGGAGCAACTGCGGATCTGCGGGGGCAGTCATGGATTGGCCTTTCGTATTGTGGCGCTTTTCACGTCACAAAATGTCACGGGACAATCCTATCTGTGGGGCGGTTACCACTGAGCGAGACTGAGCGGGTTCCTGACATAACGCGCAGTTAGCGTTCCGGCAGAATCGCAGCCGAAGGAATGAGCGTGAGCGCACACGAATTCCTTCCCCTCCCGAGTAGGACACAGGATCACGATGACGAACACCGCCACCGAAGCACCGACGAGTAGTTCCGTTGCCATTCCGCAGCGCGAGGACGTCGCACAGATGTTGATCGATCGTGTCGGTGATCAGCATCTGGGTCTGCGGACTCGTACTCAGGACTGGACGTGGGACGAGGTTGTCCATGAAAGTGCTGCCCGCGGTTCGTACGCCAAGTCGCTTCGCGCGCCTGGCCCCTTTCACATCGGTGTTCTCCTCGAGAACGAGCCAGAGTTTCTGTTCTGGCTCGGCGGCGCGGCGCTGACGGGAGCCACGATCGTCGGAATCAACCCGACTCGTCGGGGTGCTGAACTCGAAGCGGAGGTCCGGTACGTCGATTGTCAGTTGATCGTCACGGACAAGGCCGGACACGAGAAGCTCGCGGGTCTCGATCTCGGTCTGACCGACGACCGCTTCATCCTCGTCGACGACGCGTCGTACGCCGAAACAGTTGCTGCGCATCGCGTCGAGACACCGCAGATCGATCTGGGTGTCGACGCGTCGACGCTCTTCCTCCTCCTCTTCACCTCCGGCACCACCGGTATGTCGAAGGCCGTGCGATGCAGCCAGGGCCGTCTGACCCGACTCGCATACGCGAACTGCGCCAAGTACGACATCGATCGCGATGACGTCTGCTACTGCTGCATGCCGCTATTCCACGGCAATGCGCTGATGGCACTGTGGGCTCCCGCGCTGTCACAGGGCGCGACAGTCTGCCTCGTTCGCAAGTTCACGGCTTCAGGGTTCATGCCCGACGTACGGTTCTACGGCGCAACATATTTCACGTATGTCGGCAAGGCTCTCGGTTACCTGATGGCGACGCCGGAGCAGTCCGACGACATCGAGAACACACTCACACACGGCTTTGGTACCGAAGCGTCGCCGGGTGACAAGGCCGAGTTCATTCGTCGCTTCGGCGCACAGCTTTTCGAAGGCTACGGCTCGAGCGAAGGCGCCGGTTCGGTGGTTCTCGATCCGAACCAGCCTGCGGGAGCGTTGGGACGTCCGGCAAACGAGAACATCGTCATCGTCAATCCCGACACCAAGGAAGAGCGTCCGCGCGCGATCCTGGACGAGCACGGCCACGTGCTCAACTCGGACGAGTCCATCGGCGAAATGGTCGACAAGGCAGGTTCGCAGAAGTTCGAGGGTTACTACAAGAACGAAGACGCCATGGCGGAGAAGATCCGTGACGGTTGGTACTGGACAGGCGATCTCGGTTACGTCGACGAAGCGGGATTCATCTACTTCGCCGGTCGTAAGGGTGACTGGATCCGCGTGGACGGTGAGAACACGTCAGCTCTGATGATCGAGCATATTCTGCGCCGCCACCCCAAGGTGATCGCGACCGGTGTGTTTGCCGTGCCTGACCCGCGCTCCGGTGATCAGGTCATGGCGGGCATCGAGGTAGCGGATCTGGCGGACTTCGATCCCGTCGAATTTGCGGCTTACCTTGCCGCACAAGCAGATTTGGGAACCAAGTCTGCACCTCGCTTCATTCGCGTTTCGACCAACCTGCCCGTCACGGGTTCCAACAAAGTGCTCAAGCGTGACCTGCAGGTCGATCGCTGGCGGACCGACGAGCCGGTGTACCACTGGGTGGGCCGCGGCGCTCCCGAGTACACGCTGATGACGGAAGCTGACATCGAAAGCCTCGAGAAGGAATTCGAGACTCACGGTCGTTCGAGGTTCCTGTGAACCGAGTTGCGCTGGTAACCGGCGCTTCTCGCGGTATCGGCCGCGAATGTGCACTGGCTTTTGCTCGCGCCGGATTCGATGTCGCGATCACTGCCCGCACCGTCCGTGAAGGTGAAGGCAGAGCCGCGCCGCGAACGCGCGACGGCGAGCAGGTTATCCCTGTTACCGGAAGCCTCGAGACGACAGTTGCCGAAATCGAGGCCTGCGGCGTGCGGGCGTTGGCGGTCCCGATGGACCTCCTCGATCGGGCATCGGTTGTTGCGGCCGGTGAGCAGGTGCTGCGCGAGTGGGGCCGCGTGGATGTGCTGGTCAACAATGCCTATGCACAGACGGTTGGCAACATGGACCGGATTCTCGACATCGAAATCGACGATGCTCAGGCAATGGTTGTCGGAAACTATCTGCATCAGCTCGCTCTGGTCCAGGTGATCCTTCCGTCGATGATCAAGAGCGGCAACGGTGTTGTCATCGGTCTCGCGTCCGGTTCGGCCACCATGGACCCACCGGCGCCTCCGGGTGAAGGCGGGTGGGGCTTGTCGTATGCAGCGTCGAAGGCCGGCTTCGGGCGCATTGCGGGTGCGATCAACTCGGAGTACCGCGGCGCCGGTATCAAGGCATTCAATCTGAGTCCGGGGTTCGTGATCACGGAATCCGGTAAGGCTCGCGGCGGTGCGGACGCGATTGTGGACGCAGGCTTTGCGGCCACACCGGCGTCGGTTCCGGCAGCGGCCGCAGTCTGGCTTGCGACCGATCCCGATGCCGACCGATTCCTCGGCCGGGTGGTGGACGGTCCGAAACTGATGGCGACGCTTCAGTAGACGAAATGAAGCGTGGGCTTCATCGACGGGAAGGCCGAATACCCCTGCAGTTGGGGGCACATTCGTAGCACCCCACAGCTCTCGATCACGGTGTTAGCATCCGATGGTGCCCGGGTGAACAGCTCGGGCACGAGCGATGTTTGCTGTCTTTGGCCAGCGAAAGCGCAAGTACAGCAACCCTTCACATAAGGAGTTTCACATGGGATCGATCGCCGATCTTCTTGCCCAGAGCCAGGCTTTGGCTGCGTTCAAGTACCTCCTCGGTGTGCTCGGTGGAGCGTTCGGTAGCTGATAGCGCGCCCGGACTGCGGTGACTACCAGTAGTCGCTACCGCACTTCAATGTGCGCTCTATCCGAGCGCGATCAACTTTCTCGAAGGCCGGTTTCTTCGGCCTGGTCCAATCATGGAGGCACACAATGGGTTCCCTTTCGACAATTCTCATGATCCCGGTCGGTAGCGCAGACCTCGTCCTCAAGGGCGTGTTCGAATCTCTGACGAACACCGTGAACAGTCTCGTCGTGGTTTTCGGTGGGTTGAGCTAGTTCCGCATCGAATCGACCGAGAAGGTCCGCGCGCCACTTGGCACGCGGACCTTCTCGGGTTTGAGGCTATGGCCGTGCGCTCGTGTCGTAGGCATATACCGAGACCCAATCGAGCAGCAGGTTCCCGTTGCTGGTTCCCGTGCCTTTTGTCTCGGTCTGCAACTGCCAGCGCATCGGCGTGGACGGAACCCAGGACGTGCTTTCCAGGACTACCTGGTTGTCGAGTAGATATTTGATCCGCCCGGGCGACCACTCGATCGTGTACGTGTGCCAGTCGGTGAACCGCGCTCCGATGTCCGTTGCGAGTTCCTGACACCCGCCTACGCAAGAACCCGCACCGGAGTAGTGGTGGAAACCTCCTGCAGTGCCGGACAGTCCGCCTTCGGGGAAGTCGAATTCACCATCGCGTGGCCACACTTCGGACTGTGGCCATAACAACCAGGCGACGTAATACTCATTGAGATTCGGATTGTCGACCTTGAACCTGGCCGAATAGCGGCCGTAGGTTTGATTTTGATTCTGGCCGTTGATGACGGGTGACGGGCTTGCCCCCGCCGGTTGGCCGTTGACATTGTGGAGATTGAAATTGAGGACGCCATTCTTGACGCTGAGAACTTGATCTGCGCGATACGGCCGCTTCTGATACGTATCGAGATAACAAGACGGGTAAGTTCGCCACTTTTGCCCTTGTGCGCCGGTGTAGACGATCTTGTCGGGGTCACACGTATTTGCCCATGTCCCGAGCGCAGCGTCTTTCGTGAAGTCGTCGTAGAAGATCTGGCGCCATCCATTGAGATTGCCGACCGGTACCGAAGCTCCTGACGGAGAGGGAAGCGTCACGATGGCTCCGGTGTACGACCAACTCTGGGCCTGCGTCCCATTACATACCTGTACGACAGCAGGATTCCCGTTTGCGTTGATGCCGCCGCGATTCTCGACGCAGAGTCCGTTGACCTGGCTTCGAACGGTACCTCCGGGGCCGGAGGTCCATTTTTGGAAGGCTGCGCCTGTGCAATTCGATATGACCAGGGCGGTGCCTGCGACCAGAGAACCGCCCTGGGGGCCCAGGCATTTTGTCTGCACACGAACGGTGCCATCGCTTTCAACGCTCCAGATCTGTGCGGCTGAGCCGTTGCAGTCGTAGATCTGAACTGGGTTGCCGTCCGATGTCACACCCCACTTGTTCTCCAGGCATCGTCCACTGGGGGTCTTGACCGCGCCGATCACGGCAGCTTCGGATACGGCCGGAGAAACTACCAGAGCGCCCATCGCGATGACAATGGATGCGACGAGAAAGAAAACGGTACGTTTTGAATGTTGGTTCTTTGTTGGTGATCCCCCCGAAATATACGAAAACACAGTCTCTCTCATTGTGATTCCATTCTTTTGTGCGGCGAGAACCTAGCCTTGTGGAAACAATTCCATGAGGCTTTGATGGCGAAATGCTACACAAAAGGATCGGGGGTATTTGCACCTTTCGGGAAGGTTGAAATAGTGCAAATATTGACGAAATTCGCCGATGCGTGATGCTCTTCGGTTGCTGCCGGCGTCAGTCGAGTGAAGAAGCGTCCGTGGCTTCCGTATCGAGGATCATTTCGCCGTTCGTGGACTCTTCAGGGAAGACGAATTTGCGCATCGCCCACCAACGGAAGGCCGTTGCGAGCAGCGTGCCGATGATGGAGCCACTGATGAAGTCGGCGAAGTTCTCCATCAATACGGAGACGTTGGGCTGGCGGAGGTCGAATACGTAGCTCGAGATCCAGAGTGGCACCTGGTTGATGGCCAGGCCGATACCGGCGACGATGAAGAACAGTGCCGCCTCGTGATGACGTTGGCGTCCACCCCGCTCAGCGAACGACCATTCCCGGTTCAGGACGTACGACAGGACTGTCGCGACCAGGACCGCGATGATGTTGGCGGTAACCGGATGTTGCGGCAGTACGGTCCACTTGATGCCGAAGAACAACACCGTGGTGACGATGAAGGCGATGCCGCCGACAACAAGAAACTTGAGCATCTCCGCGTGCGGCAAAACCCGTACGAGAATCTTCTCAGGAAGCCAATTGACCAGTTTTCCTACAAACGCCATTGGTCGAGGCTAACCGTGTCGGTGCCGTTAGGCATAAAAATCGCCCGCGCCGGAGCGTTCGGAAAGTCAGAAACCATACCCCATCACTGCGGGGCGTGTGGTACCGAAAGCGAAGTCCAAGTCGCGTATCTCCTGAGGGGTCGAGGCCTGGACGCGCCCTGCTGCCGCGAAGATTCGAGCCTGATGCGAACCCAGGTAGATGCTGGACAAAATATCGGACGGCATCGTGATCTTTGCGTCGGCGCCCGTGGGTCGGCAGGTGGCCTTTCCACCGCGAATGCTGAGCGCGAACGTACCGCCCGCGTCGAGGAACGGATCCTCGATCTTGACGACAGTGTCGAGGTCAGCGGCGTATTCACGAGCTTCGAGCGCCGCTGGAACATCCATGATCCGCAGCCACAGACGGTCAGATCGACGGGTTGTCCGCACCGAACGGTAGTCCGTCAGCATCAGTCGCAGCGGATCTTCAGGGTGCTGCTCGGCTTCGATGCGGGTCACGAGATCGAGCCCGCACATTGTCCGCCACAACGCGGCATACGCGTCGTCGTCGATGGCAACGAACTCGGCGATGTCGACGACGCTGTCGGAGCCTTCACTTCGGTGGCGGTAGGAAACGTAGCCGTCGGGATGTGTCAGAAAGAACAGTCCCGAGGCGCCGGCGCGATGGTCGGACGGGTCGGCAAATGTGAAATCCCAATGCGCCTGCGGACGCCTTTGCGCGCCTGGAGTGACGAGGCGCCAGCGGTCGTAGATTGCGGGCAGTAGCGTGGCTGCGGTCTGCGCGTCGGTGATCCGCACGCCGCTTCCGGTTGGAGCCTGCGGGCGGAAATCGGCAAAACGTCGATCGATCGTGATGCTCTCGCTGACGGTTGCGGGGCCGTAGCCGAACCGGTTGTAGATACGCGCGTCGCTGGCCGTCAGAGCTACCAGGGGAGCCCCCGTCGACGCGATGTGTTGGTGCAACCGGACGAACATCGAGCGCAGGATTCCGCGGCGACGGTGCGTCGGGGCGACGGACACCCAGGTGATTCCGCGAGTGGGTAGCTGGTGCCCACCCGGAACCGTGACTTCCATGTCGAACTCGATGGCCAGTCCGACAACTTGGTCACCCTCTGTCGCGACGACGATGTCCTCGGGGCGGTAGAGCGTCCGAGTGAGTGTTTTGTCGGCTGTCGACGGATGGAATCCGAACCCCGTCGAGTCGAGCAACTGGATCGCCGGCCAATCGGCTTCAGTGGCAGTTCGGATGGTGATCTGGTTGTCGGTGCTCACGCTCATTGATGCTGGCACAGATTGCGCGGTGACGCACGTAGCGTGCGAGTCGACGTTTCACCGGTGATTCATGGGGGTACCGTCCGACGAACCGGCCCTGCGACAGGAGTGAACACAGTGGCGATCACCGATATCAAGGAATATGCGCACCTCACCGAGGAAGACGTCGAGGCACTTGGGCGTGAATTGGACGCTATTCGGCTCGACATCGAGGACAAACGCGGCGCGCGTGACGCTCGATACATTCAGCGAACTATCGCGTTTCAACGCTCGCTCATGGTGGCCGGTCGCGTCGTCCTGTTTGCCAGCAAGAAGAAACCCGCGTGGATCCTGGGAACAGCGCTTCTGGGGGTCGGCAAGATCATCGAGAACATGGAGCTCGGTCACAACATCATTCACGGTCAGTGGGACTGGATGAACGATCCCGAGATTCACTCGAGTAACTGGGAGTGGGACAACACCTGCCCATCATCGGGTTGGAAGCACTCGCACAACTTCACCCATCACAAGTTCACCAATATCGTCGGTCTCGACAATGACGTGGGCTACGGCATCATGCGTGTCACGCGAGATCAGAAGTGGCACGCGGACTATCTATTCCAGCCGATCACCAATTTCGCGCTGGCCACACTGTTCGAATGGGGCGTAGCACTTCACCATCTGGAGACAGACAAACTTCGTAAGGGGCAGGTGAAGTGGTCTGACAAATCCGAGATGGCAAAGGAAATCGGCAGGAAGATCGCACGGCAGGTGGCCAAGGATTACATTCTGTTCCCGGCCTTGACCGGCCCAGCGTGGAAGACCACATTGACGGCAAATATCGTTGCGAATCTCATACGCAATTACTGGAGTTACGCGGTCATATTCTGTGGGCATTTTCCCGACGGAGCCGAGAAGTTCACTCTCGAGGAATTCGAGAACGAATCGCGCGCGCAATGGTATCTACGACAGATGCTCGGCTCGGCCAACTTTCACGCCGGACCGATCATGGCATTCATGAGTGGCAACCTCTGCTATCAGATCGAGCATCATTGCTTCCCCGATCTGCCGAGTAACCGATACTCGGAAATCGCTGTGCCACTTCGTGAATTATGTGACAAGTACGATCTCCCGTACACAACAGGTCCGCTGTGGAAGCAGTACGGTCTGACATTGCGCACCATCTGGAAGTTGTCGCTTCCCAACAGGTTTCTCTCCGCCTCCCAGGACGACGCACCGGAAACGCACTCCGAGTTGAAGTTTCGTGTCCGCGGCGGCATCAAGGAAGTGCTCGGCGTCGATCCGCACACGGGTAAGCGTCGTGGGTTGCGAACGGCCATCGCCATGATGGCGAGTTGACGCTCGCCATCACCTGCCGAGCAGAATGACCGGCACGTCCTCGGCGAAGTCGACAACCAATTCGCGACGAGAAAACAGCCAGGTGCCGTCGACGTTCTCGAAACTGTCCTGGTAGCGGATCTCGATCCGGTTGTTCCGGTATCCCTCGCCGCGGGGATAGATGTGGTGCGCCGAGCAGTACGCCTCGCCGTGCGCCGTGGTGGCGCTGTCCTGATCGAGGACCTGCTGCTCGACGATGTGCCGCGTCGAGTGCAGGTGTGCGACGGCGCCGACTATCGAATCGGACAGAGTCGCCCGGCCCTGAATCTCGGTCGCCCCGTCGGTGCCGTTCAATGCCGGCGGCAGGACAAACGTGGCGTTTTCGGTGAACAAAGCCGCAAGAGCAGCCGGATTTCGTCGGTCGACTGCCTGTGCGTACCTGGCAGCCAAGTCGGTGAGGGCGATCCGATCCGAGGGTTCCATGGCAGCATTTCACCTTATGTGACCGCGCTCATGTTTCGGCTTCCCGCTCAACGAGACACATTCAGCGCCCAAAGATGCATCTAGTTAGCGTCCAGATCAAAGTTGCTAGCCATGAATGCCATAGGAGAACCGCGATGGATCTGAGGGAATCGCCCGAGCAGCAGGAGCTCCGCAAGGAGCTGCGCGCGTACTTCGCGACGCTGCTGCCGGAGGAGAAGCGCCGCGCTGCCGGTGAACAGGGTGTCGGCGGCGAATACTTCCGTGAAATCGTGAAGTTGCTGGGCAAGGACGGCTGGCTCGGTATCGGCTGGCCCAAGGAGTTCGGTGGCCAGGGACGCTCCATCGAGGAGCAGTTCGTGTTCTTCGACGAGGTTCAGCGCGCGGGATTGCCGTTCCCCTTCGTGACGGTCAATACCGTCGGCCCGACGTTGATGAAGTACGGCACCGAAGAGCAGAAGGAACGATTCCTGCCGGGCATTCTTGCCGGCGACATCGTTTTTGCCATCGGCTACACCGAGCCGGAGGCCGGCACCGACCTGGCTTCGCTCAAGACGCGTGCGGTCCTTGACGGTGACGAGTGGATCGTCGACGGCAACAAGATCTTCACCAGTGGCGCCAACACGGCCGACTACGTGTGGCTGGCTTGCCGCACCGACGCGGACGCCCCCAAGCACAAGGGCATCTCGATCCTGATCGTCCCCACGGAGGACGCAGGCTTCGAGTGGTCACCGATCAACACCGTCGGCGGCCTGATGGTGACGTCGACGTACTACTCCGGCATTCGCGTTCCGTCCAAGGACGTTGTCGGCGAGGTCAACGGCGGCTGGCAGCTCATCACGGCGCAGCTCAACCACGAGCGAATCGGCTTGGCGGCCATCGGTGGCCGCACGTACGGCCTGTGGAACCTGGTCCTGGACTGGGCCAAGGAAAACGGCGCCATCGACATCCCGTGGGTGCAGCAGGACTTTGCTCGCACACACGCCAAGCTCGAGGCCATGCGACTGCTGAACTGGAAGATGACGGCAGCCGTCGCGCAGGACACGCTCTCCGGAGCGGACGCCGGCGCCACCAAGACGTACGGCACCGAGACTCACGTCGACGTCTACCGCACCCTCCTCGGAATTCTCGGCTCCGCCGGACGCATCCGCCCCGAGTCTCCGGGCGCTTTGCTTGCCGGTCAGATCGAGCAGATCTCGCGTCAGGGTGTCGTGAACACCTTCGGCGGCGGCGTCAACGAGGTTCTGCGTGACATGGTCGGCACCATCGGCTTGGGACTCGTTCGCGAAAAGAGGGTCAAGTGAGCGACATTTCGGCGCAACTCGACGCTTTTGTCGGCCAGACGCTTGTTCCCACCACCTGGGGACCCGACGAGGTCAACCTCCCCATGATCCGGCATTGGGCCGAGACCATGGGCGATACCAACCCCGTCTACCTCGACGACGAAGCTGCCCGCGCCACCGGCCGTGACGGCGTCGTCGCTCCCGCTCAGATGCTTCAGGTCTGGATCATGCGGACGTTCACCGACAAGATGGCGGGCAACGACCCGTCGCAGGTGTGGACCGATCTGATCGCCACCCTCGACGCAGCCGGCTACAGCTCCGTCGTGGCCACAGATTCCGATCAGGAGTTCTTCGGCGAACTGCGCCCAGGCGATCGCGTGAACTACACCGAGGTCATCGAGTCGATTTCCCCGGAGAAGAAGACCGGACTCGGCGTCGGACACTTCGTGACGACGCTCAAGACCTACCGAAACGGCGACGACGAAGTTGTCGGCACGCAGCGGTGGCGGACACTGCGGTTCAAGCCGCAGGAAGCCAAAGCTCCGGAGGCTCCGCGCGCACTGCGTCCGCGCCCGGCTCTCAACGCGGACAACGCTTTCTGGTTCGAAGCGGCCAAGGAACACCGTCTGGTGATCCAGCGCTGCACGTCCTGCAAGACGTTGCGTCATCCCACCGGCCCGATGTGCGGCGAGTGCCAGTCACTCGAGTGGGACACGATCGACGCGTCGGGGCGTGGCACGGTGTACAGCTTCGTGGTCAATCACCATCCCAAGATCGACGCTTTCGACTACCCGCTCATCGTTGCGGTCATCGAACTCGAAGAGGGAACCCGATTGATCGCCAACATGGTGGGTATCGCGCCCGAAGATGTCGTGGTCGACATGCCCGTGGAACTTGACTGGATCGACGCCGACCCGGATTTGACGCTTCCCGCGTTCCGGCCGGCCGCACGCGAGGAGCACTGATGGACTTCAATTTCAGCGAAGAGCAGGACGCAATTCGCTCACTGGCCGACGAGGTCTTCACCAGCAAGGCCACGATCGAGCGCACCAAGGAGATCGAACTCTCCGCCGAGCGCGTCGACCGTGAACTGTGGCGCGAACTCGCGACCACCGGCTTGCTCGGTATCGCCCTGCCCGAAGAGTTCGGCGGCGGCGGACTCGGCTTGTCCGAGCTGTACACCCTGCTCGAGGAACAGGGCCGCCACGTTGCGGCCGTACCGATCTGGGAAACGGCGCTCGCCGCGTTGGCGATCAACGAGTTCGGTTCCGATTCCCTTCGCGCAGAACTCCTTCCGGGTGTAGCCGACGGCAGTCGATTCCTCACGATCGGGCTCGAGGAATTCGGGCCGTACACGGGCGGCGACCCGCTGACGACGGCTGCCGAGGATGCCGACGGTAACTGGACGCTGACCGGTGAGAAGGCCGTTGTGCCGATCACGAACATCGCGAACCTCGCGCTCGTCTCGGCAACCACGTCCACGGGAACAGCTCTGTTGCTGGTGGATCTGAATGCAGACGGTGTCACGGCGGAGCAGACGCAGTCCACCAACCACGAGATCTGTGCCAACCTCACGTTTGCCGCTGCCCCCGCGCAGCTGATCGGTGCGGCTGACGGCACCACGGTTCCGTGGCTGATCGACCGAGTTGAGCTGGCCTTGGCCGCAATTCAGTGGGGCGTCGGCTCGGGTGCTGTTGCGCAGGCTGTCACGTACTTGAACGGCCGTATCCAGTTCGGCCGTCCGCTCGCGACCTTCCAGGCTGTCAACCACCAGCTCGCGGACTGCTACATCGATCTCGAAGCGATGCGCGTGACACTGTGGCAGGCCGCTTGGCGCATTTCCGAGGGACTGGATCTCGGTACCTCGGTGCTCGTTGCCAAGTGGTGGGCCACCGACGGCGGACAGCGCGTCGTGCATCGCACCACACATGTCCACGGCGGCATGGGCGTCGACACCGACTACCCGGTTCACCGTCACCTGCTGTGGGGCAAGCAGATTGCGGCCACCCTCGGTGGTTCCAGTTCCGACCTGGCGCGTCTGGGTGCACAGCTTGCATCCGGTGTGGAGGTGCTCGCATGACCGTTCTCGTCGGTCGTAGCTACGCGGATATCGAGGTCGGCGAGGCTCTCCCCGAGTTGGCGATCCCGCTGACTCGCACGTTGATCATCGCGACCGCTATTGCCACCCGTGATTTCCAGGACGTGCACCACGATCCGAGCCTGGCTCAGGAGCGCGGCTCCAAGGATGTCTTCATGAACATCCTGACGAGCAACGGTCTCGTCGGCCGGTACGTCACGGATTGGGCCGGATCGGCATCGACCCTGCGTCGCATCGCCATTCGTCTCGGCGCGCCCAACTACCCGGGTGACACCATGACCATGACCGGCGAGGTTGTGTCCAAGGAAGACGGTGTTGTCGTGGTCAAGGTGCAGGGCGCAAACAGCCTCGGCAACCATGCATCCGGCACCGTCACAGTTGCTTTCAAAGAAGAGGGGAAGCCCTGATGGCGATCAGCCCGCTCTCGGGAGCCGCTGCCATCGTCGGCATCGGATCCACCGAGTTCTCCAAGAACTCCGGTCGCACCGAACTGCAGTTGGCCTGTGAGGCCATCGTCGCTGCACTCGCGGACGCGGGTATCGCCCCGTCCGAGGTCGACGGACTTTCGACCTTCACCGCGGAAACCAACGGCGAAGCTATTGTTGCTCGCAACTGTGGTCTCGGCGAGCTGAAGTTCTTCTCCCGCATCGGTTACGGCGGTGGCGCCGCATGTGGCCCCGTACAGCAGGCAGCCATGGCCGTTGCGACGGGTGTCGCCGATGTCGTGGTCTGCTACCGCGCTTTCAACGAGCGCTCCGGTGAGCGTTACGGCCTTGGCCAGCATGATCGCCCGATGGCAACCACAGCGGACCGCGCGGCTTATGCGTGGATGACCCCGCAGGGCCTGTCGACTCCCGCTCAGTGGGTCGCTATGTTCGCACGGCGGTACATGCACCAGTACGGTGCGACGAGTGAGGACTTCGGACGGGTTGCAGTGGTGGCGCGCAAGCACGCTGCCAACAACCCGGCTGCCTGGTTCTACGAGCGTCCGATCACACTCGAGGATCACCAGAATTCCCGCTGGATCGCCGAACCGCTGCACTTGCTCGACTGCTGCCAGGAAACCGACGGTGGCCAGGCGCTCGTCGTCGTCTCCGCTGAGCGCGCCAAGGATCTGGCCAACAAGCCGGCCTTCATCAAGGCCGCTGCTCAGGGCAGTGGCAAGGATCAGCACATGATGACCAGTTACTACCGACCCGACATCACGGGTATCCCGGAGATGGGTCTGGTCGGCCGTCAGCTGTACAGCCAGAGCGGCCTGAGCCCGGACGACATCAATGCCGCGATCCTGTACGACCACTTCACTCCGCTGGTCCTCCCACAGCTCGAAGAACTGGGATTCTGCAAGCCCGGCGAGGCCAAGGACTTCATCCGCGAAGGCAACCTCGAACTCGGTGGACGCCTGCCGGCGAACACTCACGGTGGTCAGGTCGGCGAGGCGTACCTGCACGGTGTCAACGGTGTTGCAGAAGGTGTGCGGCTCATTCGTGGCACGTCGACCAATCAGCCCGATGGTGTCGAGAACGTATTGGTCACTGCCGGAACAGCAGTACCTACCAGTGGTCTCATTCTCGGCGCGGTGTGAGAGAGGAATGACAGTGACAACTTCGGAAACTGCGAAGACTGCCGGCGATTGGCGCGGAGCCGATCTCGGGACCCGCACAGTGTCGTACACCGAGCGCGACGCGATCCTGTACGCACTTGCCGTGGGCGCCAAGGCGACCGAGCTGGACCTCGTCTTCGAGGATCAGCTTCGGGTACTGCCGACCTTTGCTCTCACGCTCGCGCAGTGGGCACCGGATGCACTGGGTTCAGCAGGGGCATTCGACACCTCGACGGCACTGCACGGCTCGCAGGAACTGAAAGTTCTTGCCCCGCTGCCGCGTAGCGGTGAAGTGACCCTGAAGGCTTCGGTCGGAGAGGTGTGGGACAAGGGCGCCGCTGCGGTGTTCGAGGTGAAGGTGGAGTGCGAGTACTTCGTCGCGACCTGGTCGCTGTTCGCTCCCGGCGCCGGTGGATTCGGCGGAGAACGTGGACCGTCCCGTCCGGCAGAGCCGACGGGCGAGCCTTCGCTCACCGGTGTGCTGACCACCGCAGAAAACCAGACGGCGATGTATCGCCTTCTGGGCGACATGCACCACATCCACATCGATCCCGAGGCCGCGGCGCGGATCAATCAGCCGCGTCCGATCATGCACGGCCTGTGCACGTTGGCTGCCAGCACGCTCGAGCTTGCCCGGGTCGCCGGAGTGCATCCGGCAGATCTCGTGAGCCTCGAGGGTCGATTTGCGGCAGCCATCCATCCGGGTGAGGCGCCGTCCATCGTCGCGTGGGGTACTCCTGACGACCTGGCCTTCCAGGTGCACAAGGATGGTCAGATCGCGATTTCCGGTGCACGAGTGAGTTTCTCCGCTCGCTAGCACCCTCAGACTCAACTGCGGGGCGCTCGACCCCCCGTCGCGCCCCGCAGTTGTTCACACAAAACAAGGAAGCCCTCGAGCAATCGCTCGAGGGCTTCCTTGTTTACTCGGTCTTACGAGCTGGTTCGCGAAAACAGCTCAGGGTGGGTAGCAAGGTAGCGGGCCGGGTACTCGCCGCCGCCGTGGACGGCGATATCAGTTCCCGTGACGTATGACGAGAGTGAACTTGCAAGGAACAGGCAGGAATTCGCGATATCCGCCGGTACGGCCATACGCTCCATCGGGATGATCTCGGTGACGGCCGCGCCGCCGTCGGCGCCGTAGACCTCTGCGGCGGCTTCCGTGCGGATCAAGCCCGTTGTGATGTGGTTGATGCGCACCTTCGGTGCCCACTCGAGCGCCAAAGCCTTTGTCAGGACCAGCAGTCCGGCCTTGGCGGCGCTGTACGCAGCGGTGCCGGGCTGCGGGTCGATGCCCGAGACACTGCCGATGTTGATGATGGCGCCGCCGTTGTCCTGCGTCTGCATGACGGCGTTTGCAGCCTGAGCAACGTTGAAGGGGGCCAGCAGGTTCAGCGCCACGATCTTCTCCACGAAGCGAGGGGAGACGGTGGCTGCGTCGGCGTCGGGGGAGCCGCCTGCATTGTTGATCAGAACGTCCAACCGGCCGAAGCGATCGACGGCATCCTGGACGAGTGCTGCAGCGTCTGCAGGATCACGGACGTCCGTGGATTTGAATGCTGCAGTTCGGCCGTCAGCCGACGGGAGCTTTTCAGGCTCGTTTCGGCCACAGACCAGCACGTTTGCCCCGGCAGTCAGGAAGGTTTCGGCGATGACAAAGCCGATGCCCTTGGTGCCGCCGGTGACGATCACCGAGCGTCCGCTGAAATCGACGGGGTTGGGGAGTGTCACGGTGGAGCCTTCCTGCTGTTGGGGCCGAGCCGATTTGCCGCCCAGTGTGATTGACGCGACAGTGCCGGTCGTCATAGGGTCAAGCAAATGCTTGGTTGCTTAGTGCGTTGAGTGTAGACGACCAACACCGGCAGCCACCAGAATCGACCAGTCCCCTTACACAAAAGGACATTGGAGCAATCACATGGGCAAGCTCGATGGCAAAGTTGCACTCATCACCGGTGCAGGTCAGGGAATCGGCCAAGGAGTTGCCTTGGCCTTGGCGAAAGAGGGCGCCGAGATCGCGGTAGCCGGTCGCACCGAGTCCAAGCTCCACACCACATGCGGGCTGCTCGCCGACATCGGTGCCCGCGGCGAGGTAGTCGTGTGTGACGTCAGCAAGAAGGACGACATCACTGCCGCAGTGGACCGTACCGTCGAACTGTTCGGCGGAATCGACATCCTGATCAACAACGCCAACGACTGCAAGCCCGGCCCGCTGCTCAGCGTGCTCGACGAGGACTTCGAGCACGCTTTCGCGACGGGACCGCTCGCCACCCTGCGCATGATGCAGGCGTCGTACCCCCACATGAACAGCCGCGGGGGCGGTGTCATCATCAACATGGTCACCTCCGCGGCCGTGCGTTGGGATGCCAGCAACTACGGCGCCTACGGCTCCATCAAGGAAGGCATGCGCGCACTTACCCGCGCCGCGGCCTGCGAGTGGGGCAAGGACAACATCCGTGTCCTCAACGTTGCGCCACACGCGCAGACCCCGGCCCTGCAGTGGTGGATGGACAAGAACCCCGAAGAAGCGGCAGCCTTTGTCGCGGGAATCCCGCTGGGTCGCGTGGGTGATCCCGAAACGGATATCGGGCGTGCCGTCGTCTTCCTGGTCGGCGAAGACGCCAGCTATCTGACCGGCGCAACCATCCCCCTCGACGGTGGACAGTCGCGCTGGGGTTAATTCCGCTAGGTGCGCGCGAGCCACTCCCTGGCATCCGCCGGGAAATCCGTGGTGGTGCCGTCCACTCCGAGTTCGAGGGCTCGTACTGCATCTGCCGGTGTGCGCAGAGGCCACGCGTGAACTTGCAGTCCGGCTTCGTGGAGGTCGCGGACAAGTTCTGCCGTCAGCCCGTTCCAGCCGCAGTAGAAGGCACCGGACCCGGTGGCCGCAAGTACGGATTCGACGCCGGCCGGGTGAGCGTCGGCGCTCGGATACGACGACACGATCAACCCACGCGGGATGAACGGCGCTGCCTCGGCAACTGCGAGTAGAGCCTCGGCTGAGAAGCTCGTGAACTGAATGCGCTGAGCGTCTTCGGGGCGTGCCACCACGATCCGTTCGAGTTCCGGCACCACCTCGATGGCCTTGATCTCCACCTGCAAGGTCACCGTGGTGGTGTCGAGAGCTTCGTCGAAAGTCAGGACTCCGCGTCCGGAGTCCAATTCGATGTTTTTGATCTGGTCGAAGGTCAGTTCCGCAACCGGTCCGAGCCCGCGCCCGGAATCGTCGGCAGCAGTGCGATCGAGCGTCGCGTCGTGGAGCACGATCGCCACGCCGTCGGCCGTCGAACGCACGTCGAGTTCGATCTCGTCGACGCCCATCTCCTCGGCGAGGCGAAATGACGCAATGCTGTTCTCAGGTGCGTGGGCCATGGCGCCGCGATGGCCCACCAAGGTGAATGATTCGGATCGCATGGTCAGGCCACCTTGCTTTCGTAGAGTTTGCGCACGGATTCCGTGTCTGCGCGCAGCTTGGTTGCCGTTGCCTTCAAAGTTGCGCCGGCGTCGGCGTTTTCGGTGTACAGCTTCTGAATCGCGGTGCGCATTTCCGTGATGGTGCTCTGGACGTACCGTCGAACCGCGTCAGGTTGGCGAGCGAGTTCCAGTTGGTCGACGGCCAGTTTGTAGTTCGGATTATCGGACATGACCTGACGCACCTTGGTGGAGTTTGCCGCGGAGATGGTCGACGGCAAGTATCCGGTTCCGACGGTCCAGGTCGACGACGCTTCCTCGCCGGACAGATACGCGAGTACCTGGGCGGCGGCTTCCTTGCGTTCCGGGCTGGCATTCTTCATGATTCCGAGTCCGGCACCACCGGTCGGCACGCCGTGGGTGGTCTGTTGAGGCAGGAAGCCGGCACCGACCTCGAACTGGGCACCCTTGATCAGTCCGGTCAGTGATCCGGTGGAGTTGGTGATGGTTGCGACCTGGCCGTTGATGAAGTCGTTGTTGATTTCCTGCGCAAGGTACGCGATCTTGTCGTCGTTGATCACGGCTCGGTCGAACTCTGCTGCGGCAATCGCAGCTGCGGAGTCCACGGTGACGTCCAGGCCGTCGGAGATCGATCCGCCGAAGTTCCAGAGCAGTCCTTGCATGTACCAGTCGTCGGCACCGGTGTACGCCCGCATCTTCAGTGAGTTGCCGTTGTAGTTCTGGCCGGTGATTTGCTTTCCCCACGAGCGGAATTCATCCCATGTCGCCGGGGCGCGATCCGGCAAACCTACGGAAGAGAAGATCTCTTTGTTGTAGTAGAAGAGTGGTGTCGATCGGCCGAACGGGATCCAGTAGGACTCGCCGCGGACAACACCCTCGGTGAACAGACGCTCGTTGAACGTGCTCGGGCCGAAGTTGTTGTCGAAGTATCCACCGAGCGGTTCGAGTGTGTCGTTGAGGAAGAACTTGTTCCACGACACGTCGGAGAAGACGCCGATGTCGGGGATCTGCCTGGCCTGGAGCCCGGCGGCGATCTTCTCGGTGACGCCGTCGTATCCGTTGAACTGCTGAACTTCTGCGTAGATATCGGATTGTGAGCGGTTGAATCCGTCGACCACTCCGGTGAAGACCTCGTGGTTGTTGCCCGACCACGGACTCCAGATGACGACGTTGGTCCTCCCGGCAAATTCGCTGGGGGCCTTGACGTCCGGTGCCGAGAACGAAGCCGTGCCGCCGGCGCTACCGCACGCCGCGAGTACAGGGAGTGCGATCGCCGTCATACCGGCAGCAGTGAGAAAGCTGCGGCGAGAGATGTTCACAGGCTTCTGTGCGGAGCCTGATCGGGCAAATAACGACATGATGGGGTATCTCCTGGAGGATGCTGAACTGGCAGGGGAAGGTCGGAAAACCGATCAGCGTCGAACGGACGCTCCGGCAAGACCGGCGACGATGAATCGCTGGGCAAAAAGAAAGAGCAGCAGCATGGGGAGGACAACCATGGTGGTGCCGGCCATGATTGCGCCCCAATTGTCAACACCCTCACTCTCTTTGAGTGCCATCAAACCGATGGGAAGAGTGCGCATCTGAACGGAATTGGTGACGAGAAGAGGCCAGATAAAGTCGTTCCACTCGTCGATGACAGCGATCAGCGCGACGGTGACAACCGCGGGAACAGACATCGGTAATGCAAAGTAGAACAGCTTGCGGATGTGTCCGGCACCGTCGAGTTCTGCAGCCTCCATGACTTCCTTCGGGAGGCTCAGAAAGTGTTGGCGTAGAAGGAATGTTCCGAATGCGCTCGCGAGTCCGGGCAGAATGATTCCCGCGTAGGTGTTGATCATTCCGAGATTGCCGATGGTGATGTAGTTGAGCAACAGAGTCACGTGCCCTGGCACCATCAAGGCACCCAGGACTGCAAGGAAGATCCACTTCTTGCCCGGAAAGGGAAGGAAGGCAAAGGCATAGGCGCTGAACACTGCCAAGGTGACCTTTGCAGTGGCACCGACGATCGTGACGATCAGTGAGTTGACGAAGAAGTCGCCGAACGGAACGGCATTCCATGCGTGGCTGAAGTTCTCCCACGCCAGGCGGCTGGGGACGAATTGCAGTGGCCACTGGTAGATCTCACTCTCCGGTTTGAACGCCGACGAGATCATCCAGTAGAACGGGATGGCAAAGACGAGGCCGACAACAACAAGTCCGATCCAGGACATACGAAAGCGAATGCGCGCCTTTGCCGGGGTTGTCGTTCTGCTGGGTGCGGACATCAGTAGTGCACTTTCTTCTCGATGAATCGCATTTGGAACACTGTGACGCCCATCAGGACGACAAACATCACCATCGATCCGGCGGCGGCAGTGCCGGCACTGAATGCCTTGAATCCTTCTTGGTAGATGAACCAGCTGAGAGTGGTCGTGGCGCCTGCGGGTCCGCCGCTGGTCATCATCGCGATGACGTCGAAGGACTGAAAGGCGCTGATGACCTGGGTGATGAGGAGGAAGAACGTTGTCGGTGAGAGCAGCGGCATGGTGATGTGGCGGAATGTCTGCCACGCCCCTGCCCCGTCGAGACGTGCCGCCTCGAGGACGTCGGCCGGCATCGACTGAAGCGCGGCCAGGTACACGATGGCTACAAAGCCGACACCTTTCCAGATCGAGACGATGATCAGCGCGGGCATCGCCCACGAACTCGAGGTTGTCCAGTGTGGTGAATCGGCTCCGAACAATCCGAACAGCGCTCGGGACAGTCCGTAGTTCGGATCGAAGATGAACAACCAGATTGCGGCCACCGCTGCGCCCGAGAGAATGTGCGGCGAAAATGCCAGAGCGGAAACGGCTGCCCGTCCTCGTGATTGGCGATTGAACAGGCACGCCAGGGCAAGTCCCACGGTCAGGCTGATGCCGACAATCGCAACAACCCATACCAAGGTCAGGCGCAACACCCGGAGAAACGAAGGATCGTGCAACAACTTGGTGTAGTTGTCGATTCCGACGAACAGCGGCGTCGGAGCGATCATGTCCCATTCGGTGAGGCTGAGATAGATGTTGCCGATGACGGGCCAATATGCGAAGACCGCTATCAGCAGCAGGTTCGGGAAGGTGAAGAGCACAAAGAGCTTGTAGCCCTTGCGTTCACGCCTTCGGGTAGGGCGACCCCGGGTTGATCCGCGACTCACAGGAGCGGAGACCGTCGGCGGTGCCGGGCGTTGAGTTGTCAACGACATGTCGAGACCATTTCTTCCGGGGGTGTCGCTTTCTTGATGCGAGACGGTGAAGATCACATCGACGTTGTTACGTCTTCGTTGATCGCAGTGATCGTTTCACTCGTGCGGATGGTCGTCAAATGGTCAAAACGGGCAGACCTTGCGAGTCTGAGATGGCTCTGTAAAGAACTAAATCACCTATTACGCAGCATATTTAGTGCACAAGACGCTCGCGATGCCGTTGATGGCAAAGCTGAAGTTTCAGTTTGTCATGCCTAAGCTTCTCGACTCGTTCATCGAGCATTCATATCAGGAAGAGTGATATAAATGATTCGTAATCACACCAGCGACAGCAAGGTATTGGATGAGTCGACGATTGATCACCCACACCAGGCAAGAACGGCTGGACGGCATTCTCGAATGCTTGATGGCAGATGAATCGGCGTCCGCACAATCGCTGGCCGCTCACTTCGACATCTCGTTGATGACGGTCCACCGTGATCTCGACGAACTCCAACGCCGCGGCATAGTCCGAAAGTTCAGGGGCGGAGTCAGCATCGAACGAACCAGCAGTTACGAGATTGCGGCACCGCTGAGGCGCCGCATCGCCACCGAACAAAAGTTGGAGATCGGCGCTGCTGCTGCCACCGAGGTCGCGCCGGGGCAAGTGATAATGCTCGACGATTCCACCACCGCCTCCCACATGATCCGCCACTTGATCGAGATCGAAGAACTTCGGGTTGTGACGAACTATCTGCCCTCACTTCGTGAACTGTCCGAAGTGACCGGCATTTCGGTGACCGCTATCGGCGGCGACTTCGACTCCGGTCATGAATCGTTTGTCGGCGAGGGTGCAGCCAAAGCCGTGCGCGAACTGCGCGTCGACGCTTTGTACTTCTCGACGTCGAGTGCTGATGGGGACGGCATGTACCACCAGGAAGAGAAAGTCGTTCGGCTCAAATCGGAGATGATCCGGTGTGCCGGCCGGCGTGTTCTCCTGATGGACAGCTCCAAATTGGCGCACACCTCGCTACATCGAGTGTGTGGGTGGGACGTGATCGACGAGTTGATCACCGATGACGCCGCACCACTGGGGATTATCGAGGACATACGTGCGCAGGGTGTTGTGGTGCGCGTCGTTGCATCCGATCATGTTGAGCTACAAGAGGAAGGGAAGTCCTGATGCTGCAAGCGGTCTTCTGGGACATGGACGGCACATTGGTGGACACCGAGCCGAGTTGGTTTGCGGCGGAGCGTGCCTTGATGTCGCGGTACGGAGTGGAGTGGTCTGACGAACAGGCAACAGCGCTGGTAGGGAAGGCTTTGCCGGACTCTGCTGCGGTCCTTCGAGCGGCAGGGGCGGATCTTACGATCCGCGAGATAGTCGATGAACTGGTGGCCGCTGTCGTGGCGGGCGTTCGGGAGTCGATCGAGTGGCGTCCGGGTGCCCGCGAGTTGTTGGCGCAGGTTCGCGCCGCCGGAATCCCCTGTGTGTTGGTGACGATGAGCGAGGCACCGTTGGCGGAAGCTGTCGCGAGCGCGCTCCCACCGGAAACATTTCAGTTGATGGTTACCGGAGACATGGTCGAGCACGGTAAGCCGCACCCCGAGCCGTACCTGCGAGCCAGAGCAGATCTCTCGGCCCTGACCGGTCCGATCTCCATGGATCAGGTTGTGGCGATCGAGGACTCGATTCCAGGGTTGGCGTCGGCGATTGCCGCGGGTGCCGTCGCAGTGGGCGTTCCCAACATGGTGAGTCTGACGGAAGATCCAGGCGTTGTCCTGTGGGCGACGTTGGCCGGAAAGTCGGTCACGGACCTCGAGGAGTTGGTGGCTGGGCGGGCAGCAACGCTCGAATTGCAGTCCACCTGAGACGGGAAGGTCCCGCCGCAAACGAAACCGCGGCGGGACCTTCGCGATTCAGCGGTTACACGTGGACAGCGGTGTCATCGGTGGACAGGCGGGTGCCGGTGGTCGGGTCGAAGAGGTGCATGTTCTCGACTACGGGTAGAACGTCGAATCGTGAGCCGATCGGCGGCGCGGAATTGCCTTCCTGCCGAATCACCAACTCATGACGCTTGCCGTTGATCAAGGTGTGGCCATAGACGAATGCATCGGCGCCCAGTTCTTCGACGACGTCGACAACGACGGTAATTCCTTTGTCCACCCGCACAAACGACTCCGGCCGGATGCCCACTGTGACGTGTGGTGTCAGTGACGCGTCGGCGACGGAACGCGGAACGCGGTACGCAGTACCGCCGAGTGACATCTCGCCGTCGTCGAGGTCGAGATCGATGAAGCTCATGGCGGGTGAGCCGATGAATCCGGCAACAAAGATGTTGGCGGGACTCGTGTAGAGGCGGCGAGGTGTATCTACCTGTTGCAACACACCGTCTTTGAGTACCGCAACACGATCACCCATGGTCATCGCTTCGACCTGGTCGTGCGTGACGTACACGGTGGTGACACCGAGTCGGCGGGTCAGGGAAGCAATCTGCGTGCGCGTCTGCACTCGCAGTTTGGCATCGAGATTGGACAGCGGTTCGTCCATCAGGAATACCTGGGGATTGCGAACAATGGCTCTACCCATGGCAACTCGTTGCCGCTGCCCACCCGACAGTGCCTTCGGTTTGCGATCGAGGTACTGCTCGAGATCTAGCACTCGGGCGGCTTCGAGCACTCGAGCTTCCCGTTCCTGCTTCGGAACCCCGGCGATCTTGAGGGCAAAGCCCATGTTCGCTCCCACGCTCATGTGTGGATAGAGCGCGTAATTCTGGAAAACCATCGCGATATCGCGATGCTGAGGTTCGACGTCGGTGACATCACGATCACCGATCAGAATGCGACCCGAATCAACGGGTTCGAGTCCGGCAAGCATCCGCAGAGACGTCGACTTTCCGCACCCGGACGGCCCGACGAGTACAAGGAACTCGCCGTCTGGGATGTCCAACTCGAGTTGGTCGAGTGCAGGGCGATCGGTTCCCCCGTACGAACGAGTTGCGCGGTCGAAAGTAACGCTGGCCATGGTGATTCCCTTCACGGGCAGGAACGTGCCCGACGATCCGAGTGAATGAGTGAGCGAGAGTATCGCCTCTGCAACTGAACACGAGCCGGGTAAACGGAGTGTGGCGCACAGCAGAAATGCCGGGTATCGCACTTCCGTAGAACTACAATGCAGCGCATGCTGATTCATCCGACACTTCGCGTGCAGTCCTGGGGTTTCGTGATCGGCTCGACGCTCTTTGCGCTTGGTTCAGCCCCCTACTTGTCGTCGCTTTTCGGAGCAACGCTCGTGAATATTCTCTTCTTTGTCGGGTCGTGGTTCTTTACCGCAGCCGCGATTGTTCAATTGGCGCTCGCCGGTCCCGTCATCGTCACTGATTCGGGTAGGCCAGCGGTACGCGTTGTGTGGTTGTCTGCAGCGGTGCAATTGCTCGGCACCATAATGTTCAATATCAGCACCGGATCAGCTATGCGCACGCTCAATGTTCGTGGGGAGATCAACCTCGTGTGGAATCCCGACGCCGAGGGGTCGATTGCGTTCTTGGTGTCAAGTTTTCTGGCGATACTCATACTGTGGCGCTCGAATACGCGCTGGGCGTCGAGATCGGCGGAATGGCAAAGTGTGTGGCTCAATGCTCTCGGATCTATCGCATTTGGCGTGTCCGCTGTCGGTTCGTTCATTCTGAAAGATGGGAACACGCTTGATCCCAACGTGGCGAACATAGGCACCTTTGTCGGCGCACTGTTCTTCCTGTTTGCTTCTGCGGTACTCCTCGGAAGAAGTCGTCCCGGTGCGCTAGTGGCGGAACCGGCCTAGCAGGACTGTGCCGGCTCGGGAGGTGCCGTCTTGCGCGATCAGTTTTAGTCACTTAGACTAAAACGTATGAACACGGTCAAGAACGAACTCGAAACTGTCGAGGCGGCAGCATCCTCGACCGAGCTGTTCGGAAGTGCCACCGCGGATTTGCAATTGCGCCGGCAGGCGAAGCGTCAATTCCATTGTTTGGTTGCTGCAATTCATCCGGATCGGGCGCAGGCGAGTGATGTTGCGCGATGCGCTGCCGCAACAACTCGGTTGAACGAGCTGTATCGCACGTGGGTGATGGAATCCGAAGTCGCGCAATCACCCGCGACATATGTCGGGGAAAACAACGAGTACGTGCTGGGTGAAGTCCTCGCCCGAGGTTCGGTGGCAACTCTGTACCGTGCGCAGGATCGATCCGGGGCATCTGTTGTGCTGAAGATCCCTCGCGCTCGGCGAGCGAACCTGCTGATGGAGACTGAGAGGTCGGCGCTCACCGACATCAGCGGTGCGCCTTACATCCCGACGCTGGTCGATCGCATTTCGGCGGCCGACCAGGCTTCTGGGGAACTTCGCCGGATCAATGTTCTCGACGATCTGTCGACCGGATTTGTCACCCTCGCCGATGTTCGTCGCGCCTACCCGAACGGCCTCGATCCACGAGACTGGGCCTGGGTGCACCGACGCCTGTTGCGCGCACTTGCGGCAGCTCACCAGGCAGATTGGGTTCATACCGCGATAGTGGAAGAAAATGTGCTGATACAGCCCGAATTGCATGGAGTGGTGCTGGTGGGCTGGTCGTTCGCGACTCGTTCGGGGATGCGGCCGGCTGCAAAGATCAGTTCCTGCCGAAGTGCCTATCCGCCGGAATCTGGCGAAGCGGCTTCCCCGGGGTGGGACGTCTACATGGCACATCGGCTGATGACGACCATGCTCGGAGGCCGAATCCCCAGTCGTATGAGGACTTTTGCACTGGGGTGTATGCAAGACAATCCACGACTACGGCCTGACGCAGTTGATCTTCTCGGAGAGTTCGACGAACTCCTCGAGCTTTTATACGGCGAACGAACCTTTCGGGCGTTTGCCGTCCCCACAATCTGAGAGGCAGTGATTCATCATGGGATACGGAAAATGGGACGACAACACGTACTTGGCGGGCAAGACATTTCGTGCCGCGCGCGGTGTCGACGATTTCGGGTACACCGACACGCTACGGTCGCGTCCCCGAAGCAGTTGGAAAGCAGATCCCACTCTCGATCCGTTCGGTGTAGACACACGAGAATGCCGGGATTCGGACGGTCACCCTGATTCTTTGCCTATTGCAGTGCTTTTCGACGTCACCGGTTCGATGGGTGCCGTTCCGCGCATAATGCAGGACAAGCTCGGGAAGCTGCACGGATTGTTGCAACGCAAAGGATATGCAGACGACCCGCAGATTCTGTTCGGCGGAATCGGAGACGCGGATTCCGATCGGGTTCCCCTGCAGGTAGGGCAATTCGAATCGGGTAATGCGATGGACGAGCAGTTGCGCACCATCTTCCTCGAAGGAAACGGTGGTGGTCAGAAATCGGAAAGCTACGAACTGGCAGCATATTTCATGGCTCGTCACACGAGCACCGACGCTTGGGAGAAGAGGGGCCGCAAAGGTTACCTGTTCATCATCGGCGACGAATTGAACAAGCCGCGACTGTCGGGTCGTCACATTCGCGACGTGATCGGCGACAAGGTTCGGCGCGATATTTCTGTTCCCTCGGTGTATCGCGAACTGGAGCAAAAGTGGAACGTCTACTTCGTGTTGCCCAACCAGTCGTCGTACTTCAACGATCCGGAGATCGCGGACCACTGGACGGATCTCCTGGGTGAGCGCTTCCTCAAGCTTGACGATCCTGCTGCCGTGTGCGAACTCATCGCCCTGACCGTGGGGATCGGTGAAGACCGCATCGACTTGAGTGACGGGTTGGCTGACCTTCGCGATGTGGGATCGACAGCCGAAGCCAAGACGGTGCAAAGGGCACTGGCGAGAATTACGAGAAGGGCGCCCACACGGGTGGCTACATTGCCGAAGGATCTCGGAACAGGCTCGGATGACGTCGATTTCGGCTGAGTTAGGACACAGACTGAGAGAGGACACAATGGACGCTCAGAGTGACATTATTGTAGTCGACCTTGGCTTCGGCGACGCAGGAAAGGGTGCCACGGTCGACTGGCTCTGCTCACCGCAGGCGGATCTCGATGTTGCGGCAGTGGTTCGATTCAACGGAGGTGCGCAGGCTGCTCACAATGTCGTGAACGGAGAACGCCACCACACCTTCTCGCAATTCGGATCGGGGACGCTCAACGGTGTTCCCACCTTTCTCTCTCAGTTCATGCTGGTCGAGCCGATTTCTTTGGCGAGCGAAGCGCGCGCGTTGGAAGCTGTTGGCGTACAAGGCCCATTCGACCTGTTGACCATCGACCGGCGGGCACTACTGACTACGCCGATTCACGTTGCGGCCAACCGGGCTCGTGAGGATGCGCGCGGTGGCAATCGACACGGCTCGTGTGGCAAGGGAATCGGTGAGACGGCGGCGTACGCGCTCGAGCGCCCTGATGCGCCGACTGTCGGCGACTGCCAACGGCCGGATGTGCTCGCTCGCAAGCTCGAGAACCTGGCGGCGTACTACGGACCGTTGATCACCGACAGTCGGCACGGGTATCCCGCGATAGCGGACATGGTCGACATGTACGCGGAATACGCTGCGGTAGTTGATATTGTCGGCCCTGGGGCGCTGGAGTCCATCGGTGCACGTGGCCGATTGATCTTCGAAGGCGCACAGGGTGTCCTCCTCGACGAGTGGCGTGGATTTCACCCGCACACCACGTGGTCGACGGTGGAGCCGTCCAACGCCCGCGCGATGATCGCCGAAATAGGCAGGGAGAGTTATGTACTCGGGGTGACTCGCACGTACACGACGCGTCACGGTGCCGGGCCCTTTCCGGCGGAGGACAGTGCGCTCGGGGCAGTCCTGCCTGAACTGCACAACGGCGTCGGCGAGTACCAGGGGTCATTTCGGGTAGGGCACTTCGACACAATGCTGCTGCGGTACGCGATCGAGGTCTGCGGCGGCGTCGACGGGTTGGCCCTCACGCACCTCGACGCTCTGGAACGTGCGACAACTGCGGGAACTCCGATCCAGGGTGTGGACAGGTACGACGGGTGCGCAGGTGTACCCGTCGGAAAGATACCCGTCGGAGCGTGGAAGGATCTCGAACACCAGACGGCGTTGACGGAAGCGCTGCGGGCCATATCGGCTGTGAGAGGGGACGTTCCGGTAGAAGCCGAGCCGTTTGTCGATTACCTGGGTAGCGAGGTCGGCGTTCCGGTAGTGCTTAGCGCGGACGGACCGGACCGGGCCGACCGTCGGCTTCGCGCCGGCGTGCCTGCATGATGGATGGCGTGGAACAGTCACTTGTCTCGATCGACGTTATCGCTCTGCGTTTCGGCAATCCGGAACCGGGCCAGTTGCGTTTTGCCGTCGCGCAGCGGCAAGCAGAGCCGTACACCGGGCAGCGTGCGTTGCCCGGTGTACTGCTCGGTGCGGGTGAACGACTCCAGGATGCGGCTCGGCGAGCGGTGACCACCAAGCTCGGGCTACCCGACGACGCGATTCTTGCGAGCGGACAGTTGGCGGTGTTCGACGAACCTCATCGAGACCCGCGTGGTCCGACACTGTCGGTCACGATGTGGGCAGTGATCACTTCCGGTGACGTGCCTACGGGTGACATCACCCCGGAATGGGTGAGCTGGGATAACCCGGGTGATCTTGCCTTCGATCACAATCGGATAGTTGCGGACACTCGGCCGATCCTTGCGGACTCTCTGTTGTGGCGCGATCAGGACTTCACTCGGGCTCTGACCGGTGGGTCGTTTCCGGCGTCCTATGCGTTGGCCGTCGCCGAGGAACTCTCCGGCGCCCGTCCGGACCCTGGGAATCTCAACCGCACACTCAAATCCTTGCCCGGACTGGAACGTACCGACGAGCGTGTGCGGGTCAGTACAACGGGTCGCCCGTCTGTGGTGTGGAAGTGGAGCGCAGACGCCTAGAAGTTGCAGAGGTCTAGAAGTTGCAGAGGTCTAGAAGTTTCCGCGCATCGCCTGTTCACGCTCGATCGCCTCGAACAGCGCTTTGAAGTTGCCCAAGCCGAAACCGAGTGAGCCGTGGCGTTCGATGAGTTCGAAGAACACGGTGGGTCGGTCGCCGATCGGTTTGGTGAAAATCTGCAAGAGGTAGCCGTCTTCGTCTCGGTCGACGAGGATGCCTCGTTTCTGTAGTTCGTCGATGGGGACCCGCACCTTCCCGATTCGGGCCCGTAGCTCGGGATCTTCGTAGTACGACGCCGGCGTCGACAGAAACTCGATTCCTTCGGCAACAAGAGCGTCGACCGCGTCCAGGATGTCGGCAGTGGCGAGTGCCAGATGTTGGGCACCCGGGCCTTGGTAGAACTCCAGGTACTCGTCGATTTGGGATCGCTTCTTCGCGATGGCAGGTTCGTTGAGCGGAAACTTGACGCGGTGGTCGCCGCTGGAGACCACTTTGCTCATCAGTGCGGAGTAGTCGGTTGCGATGTCTCCACCGACGAACTCCGCCATGTTGGTGAACCCCATGACGCGGCGGTAGAAGTCGACCCACTCGTCCATCTTTCCGAGTTCCACATTCCCGACGACGTGATCGAGAGCTTGAAAGATGTGCTCGGGTGCACCCTGGCGGGCAACGAATGACGATGTGCGACTGATGTATCCGGGCAGATACGGTCCGTGGTATCCGGACCTGTCGACAAGTGTGTGGCGTGTATCGCCATAGGTGGCGATCGTCGCCAGGCGGACGCTGCCATGATCATCGGTAATGTCGTGCGGTTCGGCAATAACCCGCGCGCCCTGCGTAATTGCGTGCGCTATGGCCTTGTCGACATCGGGGACGTTCAAGGTGATATCGCGGATACCGTCGCCGTGCACGCGATGGTGCTCGATCAACTCGCTCGCCGGGTCTACGGCTCCCTTGACGATGAAACGCACTGCGCCGCTTTCGAGTACAAACGCGTGGTGGTCGCGGTTCCCGGTAGACGGGCCGGAATACGCCACCAACGCCATGCCGAAGGCGGACTGATAGAAGTGGGAGGTCTGGGTGGCGTTGCCGACGATCCACTCGAGGCCGTCCCATCCGTGGACCGGAAAGGGATCCGAAGCGTCGTCGTATTCGACCAGTCCGACCAGTTGGCGTAGTTGTTCGAGATCGAGTCCGGCCAGTCGTTCCTCGTCGGTGATGCTGTGTTCGATGGTCATCTCGGTCCTCCCGGCAGTGTCGCGGTGCGACGGATTCTTCCGATGCATGTAGCTAAGTCCGGCGCGATGCAGCTAGTCAACGGGTGCCCCTCCTACTAGTCATTTCGGCGGAATAGTGCGGGATGGGTGGGGTTTTCCAGTCGCTGTGTATAGGTTGGAAGCTATGGCGGAATCGATGCGGAATGCAGTATCGATCGACGGCCTCGACCTGGCGCTGCTCGAAGCGATGCACACGCATCCGCGGGCAGGCGCCCTCGAACTGTCGAGGGTGACCAGGGTTGCCAGGGCCACTGTGCAGGCCAGACTGCGCCGGCTCGAGGACGGCGGAATCATCGCCGGCTACGAGCCCCATATCGACTTGGCTGCAGCAGGTTTCGGAGTGCAGGCATTCGTGACCCTGGAGATTGCCCAAGGCGCGCTCGACACTGTCACAGTCAAACTCGAAGCCATACCGGGTGTGATCGAAGCATTTGCGACCACGGGAGCCGGTGACGTTCTGTGCCGAGTGGCGGCCGCGTCGCATCAAGGTTTGCAGCAGACCCTGCTCGATCTCAATCGTTCGGGAGTGGCCACTCGCTCCACGAGCGTGATGGTTCTGTCGGTAGTAGTGCCGTTTCGGGCGTTGCCGTTGCTCGAAACTCTCGAGACTCGGAGCTCTGCCAAGGCGCCCGCGTATCGGACGTGACTATTTCCCTGGTCAGCGCAGGTGCTCGCGGCGGGCCATCGTGCTGCGCAACCCTTCGGCGGCTGCACGCAGGACGGTTACCTGGCTCTCGGGCTTGAACCGAGTGGTGGGGCCGGTGACGCTGATAGCCGCCACAAGTTTGTCGTTGCTTCCGAAGACCGGGGCGGCAACACACGTGAGACCTGGTGCTGATTCTTCGCGTTCGAAGGCAACACCGGTTTCGAAGACCCGATCCAGCTGATTGCTCAGGATGCCGGGTGCGACAATCGTGTGCGGGGTGCGCCGGGTCATCGGTGCCGCGAGCACTTCGCGGCGAAACTCCGGATCTGAGTACGCCAGTAAGGCCTTGCCGATTGCCGTGCAGTACAGCGGAATTCGTCCTCCGGTGCGAGAGGGGGAGTTGGCTTGGCGATGCCCACCGATCTTGGCGATGTACACGACGTCATGACCGTCGCGCACACCGAGATGCACAGTTTCGTGGGTTCGCTCGTACAGGTCTTGCAGGAACGGCATCGCCATTTCCAGGAGGCTGCGCTCGAGCGAGGCGAGCATGCCGAGTTCGAACAGGCCGCCGCTCAGGCGGTAGCCGCCCTCGACGCGGTCGAGTAACCGGTTCGCGACCAGTTCACCGGCGAGTCGGTGGACCGTCGCCTTGTGCAATCCGGTCCGGGCGACAAGCGTCGCGAGGGGCACAGCGTGGTCGTCGGGGCGGAAGGCGCGCAAGATCGTCACCGCTTTACCGAGCACGGTGTCGAGGTTTGCGGCACCAGTCATTCGTCGATCGTATCGGTGAGTGAGACATCAGCCTGGCGTAGTGGGGTGCAAGCCTGGAAAGTAGGGGTCATGAGCCAGCCCTCGAATTCCAGTACAGCGAGCGAGACCGACATCGCCGCTGCCGCGGATCGCCTCGCGACCGCCGCCGCAACCGGCGTGCCCTGCGCACCCGTGCGGGATCTGATCGGTAGTGACGACCTCGTTGCCGCGTACGCCGTGCAGCGCCGCGTCGACGAAATCCGTCGTAATGCCGGTGCCGTCGTTGTTGGTCGCAAGATCGGCCTGACCTCGGTGGCAGTCCAGCAGCAACTCGGCGTCGATCAGCCCGACCTCGGTGTTCTGTACGCCGATATGGACTTCACCGGCAGCGATTCGATCCCTATGGACCGCCTGATCCAGCCCAAGGTCGAGGCCGAAGTTGCCTTCGTGCTCGGCGCAGACCTCGTTGACGGACCGCTGGACAGCGCCCAGGTCCGCGATGCGATCGAGTACTCCGTTGCCGCGATCGAAATCTGCGACAGCCGCGTCGAGTCCTGGGACATCAAGTTCGGTGACACTGTCGCCGACAACGCGTCGTCCGGCGTGTACGTCCTCGGCACCGAGCGCCGCACCCTCGACGAGGTCGAACCTGCTGACGTTGTCATGTCGATGAGCGTCGACGGCGTCGAGGTGTCCACCGGCGTCGGAACCGCATGCTTGGGCGATCCGATCGAGGCAGTTGTCTGGCTCGCCCGCACGGCCCGCGAACTCGGTCAGCCGTTGACCGCAGGTCAGGTCATTCTCTCCGGCGCTCTCGGCCCCATGGCGCCGGTGGCAGCGGGAAATGTCGTCACCGTGAACGTATCCGGACTCGGTTCGGTCACCACCAGTTTTTTCACCAAAGGGGACATCGCATGAGCAAGGTCAAGGTCGCGATCATCGGATCGGGCAACATCGGCACCGATCTGATGATCAAGGTGCTGCGTAATTCCGAGTACCTGGAGATGGGTGCCATGGTCGGCATCGATCCGGCGTCGGACGGTTTGGCTCGCGCGGCGCGTCTGAACGTGCCGATCACGGCCGAAGGCGTCGAGGGCCTCGTCGGTTTGCCGAACTTCGACGAGATCGAGATCGTCTTCGACGCAACGTCGGCAAAGGCGCACGTCGCCAACAACGCACGCCTGGCACCGCTCGGCAAGCGCATGATCGACCTGACACCTGCCGCGATCGGCCCGTACGTCGTGCCGGCCGTGAATGCGGACGAGCACCTGGACGCACCCAACGTCAACATGGTGACGTGTGGTGGCCAGGCCACGATCCCGATGGTTGCCGCTGTTTCTCGGGTTGTCCCGGTGGCGTACGCGGAGATCGTCGCGTCCATCGCTTCCAAGTCGGCCGGTCCCGGAACACGCGCCAACATCGACGAGTTCACCGAGACCACATCCGAGGCGATCGTGGCAGTCGGCGGCGCCCGCCGCGGCAAGGCCATCATCATCCTCAACCCCGCCGAGCCGCCGCTGATCATGCGCGACACCGTCTTCTGCCTCGTCGATGCCCCGGACCCGGCTGTCCACGAGGAGATCCGTCAGTCCATCGAGAAGATGGTCGGCGACGTCTCCGCCTACGTCCCGGGCTACCGCCTCAAGCAGGAAGTCCAGATCACCGAGATCCCGGCCGACCAGCCGGTCGAGACGTTGCTCGTCGACGGCAATCGCCCCACTCACCAGGTGTCGGTATTCCTCGAGGTCGAGGGTGCTGCACACTACCTGCCTGCGTACGCCGGCAATCTCGACATCATGACGTCCGCCGGAATGCAGATCGCGGAGCGCATCGCCCAGCAGAAGGAAGCAACCAAGTGAGCAACCGCAAGATCTTCGTCCAGGACGTCACCCTTCGCGACGGCATGCACGCTGTCCGCCACCGCATTTCACCGACCGACGTCAAGCGGATCGTCACAGCTCTCGACGCTGCCGGCGTCGACGCGATCGAAGTTGCGCACGGTGACGGCCTCGCCGGCGGCTCGCTCAACTACGGTCCCGGCTCGAACACCGACTGGGAATGGATCGAAGCTGCGGCCGAGGTGCTCGAGCACGCTCGCCTCACGACACTGCTGCTTCCGGGTGTCGGCACGATCAGTGAACTCAAGCATGCTTACGACCTGGGCGTTCGCTCGGTTCGCGTTGCCACCCACTGCACCGAGGCCGACGTCTCCGCGCAGCACATCGAAACCGCCCGCGAGATCGGCATGGACGTCTCGGGCTTCCTGATGATGAGCCACATGGCGCCTGCCGAAGAACTGGCGAAGCAGGCCAAGCTGATGGAGTCGTACGGCGCGCACTGCGTCTACGTCACCGACTCGGGTGGACGTCTGGTGATGAACGACGTCGCCGACCGTGTTCGCGCGTACCGCGACGTCCTCGACGAGGGCACTGAAATCGGTATTCACGCCCATGAGAACCTGTCGCTCTCGGTTGCCAATTCCGTTGTGGCAGTGCAGAACGGCGTCACCCGCGTCGACGCATCCCTCGCAGGTCACGGCGCCGGCGCCGGTAACTGCCCCCTCGAGGCGTTCATCGCCGTTGCCAACATCGAGGAGTGGGAGCACGGCTGCGACCTGTTCGCATTGCAGGATGCTGCCGACGACATCGTCCGTCCGCTGCAGGACCGGCCCGTTCGCGTCGACCGCGAAACCCTCACGCTCGGCTACGCGGGTGTCTACTCGAGCTTCCTGCGTCACGCGGAGACCGCGTCGGAGCGCTACGGCATCGATGTCCGCACACTGCTGCTCGAAGCCGGTCAGCGGCGTCTGGTGGGCGGTCAGGAAGACATGATCGTCGACATCGCACTCACCCTCGCTGCAGAGCGTGACCGCGAATCTGCCTGACACTCACTAGCTGTCAAGCCAAAGGCGCTGCTGTCGATTCCGACGGCAGCGCCTTTGCGGTTTTCTGCCGTCCGGGCGCCCAGAATCCGAGGATGACGGCAGAGACCCAGATGATCACGGCCAAGGTCAGTGCAGCTTGGTTCATGCCTTCGATGAAGGCTTCACGGGCGAAGTCCGCCAGTTGATCACCTTGTGGTCCGGCGCCTTCCGCGATGTGCAGGGCCGCCGCCAAGGAACCCGAGACCGGTTCCTTCGCAGGCGCGGGCAGCACGTCGACGGCCGGTTGAACGTGCCGAGCGTACGTCGTGGCCAGGATGCTGCCAGCAAGCGCAACGCCTATCGCAGAACCGATTTCGCGGGTGACGTCGTTGATCGCCGACGCGACGCCCTGCTTGGCATCCGGTGTATTGGACACGATGGCGGCGGTAGCGGGTGTGGTGCACAGTCCCAATCCGATGGCGGCAACGATCAGAGGAATGCACACGTCGACGTAGCTCGATCCCAGCTCCAACCGGGTCACGAGTGCGATTCCTGTACCCAGAAGCGCGATTCCCACTGCGGTGAGAATTCGGAGTCCGACGAGCGGGATCAGTAACGGCGACACGACGGACAGTGCCATGACGGGGACGGCCATCGGAAGAAGCGCGAGTGCCGATTGCAGTGGTGAGTAGTCGAGCACGAGTTGCAGGTACTGCACGAGCATGAAGAACATGCCGAATGTGGCGAGGAACTGAAGCACGAGTGATGTTGCGCTACTGCCGAATGCGCGGTTCGCAAACAGTCCGACATCGAGAAGTGGATGGGCGGAACGCAATTCCACGAAACTGAATACGACACCGGTTGCGATTCCGCCGATCAGGAGCGCAAGAACCACAGGGTTCAGCCAGCCGCGGACGGGCGCTTCGATCATGCCGAGGACAAAAAGGCCGATCGCCGTGGCAATCAGTGCTGTGCCCAGGAAATCGAGTGGAGTTGTCTCCTCGTCCTTCGAGGACGCGATGGTGAACGAGGCCACCAGGATGAGTCCCGAGACGACGGCGAGGCTGATGAATATCGAATGCCACGACCACTTTTCGATCAGGAAACCGGAAATGACAAGTCCGGCGATGGCGCCGGAGCCGGCCACGCCGGACCACACGCCGACAGCTCGACTGCGTTGGGTGGCCGGAAAACCAGCCGTGAGCAGCGAGAGTGTCGCAGGCATGACAAATGCGGCACCCACTCCGGAGACGACTCGGGAGGCGATGATCCATGACGGATCGTCGATGAAGACGGGGATCGCACTGCCTGCCGCGAAGACGACCAACCCGAACATCAGCAGTTCGCGTCGGCCGTAGCGGTCACCGAGGGCCCCGGCGGCCAGCAGCAGGCAGGCGAGAACGAGTGTGTAGCCGTCGACGATCCAGGTGAGCTGAGTTTGGGTGGCGCCGGTGTCCCTGGCTATGTCGGGGAGCGCGGTGTTGAGCGCGGCCATGGCTGCGACCACCAATGCCACCGCGCAGCAGGAGACGGTCAGCATCCAGATCTGCCGCGGCGTCCAGGTGCTCTGTTCGATCTCCGTCTTACTGGTCACGAAGCCTCCCCATAGAAACGAGACCATCAGTATCGTTGGGAGAATGCTAGTTCCACAACCCCGGGTTGGGTATAACTGTGGTTGTGACAACGGTTCGCGCTGATCGGCAGGCAGCAGACGAGGATCCGCGCAAACTGCGATCCCGGACTCGATTGCTCGATGCTGCAACAACACTTCTTGCCGAAGGCGGAGTCGACGCGGTGACGATCGACGCCGTCACCAAGCTTGCGAATGTTGCTCGCGCGACGTTGTATCGGCACTTCGACAGCGGCACCGAGTTGGTGGCCGCGGCGTTTGCGCGGCTGCTGCCGTCCGTGCCGGCACTGTCGGGGGAGGGCGATCTGCGAACGCAGTTGCTCGAGCTTCTCACCAGTCAAGCCAAGGCCATCGAGAGTGCCCCCGTGCAGGTCACAGCGATGTGCTGGCTTGGCTTGGGGCCCGATCTGACGGGCTACTCGAGTGCGGCCGCATTGACTGAGCGTCAACCGGAGATGCGGTCGCTGCGGCAGATGATCATCGAGCAGTACCGGGACGCCTTCGACCGAGTCCTGCGTACACCCGAAGCAATCGAGGAGTTGGGGGAGTACGACTACGACGTTGCGCTCGCGCAGTTGGTCGGCCCGTTGGTACTCACGAAATTGGCAACCCTCACCCCGTTGGGGGAATCGGCGTGCGCACAGATAGTCGACGATTTCCTTGCTGCCAGGCGCGCGTGAGCCCGATTGCCACGGTTCGAGATGGCTACGGTTGGAGATGGCTACGGTTCGAGATTGCGTCGTAGTACGTACTGCTCGAGGCGGTCGATGCCACGCACGCGTCGCGGCCGCAGGTGGCGGAGCTTGAAATTGGCGTCGTCGCTCACTGCGGCGGCCAATTCCGAATCGATCAGAACCGTGCCTGGACGCGCGGAACTGGTGAGACGGGCAGCTTTGTTGACCACCGACCCGTACAGATCGCCGAACCTGACGAGCGTCGGACCCATGGCAAGACCCACGCGCAGTTGCGGATCGTCGTGGTCGGCGAGCACCGCGCTTTGAATCTGCAAGGCGATTTCGGCAGCGTGATGGGCGCTTTCCACAGCGAACATCACTTCGTCACCGACGGTTTTGACGACCCACCCGAAGTTACGGCCGATGATTTCGGTTGACGCCGATTCGAAACGTTCGAGCAAATCGTTCAACTCGGTGGGATCGAGTCCCCGAGTCAGTGAGGTGTATCCGACGATGTCGGCAAAACCGACGATCAAGATCCGGCTGGAGAATTCTTCTCCGGGATTTCCGACGTTCCGTCCCGTCGACGCTGCGATGTGCCTCTTCCACACGTACGTCTGGAGCGATTCGACAGCGGGAATGATCTCGGCGCCGAGTCTCAGAATTTGCTTGCGGATCGCCTCGGGATCGTCATCCGCGGACTCCGTCAATTGATCGACGATGTGAGTGCCGATGATCGACACCTGCCATTCGGCGAGACGCGACATCGATTGGCCCAGCGCGCGTGCCGCAGCGACTTCGCTACTGCGCGAGATGATTCCACGATCGACCATGGTAATGATGCCTTGTAGTGCATCGGCGTCCTGTTGGGTGAACATGACGGCGTTCGGGTCGTCGTCGACGGCAAATCCCATCGCGACCCACAAACGATCTGCGCGCTCCCGGGAAACACCCGCGAACTCGGCGATCTGAGACTGTGTGTAACACCGGGGACCGCCGAGGAGGAACTCTTCGACGTCGGACTGAATGCGACTGAAGGTAGGGGCGTCGAACCCACTTCGCGACAGTGACGCGGATGGTTCGGTGCCCTCGTCGATCGGTGCTGACTCCGAACTGCTCACTGTGCTCCTTGCGTCCCATGTGCTGTGTTGTCGACACTATCTTTCACGTGCGCTCCGCCGAACAGTACTGAATTCGGCGAACCTGAGCGGCGCTGCGCGGGAACACGTCGGTGCCCTGTGCAAGAGTTGCCCCGAGAAAAGCTCTACCGACACTCTCGAAAGGATTTGCGCATGCCACCCCGTAGACGTTCCGGCGCTACCGCATCAACGCCGGATCACCTCACTGCGGAAAATTTGGCAGCTCTCGCCACGGCAGTCGCCGAAGGCAAACGCGCCACCGTATACCTGCGCGAGGCAACTCCCAGCCTCGGCATCGACGCAGGCACTTCCGCGAAGGTGGTGTCGGTGGACGGAAATACCGTGCTGATCCGCCCCAAGGGCGTCAATGACGAATTGCCCTTCGAGGCAGAGGAATTGCGCATCAACCGCGTGGCATCGACGCCCCCCAAGCCGGCGCCCCGCCCTAAACCAGTTGTGGAGTCCGAACCGCTCATGGAACCACTCGTCGAAACTCGGCCGAAGCCCCGAACCGCACCGGCAGCGGCCGCTCCGGCCGCTGTGCCCGCTACGGCTCCCGCGCCTCGTCCGGCGGTCAAGCGTGCCAAGAAACTGCCGCCAGGTGTCAGCGTCACCATCCATGCCGGCGCCGACAACGACTGGAGCGTCACCGTCACTTTGGGAGCCAAGCGCCCGGGCAAAGCGGTTCCGGTGGCACCCGATGCAGTTGAGCGCGCAATCCGCGAACTGGGTGAGCCGACGGCCATCGAAGCCGTCGAATCGATCATCGTGGAGGCGCGCGACGCAGCGGCCGCCAGAGTGGACGAGCTCAGCCGTCAACTCGAAGAAGCACGCAAGATGCTCGAAGCGCTGGGAACCAACGAGTAACTCTCCTGCGTAGGTGCCGAGTTTCCGGGGTATGCGATTTGTGCAGCGGGGACTATCTCGGCGGGGAGTGTGTGATGTTGCAGAGAATCATTTCCGTTTTGGCGGCGGTCGTAATTGCACTGGGACTCGGGTTGGTGGTCAGTGGGACGGCCGTTGCCGCGGCGACACCCCTCGGAGGGGGCAGCGGCATCATCATCAGCGACGAGACGATATGTACGTTGACCACGATCGGGCGTGACAACGGTGGTCGACTGGTGGGGATCACCGCAGGTCACTGCGGCGGACCTGGGTCGACGGTTGTTCCGGAGGATGACGAGGGAGCCGGGGTTGTCGGCACCTTCGTCAAGTCCAATTCAGAGCTCGACTACGCGATCATCGAGTTCAATCCTGCGAAGGTGACGCCGGTGCGGACGGTTGACAGCGCCACCATCACGTCAATCGGCCAGCCCGCGAGCTTCCCGGCCATCGCCTGCAAAGAAGGCCGGACAACGGGGCAGACGTGCGGCGTCGTGTGGGGAAATCTGAGCGCCGACGCCCAGACCTGGACGCAGGTGTGTGTTGACCACGGCGATTCCGGAGCCCCCGTCACTGTCGGAACCACATTGGTGGCGATGGTGAACGCCTACCTGTACGTGCCGTGTCTGGGGCCGGAACTCGGCACCAACATGTCCTCGATCATCGCGGATATCAATTCCGATGGAGGCGTCGGTGCCGGGTTCCAGCCGATCTAGCTCGGTGCGCTATCTGGCATCAGCGCGCTATCTGGCATCAGCGCGCTATCTGTTCGGGTTCAGCCGCACACTGCTCCACCTGACGCTGATCCCACCAGCTTGGTGTACTTCGCCAGCACGCCGCGTGTGTAGCGCGGAGGCAGCGGCTCCCAACCTTCTTTGCGGGCAAGCAGTTCCGAGTCCTCGACAAGCAGTTCCAAGAGTCCGGTACTGACGTCGAGGCGGATCTGATCGCCGTCACGAACAAACGCGATGGGACCGCCGTCCACAGCCTCGGGCGCGACATGTCCGACGCACAGGCCGGTGGTTCCGCCCGAGAACCTACCGTCGGTCAGCAGCAGGACGTCTTTGCCCAGGCCGGCGCCCTTGATGGCGCCGGTAATGGCCAGCATCTCGCGCATTCCGGGGCCGCCCTTTGGCCCTTCGTACCGGATCACCACAACATCGCCGGCAGTGATCGTGCCGTCCTCGAGAGCGTCCATCGCGGCGCGTTCGCGTTCGAAAACTCGTGCAGTTCCAGTGAATACATCGGACTCGAATCCGGCGGATTTGACGACTGCGCCGCCGGGAGCCAGCGACCCCTTGAGGATCGTGATGCCGCCGGTCGGATGAATGGGCTTGTTCATCGCCCGCAGAACCTTGCCGTCCGGATCGGGCGGGGTGATGTGCGCCAGATTCTCCGCCACGGTCTTGCCGGTGACGGTCAGGCAATCGCCGTGCATGAGACCGGCGTCGAGCAACGCCTTCATGATGACGGGAACTCCGCCGATGCGGTCGACGTCGGTCATGACGTGTTTTCCGAAGGGCTTCACGTCGGCGAGGTGGGGAACCTTGGCCCCGACGCGAGCAAAATCGTCGAGTGTCAGAGGGACATACGCTTCGTGGGCGATAGCCAAGAGATGCAGCACCGCGTTGGTGGAACCACCAAATGCCATGACAACGGCTATCGCGTTCTCGAATGCTTCCTTGGTGAGGATGTCGCGGGTAGTGATTCCCCGGCGAAGGAGTTCGACGACTGCTTTGCCGCTCTCGCGGGCGAATCCGTCGCGTCGACGGTCGGGCGCAGGCGGCGACGCGCTGCCGGGAAGGGACATACCCATGGCCTCCGCAGCACTGGCCATGGTGTTTGCGGTGTACATACCGCCGCAGGCACCCTCGCCGGGGCAGATGGCGCGCTCGATGGTGTCGACGTCTTCGCGGCTCATCAGTCCGCGGGCACACGCTCCCACAGCTTCGAAGGCGTCGATGACGGTGACTTCGCGTTCGGTGCCGTCGGACAGTTTTGCGACGCCAGGCAACGTGGAACCGGCGTAGAGGAACACGCTGGCGAGGTCGAGGCGGGCAGCCGCCATCAACATGCCGGGCAGTGACTTGTCGCAGCCGGCAAGGAGGACCGAACCGTCGAGGCGCTCGGCCTGCATGACGGTTTCCACGCTGTCCGCGATGACTTCACGGGAGACGAGGGAGAAGTGCATACCCTCGTGACCCATCGAAATGCCGTCGGAGACGGAGATGGTGCCGAATTCGAGGGGGAACCCACCGCCCTCCCGGACACCTTCCTTGACGGCTTTGGCCAGGCGGTCGAGGGACAGGTTGCACGGGGTGATCTCGTTCCAGGAGGACGCGACGCCGATCTGGGACTTGACCCAGTCGTCATCACCCATTCCTACTGCTCGCAACATGCCTCGCGCTGCGGTCTTTTCCAGTCCGTCGGTGACGTCACGACTTCTGGGCTTGATGTCGGGTTCGGTCATTTCCCAAGCATAGGCTCCACCTGTGCGCCCTTCTGGTAGCCGGCACCACCGAAAAGACGCACAGGCGAAGCCTGGGTGAACACTCCGAAGCTCTCTTGAACATCTGTTCAGATGCAGATTCACTCCTAGCGTGCACACGAATGCCTTTGATCGAATAACCAGACGTGGCCTCCTGCAGAGTTCGGCAGCCATTGCCGGTGCAGTGGGCCTCGGTGTCGCCTCGGCGAACCGTGCGAGTGCCGCGGTGACCGCGGGCTTCAACCACGGAGTTGCGTCCGGTGACCCACTGCCCGGCGCCGTCATCATCTGGACGCGTATCACCCCGACGGCCGACGCGACCCCGGGTTCGGGGATCGGGCCGGCAGTGACGCTGAACTGGCACGTCGCGACCGATGAGGGGTTCGCGACTGTTGTGGCGTCGGGAAGTGTTGTGGCTTCGGCAAGTTCGGACCACACTGCCAAAGTTGATGTGACGGGACTCGATTCGTCCACCACGTACTGGTACCGATTCACCACCGGTTCGGTAGTTTCCCCCGTCGGCCGCACGCGCACTGCTCCGTCGAATTCGGCGGACCTCGAACGGATGCGCTTCGGTGTTGTCTCCTGTTCCAACTGGGAGGCCGGGTATTTCGGCGCTTACCGCCACCTCGGGTTCCGTGAGGATCTCGATGCGATCATCCACTTGGGCGATTACATCTACGAATACGGCCAGGGTGAATACGGTGCGAGAAACGGATCTGTACGCCTGCACGAACCGGCACACGAGATCATTTCCCTGGCCGACTATCGAATCCGGCACGCGCAGTACAAGACCGACCCGGACCTTGCTGCTCTGCATCTGAAACTGCCGTTCATCACCACGTGGGACGACCACGAATCGGCCGACAATGCGTTCCGGGACGGCGCCGAAAATCACACTCCCGGAAGCGAAGGCGATTGGGCCGATCGAAAGGCCAACTCGGCCAAGGCCTATTTCGAGTGGATGCCGGTTCGGCCTTCGGGCAGTGGCTCGAGCGTTCAATTGTACCGCCGGTTCCGATTCGGGAACCTGGCAGAAATCTCGATGCTGGATTTGCGCACGTACCGCGACGAGCAGCCGACATTGCGTCAGGTCGACGACCCGAATCGCTCCATTACCGGACGCGCGCAAATGGATTGGCTCACCAGCGGCATCGTCACCTCGCCGGCCCAATGGAAGATCGTCGGCAATCCCGTCATGATCACGCCGTGCGTGTTTCCGCCGCTCGAACCGGCTACCACTGCGGCGCTGACCGAACTGGTAGGACTCCCGCAGGCGGGTTTCCCGTACAACACCGATCAGTGGGACGGGTACACCTCCGACCGCACACGGCTGTTCGACGCCATTACCTCGAACAACGTTGACAACACAGTCTTCATCACCGGCGATATTCACACGTCGTGGGCGTGCGATCTGCCCACCAACGCCGCCAACTATCCCGGTGGGCCAACCGTCGGAGCGGAGTTCGTCGTTCCGTCGGTGACCTCTCCCAATATCGACGACATGTTGAAAGTGCCGCCGCGCACCGCATCCGTTGCGGCGGAAGAAGCGTTCAAGGCGGTCAATCGTCACGTTCGGTACGTCGAATTGGATTCGCACGGCTACGGTGTATTCGACATCGCCCGCGACGGTACGCAGATGGACTGGTACTACGTCGACAACGTCACCGATCCACAGAGCAACGCCCACTACGCCACCAGCTACCGGCTGCCCGCCGGCGTCGGGAGCAGGGTAGCTCCGTCCTTCAGTCCTCTCGACCCGAACTCGTACCGACCAGGAGTCAACCAGTGAGCCTCGAACTCTCCCGCCGCAACGTCCTGATCGGCGGAAGTGTACTTGCGGGAACAGCTTTGCTCGGGACGCCCGCGCACGCGGGTGTACCTACCGGTGGGGGCCTTCCTGATGTCGACGTCCACGTCATGGTTGTCGACGGTATGCGCCCGGACGAACTGCGAGCGGATCTCACTCCGATGCTGACGGGTTTGGCTGCCGGCGGTGTTCACTACCCGAATGCCAGCGCGATCAACATCGCCGAGACGCTTCCCAACCACACGGCAATGATGACGGGGGTGTATCCCGCACGTTCAGGTGTGCCGGCCAATTCCGTCTACGACCCGGCGATCGACAAGAAACGCGACCTCGATCAGGCGTCGGATCTGCAGGCGTCGACCGTCCTCGACCGCGTGCGCACCGAACTCGGATTGACCACAGCTAGTGTGCTGTCCAAGCATTACCTACACGGTCTGTTCGGTGATCGCGCATCCGTTGTCTGGGATCCGCAGCCGCTGCTTCCCGGCACCGAGCATGCCCCGGACAATTTCACGATCGATGCGTTGATCCGGATCGTCGGCGAGAGCTCACCGCGGTTGTCGTTCACCAACCTCGGCGACGTGGACCGTGTTGGTCACCTTGATCTTTCGGGGCCGTCGATTCGAATCGCGCGTACCGCCGCACTGCAGAACACCGACAATCAGGTACGACGCTTTGTCGACTTCCTTCACAGCACCGGACGGTGGAATCGGAGCGTCCTCGTCGTGCTGGCCGATCACTCGATGGACTGGTCGGAGCCGACGCGACTCATCGGGCTGGATCGGCCACTCAACGCAGATCCGTTGTTGGCCGGGAAGATCCGCATCGCGCAGAACGGCGGTGCCGATCTGATCTACTTCGTAGGGCCGGATGAGGAACGGGCAGAGGCCGTTCGACGTATTCAGGAAATTGTCTCTGCTGTCGACGGCGTCGAATCAAGCCATCTTCCAACGGAATTCAATCTCGGCAACAAGGCCGGCGACGTTGTTGCGTTCTGCGCACAGGGATGGCGGTTCAGTGATCCGACGCCGCTGTCCAACCCGATTCCGGGTAATCACGGCCACTCCGTGACACTGCCGATTCCGTTCTTCCTCAGTGGTGGGCATCCTGGACTCGACGGTGGCCGCCGCGTCGACACCCCCGTGCGCACGATCGACGTGGCGCCGACAGTGGCTGCGCTCTTGGGTCTTCCGGCACCGGCCGGCGGGTGGGACGGTGCCGCTCGCACCGCGGGTGTCTCGGTAGGTGTCTAGGGGCGGTCAGTAGCATGATGCGGTGACGATCAACCGCAGTCGCAAAGCCCGGTACGCGCGCAAACGTAAGCGCCGGATGGACAGCACGACACACGACCTCAGCACCGAGCAGTGGGCCGCACTCAGATCCTCGTGGGACGGGTGCGCCTACTGCGGCGCGCAAGACGTACCGCTGCAACGTGATTGTGTTCTCCCGATCTCGCGGGGTGGCCGATACACGCTCGACAACATTGCGCCGGCATGCGCGTCGTGCAATGCCAGCAAATGCAACAGCGAAGTCACGCTCTGGTTGCGTCGTAAAGGGTATGACGAGAAGTCGTTGCTACTCCGTCACGCCGAGATCGGCATCGAGTTGAGAGGGCGTTTCTCGGAGGCAGATCTCCTTTAGCGCATCTCCTCTAGCGCGGATCACGGCCTGTCAGTGCCATCAGCCTGTCCTGCAGAGGCGAGTCCTCGGGAATCTCGACCGGGGCGGCAAACAAACCGCTTTCGGACAGCATGTCGCGCTGACCGTCGAGATCGGACCAGACGGCTTCGACGAGCGTCGGGTCCAGTCGGTCGTCCGCACCAACCGCTCGTGCCAGATCCCACGCGTGAATCGTGACGTCGGAAGTCTGCTGGCGCAGGTACGGCTCCATGTTCACCGTGCCGTAGGACAGATGAACCTGCGTATCGAGGTTTGTCGACTTCCAGGCGTTGATCGCGGCCTCGGAGTACTTCTGCCATTCGGTCCACAGATCGTCACCAACCGGAACGATGTCCGGGGTCGCTTCGCCCACGGTGAGCCCGGACAGCAGCGGAGGCACCCACTGTTGTTCCTCGATCACATGACGAACCAGGTGTTCCACCTGCCAGTCGGAATCGGGGGTAGGCACACTCCAGTCCTCGACCTGAGCGAGTCGTGAACCGAATTCGCGGTGGGCAGTGAGCACGAGTTCGAGCCAGTCAAATTCCACACTGGAGGGTAACCCGATCTTGCCGGGCTCAATCGTGGTTCCCGATTTTGCTGTCGGAGGGGATGGCTAGTCTTCACGAGTATGAGCGAAGTTGTGTCTCCCGCCGCGGCGCGCCGCATCGCGCTTGCTGCTCAGGGGTTCGGCAAAGCGCACCCCGCATCCGTGACACGACGCAACCTGGTCGGGGTCATGGACCGATTGCAGGTGCTACAGATCGATTCTGTCAACGTCTTCGAGCGCAGTCATTATCTGCCGATCTACGCGCGAATGGGCGCGTACGACAAGTCGAGACTCGATCAGCTCGCCTTCGAACCAGGATCGGGATACCTCGAATACTGGGGCCACGAAGCGACATGCTTGCCCGTCGACATGTGGCCGCTTTTCCGTTGGCGAATGGATCAGTTTCGAGCCAAGGCCCTCGCCGACAAGGACGGATGGGCATCGGATCGGCTCGACTTCCTCGAGTGGTTGCGCAGTGAATTGCGAGACAACGGACCGATGGCGGCGAGTGAGGTCGAGCACGACGCGAACACGCGGCGCGGACCGTGGTGGGGATGGTCCGACGTGAAGGTCGGCCTGGAGACCCTGTTCCGGTGGGGTGAGGTGGTATCGGCAGGTCGCGCGGGGTTCGAACGTCGCTATGCACTCGCCGAGCACGTGCTGCCGCCGGCAATCCTCGACGCCCGGGTGGAGCGGCCGGACGCGATCCGTGAGCTCGTGCTGCGCGGAGTGCGGGCACACGGGCTCGGCACTCTCGACGATATCGCCGACTACTTTCGACTGCCCAGCGCCGAAACGAGAGTTGCACTGCGAGAGCTCGAAGACGCCGGCAGCGTGCGCTCCGCCTCCGTCGAGGGGTGGGAGCGCCGGGGAAAGCCGCGGGAAGTGTGGATCGACCCTCAGGCGAAGCGGCCCAGGGTAATTCGGGCCGACGCTCTGTTGTCTCCCTTCGATCCGGTCGTGTGGGCGCGTGATCGGGCGTTGCGGCTCTTCGACTTTCACTACCGGATCGAGATCTACACTCCCGCCCACAAGCGGGTGCACGGTTACTACGTTCTGCCGGTGTTGATCGACGACAAGATCTGTGCGCGAGTCGATCTCAAGAATGACCGTCAGAACCGTCGGTTGCTTGTTCGCGCGGCGTGGGCAGAACCCACTGCGGACGCCGACACTGCGCCGCGGCTGGCGGAGCTCCTTCGCAGAACTGCACATTGGCAGGGCTGCGACACCGTGGAGGTGGAGAACAAAGGCACGATGGCGGCAGAGTTGGCGGACGCGATGAAAGCCGTGCCCGACACTGTCTTAACGCACTGAGTGCGCCTCCCCGATGTGGGGAGACGCACTCAGTGATTGCTACGTGATTCAGCGAAGAGCAGCCAGCGCGTCGATGCGCTTGACGGCGTCTTCCATGATGCTGTCGATCAGTTCCTTGCAGCTGGGCAGATCGTTGATCATGCCGACAACCTGACCCGACGCCAGCACACCGGCTTCGGTGTTACCTTCCACCAGACCGGCTTTGAGCAACATCGGGGTGTTGGCAGCCATGATGATCTGCATGATGGTGCGGTCGCCGGATCGCTTCATCGCGATTCCGTCCTTGGCGAGGGTCGACCACTTCATGCCGGTCATTGCCTTGAACTTCATGGCGTTCTTGGCGGCAGCGATCAAACCGGTTGCGTAGCTGGAACCTTCGAGGCTGTTGACCAGGTCGGTATTGAGCACGCGGTGCGGCATGCCGTCGACCTTGCGCGAAACCGTCGTATCCGTCAGTCCGCGCTTGAGGTATTCCTGCTTGACGGAATCCGGTACCGAGGAATCGCTCGTGAGCAGGAAACGGGTGCCCATTGCGACACCGGCAGCGCCGTACGCGAGTGCAGCCGTAAGCCCACGACCGTCGAAGAAACCGCCACCGGCGATCACCGGAATGTCGACGGCGTCGAGGACCGAGGGGAGGAGAAGCGTCGTTGCCACGCCGCCGGTGTGACCGCCACCCTCGCCGCCCTGGACGACGACTGCGTCCGCGCCCCAGGACGCAACCTTCACGGCATGCTTCGCAGCACCGATGGAAGGTACGACGACGATGCCGTTGTCCTTGAGCTTGGAGATCAGATCCTTCTTGGGAGCCAGGGCAAATGACGCAACCTTGACACCTTCACGGATGAGCAGATCGATGCGCTGGTTCGCGTCGGTGGCGTCGGCACGCATGTTGACGCCGAACGGCTTGGTCGTGAGCTGCTTCGTCTTCTTGATCGCATGTTCGAGCTCGTCGTACGTCATCGTGGCCGAGGCCAGGATGCCGAGACCGCCCGCGTTAGCCGTCGCCGACGTGAGTGCCGGACCGGAAACCCAGCCCATACCCGTCTGCACGATCGGGTAGTCCACGCCGACCAGTTCGGTCAGCGCAGTCTTCAGAGTGGGGGTCATGCCGAGACCTCACGGTCCCGCAGGTTGCGCGGGTCGAGGGTCTCGCGGATGAGGTGGAGCTCTTCTACGGTGGGCTCGCGGGTGACGCCGGCCTCGGCGAGCCCGGCAACCTCGAACGAGGTGTTCTCGGCAACTTCTTCTGCCGTGACGCCGGGGTGAAGGCTCAACGCGCGGAAGGTGTTTCCCGGCCCGCCGAAGTCGAAGACACCGAGGTTGGTGACAACGCGGGGGATGTTGAGGTACTTGTATGCCGGGTTCTCGGGATCGATCTGGTCGTAGCCGACACCACACACCACGTCGACCTTGTCGACGAACACTCGCTTGGAGTGCTTGGGGACGAAGTAGCTCGTGGCGTGGTTGATCGTGTTGCCCGGAGCGCCGCGCACACCGAACATCTGACGCGACGGCTGCTGAAGCGGGCCGAAAGCGGAGAGGTTCTGGTTACCGTGGCGGTCGAGCTGGTTTGCGCCCATGACCACGTGGCGACGACCGGAAGCGACCACGTCGAACACCTTGCGGAACGGCATCCATCCTTCGATGGGGCCCTTCGTTCCCACTGCCGGGGTGTCCTCGAGGATGAGGGCTTCGCCGTCGGTGATCAGGAGATCGGGCTCGGTGGTCAGACGAGCCAGGCGAGCGCCGATGGTCGATGACGTCGACATCGGGCTGGCCATGATTTCACCTGCGCCGGAGAAGATTTCGGCGCAAGCCAGGACTACGTATTCTGCGCGGGTGACGGTGGATTCACTCATGACGCCTGCTCCCCTGCCTTTGATGTGTCTGCAAACTTCTTTACTGCTGCCTGGTAGTCCTCTTCGCTGCCGGAGAGGAAGGTGTCGACAAACGCCTGCCACGACTCGGGGGTCTTTGCGGCTTCGGCGTAGTGACGCTGGAACTTCTCGTCGCGGCCGTAGCTTTCGCCGGCGAGGGTGAAGTGTGCACCGTTCGGAGCCTCGACGACGCCGTCGACCATCATGCGGTTGATCAGAAGATTCTGCAACGGAACCGATTTGACCAGTTCCTCGGTTTCGACGATGCGCTCCACGGAGACGTAACGCTTCTCCGCTGCCATGCAGTACAGATCGTCGAAGTACGGGTCGACGCCGTTGTATGCGGCATTACCGTGCTTGTCACCGAGGTTGAGGTGAACAAACGACGCGTCGAGGTTGAGCGCGGGCATCGCGATCAGGGTCTCGGAGCGGCCGTCGGCCTCGGGGTAGGGGGAGGTGACGGTCTTGAGCTCGTCGCCCCAGAAGTTACGCACATCGGATCCCAGGCCTGCGCGGATCGGCAGGAAGGGGAGACGGGCAGCGGCAGCTTCGAGGCCGCACTTGACCATTCCCTCGTCCATTTCACGGGACTCGATCTCACCGTTGGTGCGCGCCTTGGCGAACCACGGATCGTAGAACGGAGCCGAGTCCAGGGACACGAAGCCGTAGTACGCCTTCTTGACCTTGCCGGCCGAGCACAGCAGGCCGAGATCCGGTCCGCCGTACGTGACGACCGTCAGGTCCTTGATGTCCGAACGCAGGATCGCGCGAACGAAAGCCATCGGCTTACGGCGAGATCCCCAGCCGCCCAATCCGATGGTCATTCCGGAGCGAAGCTCGCCGACAACCTCGTCGAGCGACATTGTCTTGTCACGCTTGCTAGCCATGATGTCTCAGCCTTCCTTCTGGGTTGCGTTCTCACGCGGCTTGCCGGTTGCGACGAACTCGTCGCGATGCTCGTCGGACACACCGAGCAGGTTGAGCTCGAAGGTGTATCCCTGCTCGAGGCGGTAGCTGCTCTTGACGTCGACGGGGTCGATGCCGTTGATGGCTTCCTTTGCACACCGGATGATGCGGGTGTCCTTGGCGGCGATCTTGGCGGCGATCTCGCGGGCGCAATCGTCGAGCTTCTCGCGCGGGACGACGTCGTAGACGCTGCCGAACTGCTTGAGTGTGTGGGCGTCGACGCTCTGCGCCGTGTAGTAGAGCGTGCGCATCATGTGCTGCGGTACCAGGCGAGCGAGGTGCGTGGCTGCGCCGAGTGCACCGCGGTCGACCTCGGGGAGCGAGAAGATCGCGTCGTCGGAAGCGACGATGACGTCAGCGTTGCCGACCAGGCCGATGCCGCCGCCGACGCAGAAGCCGTTGACTGCTACGACGACCGGAACGGCGCAGTCGTAAACCGCGGCAAATGCAGCAGCGCAACCGCGGTTGGCGGCAACAAGAGCGTCGTAGCCGTCGGTGGCCTGCATCTCCTTGATGTCGACGCCGGCGTTGAATCCGCGGCCTTCGGCTCGCAGGATCACGACGTGGGTGCTGAGGTCCTTACCTGCGGCAAGGATCGCGTCGGCGAGATCGAACCATCCCTGCGACGGGATTGCATTGACCGGTGCGTAGTCGATGGTGACCGTGGTGATGCCGGTCCCGTCGGAGGAGGTGCTGATGCCCATAGCGGGTTTCCTTACGTCTGTGTACCAAACCAAGCGATTGCTTGGTAAGTTAGCACACAAGCGGAGCCGACAAGCCCGAGCAGAGTGCAATAGGAGATAAAAATGAGTGGATTGGTCGACGGACGCGTAGTCATCATCACCGGGGCAGGCCGCGGTATCGGACGCGCGCACGCACTGGCATTCGCGGCAGAGGGCGCCAAGGTTGTCGTCAACGACATCGGCGCAGGCGCGGACGGCTCCGCAACCGGCGAGAGCCCGGCCGAGCAGGTAGTCGCCGAAATCATCGCGGCCGGCGGCGAGGCCGTTGTCAACGGTGACGACGTCGCGGACTGGGCGGGTGCGGAAAACCTCATCAAGACCGCCATCGACAACTTCGGTCGCCTCGACGTACTGGTCAACAACGCAGGCTTCCTGCGTGACCGCATGCTCGTCGGCATGAGCGAAGCGGAGTGGGACGCCGTCACGCGCGTCCACCTCAAGGGCCACTTCGCGCCCCTGCGCCACGCCGCTGCCTACTGGCGCGCCGAGGCCAAGGCCGGCAATCCGATCGACGCACGCATCATCAACACCAGCTCGGGCGCCGGCCTGCAGGGCTCCATCGGCCAGGGCAACTACGCCGCAGCCAAGGCCGGCATCGCCGAGATGACCATCCAGGCAGCAGCAGAGTTCAAGAACTACGGCGTCAGCGTCAACGCAATCGCGCCGTCCGCGCGTACCCGCATGACGGTCGGTGCCGGCGGCGCAATGGCCGAGATGATGGCAGCTCCGGAAGAGGGCTTCGACGCGATGGCTCCGGAGAACGTCTCACCGCTCGTCGTGTGGCTCGGTAGCGCAGAGTCCAAGGACGTCACGGGACGCGTCTTCGAGATCGAGGGCGGCAAGATCACCGTCGCAGAAGGATGGCGTCACGGCCCGAGCGAAGACAAGGGTGATCGCTGGGACCCGAAGGAAATCGGACCCGTCGTGGCATCGCTGTTGGAGAAGGCCGAGACCCCGACGCCGGTGTACGGAGCTTAGGGCCTTCGGCCCCGTGCGCCTTTTCGGTAGTTCGCACTACCGAAAAGGCGCACAGGGGGCCTGCCCCTACCAGATCTTTACGCGCTTTTCGGGCTCCAAATACAGTGCATCACCGGGCTTGACGTCGAACTCCTCGTGGAAGGTGTCGAGGTTGCGGACGACGCCGTTGCAGCGGAATTCCGGCGGTGAATGCGGGTCGACGGCGAGCCGACGCAGTGCCTCGGCCTCGCGTGCCTTGGTCCGCCACACCTGAGCCCAACCGAAGAACACGCGCTGCAAACCGGTGAGGCCGTCGATGACGGGCGGTTCGGTGCCTTCGGTTGCGATCTTGTACGCCGCGATCGCGATGGACAGGCCACCCAGATCGCCGATGTTCTCGCCGATCGTGAACTCGCCGTTGACATGATGACCCGGCAGTTCCTTGGGTTCGAATTCGTTGTACTGCTCGATCAAAGCCTTTGTACGCTTGCCGAATTCGGTGCGATCGTCGTCGGTCCACCAGTCGACCATGTTGCCGTCGCCGTCGTACTTGGCACCCTGATCGTCGAAACCGTGCCCGATCTCGTGCCCGATGACGGCACCGATTCCACCGTAGTTGGCGGCGTCGTCAGCGGCGGCGTCGAAGAACGGCGGCTGCAAAATGGCTGCGGGGAACACGATTTCGTTCATACCCGGGTTGTAGTACGCGTTAACCGTCTGCGGTGTCATGAACCACTCGTCGCGGTCGACTGGCCCACCCAGCTTTGCGAGGTCGCGGTCGTATTCCGCGGCGTATCCGCGGCGGTAGTTGCCGACGACGTCTGTAGCCGAGATCTCGAGACCTGAGTAGTCACGCCACTTGTCGGGGTAGCCGATCTTGGGAGTGAACTTGTCCAGCTTGGCAAGTGCGGCCTTGCGGGTATCCGGGCTCATCCACTCGAGGTCGGAGATGTTGCGGCGGTAGGCTTCCTGCAGATTGCCGACCAGTTCCAGCATGCGAACCTTGGCTTCGGCCGGGAAATGACGCTCCACGTACAGCTTGCCGACGGCCTCGCCGAGCAGATCCTGGACCAGGCCGACGCCACGCTTCCAGCGCTCACGGTTCTCTTCGGTGCCCGAGAGCGCGGTGCCGTAGAACGCGAAGTTCTCGTCCACCAACGAGGAATGCAGGTACGGGGCTCGCGCGTGGATGACTTTCCAGGCAGCCCATGCCTTCCAGTCGTCGAGTTCTTCCGACGCCCACAGTGCGGTGAAGGTGTGCAGGAATCCGGGCTGGCGAACTACGATTTCCGCGAACTTCTCGGAGGTCGTACCCAAGCCGGACAGCCAAGCAGCCCAATCCAATCCGGGGTTCTGCTCGGTGAGCTCCTCGAATTCGACGAGGTTGTAGCTCAACTCGGCGTCACGACGCTTCACGACGTCCCAGTGCCCGGCCGCGATCTTCTTCTCGAGGTCGAACACACGCTGCGCCTCGTAGCCGAGTCCGGCGAGATTGAACATCTTCTCGACGTGGGCGACGAACTTGTCGCGAATTTCGGCGTAGTTGTCTTCGCGGTAGTACGACTCGTCGGGAAGGCTGATACCCGACTGGCTGAAGTGAATGAGGTAGCGCTCGGAGTTCTTGGCATCGGTGTCGACGTAGTGCGCGATGGCGCCGCCGACACCCGTGCGCTGATGGCGTCCGATCACGGTGGCCAGCGAAGAACGATCGGCCGCGTCCGCAATTGCGTCGAGCTCGTCGTCGATCGGGGTGAGACCGGCAGCCTCGATAGCGTCGGCATCCATGAAACTCGAGTACAGATCGCCGATGCGTTGGGCGTCGGTACCGGGCTCCGGTGACGACGCCGACGCCTCGGTGATGATGGTCTGCACATCTTCCTCGGCCTTGTCGTACAGCGTGCGGAAAGCGCCGTCGACTGCGCGGTCTGCGGGAATCTCGTATTCGGCGAGCCATTTCCCGTTGACATGGACGAACAGGTCGTCCTGCGCGCGGGTCTCGCTGTCTAGGTGGGTGAGGTCGATGCCTGAGCGATGAGCCGTGGTCATTTCTCCATCCTTACACGATCACCACAATCCGCTCAGTCGTTATCGTGAGCCGTTCAGTGCTCGGGCGATCTGCGTCACCACAAGTTCGGGTGTGAGCGTCAATTGATGCCAACTGAACCGCCCGCTTCCGGTGATCGGGGTCAGGCGTCGATGCCCAGGTTGATGACAGCGAGGTAGGAGCCGTCCGACTGCTTTTCGACGGTCATCATGCCTGTGTCGGAGAAGATGTTGTCGTTGGAATTGTTGGTGTTGTTCTCACGGCCTGTGTGCTCGCTGTACGGGCTGACGGCATACACCTCGTCGAGAAGGGTCTCCTCGAAGAAGGTCTGCGTGGTGAGGACGGTCTTCTTGTCGATGTGCACCTTGACGTGGATATGCGTGGTCCGGCCCATGTACCAGCCCGGGAAAATGGTGGTGAACTGCGCGATGCCGTTTGCGTCCGTGGTCTGGGCGCCGCGCAGGTAGGTGCCGTCGTCGGTAGTGGTGGCTTCGCTGTCGCCGACGCTGTACGAGCCGTCGGAAGTCTCACCCGAGCCGCCCATCGAACCCATGCCTCCGCCCATACCGCCGCCGGGTGCGCCTGACGGGGGCTGACCCATTCCGCCTGACGGGGGTTCGCCCATGCCACCGGACGGAGGAGTTCCACCGCCGCCGCCACCGTTTGCGCTCAGAGAACCGGACTCGAAGCCGGAGTACACGCCGCCCGCGTCGCAGTGCCAGATTTCGACGACGGCGTTGCTGACGGCGCCGACGGTGCCGTCGGCGTTACAGATGCTGTTGTCCTGCACCCGCAGTGCGACCTGAAGGGTAGTGCCTGGTCGGTCCTCGCGGATGTCGCTACGGATGGAGTCGACGTCGAACCAGTACGGGCCCTGAGTTTCTTCCTCGCTCATGACGCACTGTGGTGCCTTGGCAAGCAGCGCGGTGACAGCGTCGCCGGAGGCAGTCGAGGCCGCAGTGGCACTGGTGCCGGCGGTGGTCGTGGATGCCGCAGCAGAGGACGTCGTGGAGTTGCTGCCGCTGTTGCCGGAACATGCGGCGATGAGTCCACCAAGGCTGATGGTGCCGCCGAGTGCCAGTGCTCGCCTGCGACTCACTCGTTGCCGGCTGGCTTCGATGTCTTTGTTCACGCGTCTACCTCCATTGATCTGGGCTGTTGAATCAATGGTGGACGAACGCCCTGGCGCGGGGCTGGTTATCAGCTGTGAACTTGCTGGGAGATCATCTGGACGCTCGAGGTGGCGCGAATGTAGACCTGTCCGGTGTGGTCCACGATGCGAGATTCGATGAGTGCGAGCCTACGTCCGGCGCGGATCACGCTGGCTTCGGCACGCATGACGGGACCACCGATGGCGGGTGAGCGCAAGAAGTCGATCTTGTGGTCGAGGACTCGGTAGTCCTGTTCGGCGGTGGTCAGGGTTTGTGCGGCGAGTCCGGTGATGGCGTCGGCGGCGGAAATGAGTACGCCTCCCTGTACTGCGCCGAGGGGGTTTGCCATCCATTCGACCGGCGCGAGTTCGCCGACGACAGAGCCTGGTGTCACCTCGGTCAGCGTGAGATCGAGGAGTCCGGCAAGTGGTCCACGCTCGAGCGTTCCAGCCAGGATCCCTTCGACGACGTCAGAGCCGCTCAGTCCACTCAGGTCACTGACGTCCTCGGGAACCGGCACGTCGAGGGCCGGGCCGGCTATGTAATCGTCGGGTGCGACGACGGGTGGCCGCGAGACAACCATGGCTCGCCCGGCCATCACTGCCAGAAGTGTGTTGTCGTCGCTGCGTAGTTGCCCCGATGCCAGTCCGACACCGTCATCGAGGTGCATGAGTGCCCCTGTGGCTCCGACCGTTCCCGTCGACGGGATATCGGCGGCCGCGCTGACCGTGACCTGTGCGAGCACCGACTGGTGGCCCGAGGTGAGCCCTGAATACACAGCCCCGCCCATCGCGCCGTCGATCATCACGCCGAGCGATCCGAGCACTGTGCGTCCGCGATGGTCGTGGAAGCGGTCCCCGATCGTCTGCGCGAACGTGAGATCGCCAGGCGTGATCGCTACTGCGCGTACATCCATCAAGGTGTTGAGGGGATCAAGTTTGACGGTGGGCGCGGAGTTGTCGATGCTCATACATCGAGTATCGCCCGAACCGGGGATGTGACCTGACGCCGGGTCTCAACCACCGATACGTGCGTGCATCTCCCAGACCAGCACTTCGGCACCGGTTTCTGAGGTGACGAGTTGTCCGCCGGAGTCGCTCATGCGTACGGCGTCACCTTCGTAGAGGGTGCCGGTGCCCTCCATCTCTGCGGTTCCTTCAGCCACGAAAACGTGCAGGAACGGGGCGTTCGGCAGGGTCACGCTTGTGCCGGGGAGAATCCGCGCCACGTGCAGTGCCGCGTACTTGTTGTTGATCCGGATGGCCGAATGATCTTTGTAGCGATCCATTCCGGAGGCGACGGGTATGAGTCCGCCGCGTAGGAGTTCGTCGTCGATTTCGAGTTGTTCGTATCCGGGAGTCAGTCCACCCTCGTCGGGTGCTACCCACATCTGGATGAAGTGCACCGGATCGGAGTGCTGTTGGCCGCCCAGACGCCACGAGTCGTTCTTCTCGCTGTGCATGATTCCGGTGCCTGCGCTCATCCGTTGCGCGAGTCCGGGATAGATGACACCGGAGTGCCCGATGGAGTCCTGGTGAACGAGCGAACCGCGCAGCACCCAGGTGACGATTTCCATGTCTTTGTGCGGATGGGTGTCGAATCCGGTGCCCGCGAGCACGGTGTCGTCGTTGTTGACGAGGAGCAGGCCGTGGTGGGTGTTGTCGGGGTCGTAGTGCTGCCCGAACGAGAAGGAATGCTTCGAATCAAGCCAGGAGATGCGGGATTTCAGGCGATCACCGCTGCGGTGTACGTCGATGTGCGGGGTTGTGAGCGCCGACATGGCGTTCCTCCTTTGGGGCCGAATGCTTTCAGCGTACGAGATGCGGCCGCAGTCCGGCGTGCATCTCCCAGATCAGAACTTCTGCGGGTTCCACGGCGGTGACTCGATGTCCACCGGTTTCCTTGAGTCGCAACGAATCTCCGGTCGAGAGGGTGTCCACGTCCTCGACGGTGACGGAGCCCTGCGGGATGTAGGCGTGAAGATACGGAGCGTCCGGAAGTGTGATGACTTGGCCGGTTTCGAGTCGTGCGACGTGCAGCGCCGCATACTTGTTGTGAAGCGTGATCGCGCTGTGATCGCGGTGCGCGGGCATTCCCGACGCCAAGGTGATCAGGCCACCGGCGTCGAGTTCGGTATTGACGTCGAGTTCCTGATAGCTCGGAGTGATCCCGGATTCGTCTGGCGGAATCCACATTTGAACCACATGGACAGGTTCGGTGTGGCGGGTACCGTCAGCGCGCCGCGTGTCGTTGCGCTCGGAATGCAGGATCCCGGTTCCGGCGCTCATTCGTTGCGCGAGGCCGCGATGAATTTCGCCGGTGTGCCCCGCTGAATCCTGGTGGACCAGGGAACCGCTGAGCACCCACGTCACAATTTCGGTATCGAGGTGTTGATGGGTGTCGAAACCTGAGCCGGCTTCGACGATGTCGTCGTTGTTGACCAGAAGTAGTCCGTGCGCGTATGCGGCGTGGTCGAAGTTTCCGGCGAAGGGGAAGCTGTGACGCGACGTGAGCCAGCCGTAGTTCAGGTGCGCACGTTCATGCGCACGCTGAACTACTACCGATGACATGTCAGCTCAGAGTTTCGTGGGCTGCCGGGATGGAGCCGAGGCGTCCGGCCTGGAAGTCCTCGAATGCCTGCATGACCTCGGACTTGGTGTTCATGACAAACGGTCCGGCCATGGCGATGGGTTCGCGGATCGGCTTGCCGCCGAGGATGAAGACCTCGAGCGATTCGGTCCGTGAATCCTGACGATCGGATGCGGCGATGGTGATGGAGTCGCCGCGTCCGTAGACGGCGGTCTGGCCTGCTCGGATCGGCCGACGCTCTGCGCCGACGGTTCCCTCACCGGCAAGAACGTACGCAATGGCGTTGAACTCGGGGTTCCACGGCAAGGTGACGCTGGCGCCCGGTGCGATGGTGGTGTGGGACAGCGCGATGGGCGTGTAGGTCGATCCCGGTCCGGCGTGGCCGGCGATCTCTCCGGCGATGACGCGAACCAGTGCGCCGCCGTCGTGCGACGAGAGCAGAGCGACCTTGTTTCCGGTGATGTCCTGGTACCGCGGCGCTGCCATCTTGTTGTCTCGGGGCAGGTTCACCCACAGTTGGACGCCGTGGAAGAGGCCGCCGCTGACAACGAGGTGCTCCGGGGGAGTCTCGATGTGGAGGATGCCGCCACCTGCGGTCATCCACTGCGTGTCTCCGCCGCCGATAATGCCGCCGCCGCCGTTGGAGTCCTGGTGCTCCATGATGCCGTCGATCATGTAGGTGACGGTTTCGAACCCGCGGTGCGGGTGCCAGGGCGTGCCCTTGGGTTCTCCGGGGGCGTAGTTGACCTCACCCATCTGGTCCATGTGGATGAACGGGTCGAGTGCGGAGAGATCGATGCCCGCGAATGCGCGGTGTACGGGGAAGCCTTCGCCTTCGTAACCGACCGGAGCGGTCGTGATGCTCTTGACGGGACGGCTGACTGCGGACGCTGCAGGCTCGTCGAGCCGGGGCAGGGCCAAAATATTCTCGACTGTCACAGCAGGCATGTCGTAACTCCTTGCGCTCAGGTAGTTGATTGTTCAACTATCTCATGCTGACTCAACAATGTCGAGCCTGCGATATTCCCGAGGCTCGACATTGTGGGCGATCAGCGCAACAAGCTTCCCAGTTTTTGTGCGGCGGCGATAACCTCCGCGCCGAGTGCGTCCTGGTCGTCGGCGTGGAATGCGGAGATTCCGATACTGGTGATGGCGTCGCCGCGGCGTCCGGGAACTGCCGCCGAGATGCCGTGGACGGAAGGGGTGATTTCGCCGATCGTCGACGCGTAGCCGCGCGCGCGAGCAATACGTACTTCGTCTCGTTCGCCGTCGACGGGTGGGAGTGAGGCGAGCATGGACAGGCCGGCGGAGCCGCGGTCGATCGGATCGACCTGGCCGGGACGGAAGGCGACGTGCATTCGTGCGCTGCGCGGCTCGACGACCATCAGTGCGCGAACTTCGGTCTCGCTCTCGCGAACAACGAGGTGCGCCGTGGCTTCGGTGGCGTCGGCAAGTTCTTCGAGGATCGGGCGGGCGAGGGTTCGTAAATCCTGCTCCACCGGTTCGGCGAGGGTGACCAGTCCCGCGCCGAGTGTGACGCGCTTGAAAGTGTCCTTGCGGCACAAGTGATGTGCCTCGAGAGTCCGGATGAGTCGGTGCGCGACGGTTCGGTGAACTCCGATGCCGTCGGCGATGTCTGTGACAGACAGCCCGTGCGGATAGGAGGTGAGGAGCTCCAGAATTTCGAGTCCGTGATGGAGAGTTTTCGACATGCCGGAGTCCACTTGAACTGGGCTTATTCGGGGTCGATGGTCATCGCTGAGTTCGCGCATCGAGTTCTCTCCTTGACGTTTGTGAGGTGGGCCACCTACGCTTTGTTCATATCGCACAGCCTGTGCGATTATCGCACACATTCGACAGGTGGGCAAGCCCCTTCGAGGGAGTCCATCGCAGTGTTTTTCGGAGTGAACATCCTCATGACTGACTACCGCGGAGCGGCGGCCGGCGACGTTGCCGCAATCCACCAGTTGTATGCACTGCAGAGTCATCTCATCGACTCTGGGCGGCAACGGGATTGGGCGGCAACATTTACGGTCGACGGTGAGTTCCATTCGCCCAGCTATCCGGAACCGGTAGTCGGTTCTTCGGATCTCGAAGCCTTTGCCGGCCGGTTCCACTCCGGAGCCGAAGCGGCTGACGAGGTTCACCGGCACGTGATTACCAACCTGTTGGTGGAAACGGCAGACGAAGCCGAGTTGACGGTGCGCGGCTACCTGCAGATCGTCGCGACCAAGCGCGGTGGAGACACACGATTGGTTCGGATGACGACGATCACCGATCGAGTGATTCGAGTCGGTGACGAGTGGAAGATCGTCCGCCGCGTCGTGTCCCGCGATGACGCGCCACGTAATCCCTAACCGTCTTTCACAAGTTTTTGTGCACAACAGAATTCATCTAGGAGATCAAATATCATGACCGTTAGCGTTGATCAGACCAACCCGGGCCGCACCGTTGTCACGCAAATGTCGGCGGTGTATCCGGAGCTGGCAGGCAAGGTTGCCGTAGTGACCGGCGCTGCCCAGGGGATGGGCGCGACATTCGCGGAAGGTCTGGCGTCACGCGGAGTCAACGTAGTCGGTGCAGACATCAACGAAGAGCAGATGCTGGAAACGGCCCAGGCGATCAACGCTGCACTGAGTGCAAAATCCTTGGCGGACAAGCCCGGCCGTGTGATCGGTGTCCGCGTCGACGTCACCAAGCCCGACGATCACGAGACGCTGGCCAAGCTGGCGCTCGCGGAGTTCGGACAGGTCGACTTCTGGATCAACAACGCAGGTATCTTCCCGTTTGCGCTGGCTGAGGAGATTACGCCCGAGCAGATCGGTGCGACCTTGAGCGTCAACGTCGAAGGCGTCCTGTACGGAGCTCAGGCCGCTGCGCGCCACATGAAGCCCGGTGGTGCCATCGTGAACATGTCCTCGGTCTCCGCTCTACGCGTCCGCAAGGGTCGCGGTGCGTACTGCACGTCGAAGGCTGCCGTCGCGCACCTCACCGAATCTCTCGCAGTTGAATTCGGCGACAAGGGACTTCGTGTCAACTCCATTGCACCCGGATACATCGATACCGCAATGACCAAGTGGGTCCAGGAAGATCCGGCCGCACTTGCCAAGGCGCTCGACGCTGTGCCGCTGCACCGTTTGGGCTCCCCGGAAGAGGTCTTCGGCCCGGTGCTGTTCCTGCTCTCGGACAGCGCGCGTTACGTGACCGGTCACAGCATTGCCGTCGACGGCGGTTCGCGGCATGTCTGAGCACACGAGTTATCCTGGCGTCGTTCTGGTTACGGGTGGTGCCGGAGGCATGGGAGCACACCACGCGCGCACGCTGGCGGCACGCGGTTCCCACGTGTGCATCGCGGACGTGGCGGATTCCTCCGATCTGGTCGAGGAGATCATCTCAGGTGGAGGTTCGGCGTCCGCGCATTCGCTCGATGTCACCGACCCCGCAGCGTGGGCCCGGGTTGTCGACGAAATCCGCTCTGCACACGGTGAACTGGGTGGACTGATCAACAATGCCGGTATCTCGCGGCGACTCGAATTCATGGACACTCCTGATGACATCTGGGAACTGACCATGAAGATCAACCTCTTCGGGCCGTTCTACGGCATGAAGGCGGTGGCTCCGTTGATGCAGGAGAGCGGAGGCGGATCCATCGTCAACATCTCGTCCATCGCCGGTCAGGTCGGGTACTTCTCGCCGGCCTACTCGTCGAGTAAATGGGGCCTGACCGGGCTGTCGAAATCAGCGGCGGGCAACTTTGCGCAGTGGGGAATTCGCGTCAACTCGGTGCACCCGGGTTTGGTCGGTACGGACTTGCTCGGTGGAGCAAGTGATTTTGTTGCCGCGTCACTGAAGTCGGTTCCCTTCGGCCGCATGGCAACTCTGGACGAGATCACCGAGGCCGTTCTGTTCCTGCTGTCCGACAAGTCGACGTACATCAGTGGAACCGAAATCACTGTGGACGGCGGACTGGTCTCGAACGGCTTGTACCACCGCATCATTGCGGAGACTGGAGAACTTTCGTGAGTGATCACTGGGATGTTGTTGTCATCGGTGGCGGCGGAGCGGGACTCGCAGCTGCGGTATCAGCAGCCGAAGAGGGCGCTTCCGTGCTGCTGTTCGAATCCGAGACCGAACTTGGCGGCTCGACAGCACTTTCCGCCGGCATCTTCACTGCTGCCGGCACGAGTGTGCAGTCAGGCCTGGGTATCGAGGACACCGCGGAGAAGTTCTTCCAGCACTACATGGATCTCAACCAGTGGGTGCTTGCACCCGGATTGATTCGTGCGTTCTGTGAAAATGCCGCACCGACGCTCGAGTGGCTCATCGGCCTCGGCGTCGAGATCCCGGCCGCGATCTCGGGTAACGCCCATCAACCGGGTCTGGCACAGGCCGGAGTCGAAGATGTGTGGCGCGGCCACGTTCCGAAAGACCAGGGATACGGTCTGATTCAGGTACTGGACAAGGCTCGGCGCAAGCACGGCATCGAAGTTATCTTCGGGACGCGGGTGCAGAAGCTGATCGAGGAAGACGGTCGGATTGTCGGCGTAGTAGCCGACGATATCGAGGTTCCGGCCGGTGCTGTCGTCGTTGCTTCCGGCGGCTTCGCTCAGGATCAGGCTCTGATCGATCGCTATTTCCCCGACGCCAACAAAGCCGACGAGTCGTTGTTCGTCGTTGCTGCCAACGGTAGTCGCGGCGATCACCTGCGGTTCGCCGAGGATCTCGACGCGTCGGTTGCAGGTGACGGCTGGGGCCTCATCATGCCGACGGTCTACTTCCAGCAGTTCCATCACTGGCAGTCCGGTTTCCCGCCGAAGTCCCGGGTCAACGTCAATCAGAACGGTCGGCGGTTTATGGACGAGGACGCGTCGTACGCGGTCTCGACGGGCATCATCGACCGCCAAGGCGGCTACGGCTGGATGATCTTCGACGAGAACGCCCGAGTGACTCAGACCCCCGGTTATGCAGACTGGAACCCCGAGCGTGTCGCCGAAGAAGCTGCAGCCGGCCGCACTCTCCGAGCCGATACGGTCGAGGAACTCGCCGAACTGATCGGCGTACCGGCGCCGACGTTGACGGCAACGGTAGATCGTTGGAACGAGCAATTGCCCAACGGATACGACGACGACTTCCTGCGTCACCGCACGTTGCGAAACAAAGGTGCGGTCGGCAATCCGGACCGGATCGACACTGCGCCGTTCTACGCGGCCAAGATCCTTCCCGCCGAACTGGTGTGTACACACGCGGGATTGGAAATCAACAGCAGTGCAGCAGTTCTCGGCAAAACCGGTGTTCCGATCGAGGGACTTTACGCCGCCGGTGAGGCCGGTGCCGGCATTCTGGGACTGCGATATGTGGGCGGTGGCAACGCGGTTGCAAACGCTCTGACCATGGGTCGTATTGCGGGACGCAATGCGGCGAGTTTCACGAAGGCCGACGCCGCGGGCGTACCGGTCAATTCCATTGCGCACGCCTGACGTCTATCGTTTGCGCTGCACGACTTCAGTCAGTAGGGATCAACATGTCAGAGAATGAGACCATGGCGCGCGCCGAGGGCGGCGTCGAAGACAGTGGCGCTCCAGTCGAACGCCAGTCCACCGTCAAGGTGATTCGCGCGGCCATCGTCGGTACCGTCGTCGAGTACTACGACTTCGGTATCTACGGATACATGGCAACCACCATCGCCGCACTGTTCTTCGTGTCGTCCGATCCGAATGCAGCGCTGCTCGGTACCTTCGCGGCGTTTGCCGTGGCCTTCTTCCTCCGTGTTCCCGGTGGAATCTTCTTCGGTCATATCGGCGACCGGTACGGCCGTAAGAACGCGCTGTCCTGGACCATCTTGCTGATGGTTATCGCCACCGCCGGTATGGGTCTGCTTCCGACCTATGCCACGTTGGGCATGTGGGCGACATCGATCCTGGTGTTGGCTCGTTGCCTTCAAGGCTTCGCAGCCGGCGGTGAGCTCGGCGGTGCAAACGCATTTGTCTCCGAGTCCGCTCCGGCGCGGTGGCGTGCAACCCAGACGTCGATGGTCAACACCGGAACCTACCTGGGTTCTCTTGCGGCTTCGCTGATCGCACTCGGCTTGACGTCGGTGTTCTCCGAAGAACAGGTCCTCGAATGGGCATGGCGTCTGCCGTTCCTGCTCAGCCTGCTGATCGGTGGTATCGGTATTTGGATCCGTAGCCAGATGGAAGACACCCCGCAGTTCGAAGAGCTCCAGGAAAAGGGTGAGACCGAGTCCCTCCCGATCAAGGAACTGCTGCGCAGTTCAGGTGGCAGCGTCGTCAAGATCATCCTTCTCGGAGCGCTCATCACGGGCGGTTACTACATCGCTTCGGTGTACGCCGCGACGTACCTCCAGACCGCTGGCGGACATTCGAAGCAGGTGGCATTCCTGTCCACGTCGCTCGCCCTGGTGCTCGGCGTGATCACACTCCCCATCGCGGGTTACATGGCCGACAAGTACGGGCGTCGTCCGGTGTTGTTTGCCGGTAGTGCCGCGTCGGTCGTCCTAGGTGTCCCGATGTTCATGCTGATGGCGAGTTCTGGCACGTGGGCTGCAGTAGCCGGTCAGTCGGTTCTGTTCATCTGTGTCTCGGTAGTGAACGGTGCGTCGTACGTGACCTACGTCGAAATGCTCAAGGCGTCAGTGCGATACAGCGGTCTCGCCTTGGGTAACAACGTCACCAACATGCTTCTCGGTGGTACTGCGCCGTTCATCGCGACGTACCTGATCAGCGTGACCGACAATAATCTTGCGCCGGCTGGATACTTCGTGTTCTGCGCCCTGATCACATTTGTCACGGTGTTCTTCGTGAAGGAAACCAAGGGCATAGCGTTGCAGATCGACTGAGCCCTGCTCTGCGCCTTTGTCAACCGCGGGCGGTTGACAAAGGCGCACAGTACGTTACAGCTTTACACTCACCACCCGCGTTTCCAGGAAATCGTGGACACCGGCTTCGCCGCCTTCCCGCCCGAAGCCACTGCTCTTCACTCCGCCGAAGGGAAGTTCGACTTCGAGGGCGTTGTGGGTATTGACCCACACCTGACCGGCGTCGATCTTTTCGGCAACCTCGACCGCGGCGGCTTGTTCTCCCCAGACCGATGCTCCGAGTCCGAACTCCTGGCTGTTCAGGAGGGAGACAACGTCGTCGACGTTGGTGTAGGCCACGACAGGGAATGCCAAACCGAACTGCTCGAACTTGACGATGTCGCCGGTGTCGTCGACGCCGCGCACCAGAGCGGGCTCCATGAAATAGCCGGGCAGAGTGTCTATTCGGCTTCCGCCGGTGATGTCTGCACCGTCAGCTCGGGCCTTGTCGAGCAGACCCTGCACGTACTCGAGTTGCGCAGAATTGTGCAGGGGACCGATCGTGGTGCCGGCTGCGGCCCCGTCGCCCACCACCATGGTCGACATGACGGCTTCGAATGTGGCGCAGAAGGCGTCGACCTTGTCGGCGGGCACGTACGCACGTTTGGGGGCGATACACATCTGTCCGCTGTTGAAGAAGGCGGAGTGTGCCAAAAATCCTGCGGCGTAATCGATATCTGCGCTGTCGAGGAGGATCGCGGGATCGTTGCCACCCAGCTCGAGGGTGACCGGGGTGATAGTTTCGGCGGCCTGCTTCATGATCGCCTTGCCAACCCCCGTGGATCCGGTGAACGAGACTTTGCGCACGGCAGGGTGTTCGATCAACGCTTTCCCGGTATCGGCTCCGCCGTAGACGATGTCGAGCACGCCTTCGGGAAGAATGGTCTGCAGGATGCGGACAACCTCTCCGACTACCAACGACACCGATTCGGCAGGTTTGACCAGGACTGTATTGCCCGCGGCCAGTGCGGGAGCAATCTTGGCCATCATGAGGAAGATCGGAAAGTTCCACGGCACGATAGCCGCAACGACGCCCAATGGGCGATGCTGAATTCGCGCTTCGCGTATCGGCGACGGTGGGGCCTGTGATTCGTCCGCCCAGTCGAGGCGGGCGAAGTGCGCGAGGCAGCGGGCCGAGATCCAGACTTCACCGCTCGAATCGGTGAGAGATTTACCCTGCTCCGCGGTGAGTAGGGCGGAGATCGACGGGGACTGACGCATCAATTCGTAGGAACAGGCAGCGAGTAAACCCTGCCGGGTGCTCCTCGAGGTTCGCCAGGATTGGAATGCGGACTGGGCGGCAACAGCTTTCGCATCGAGCTCGGCCGGTGTGGTGACGGCGGTGCGCCCCACTTCCTCGAGAGTCGCCGGATTGATCGAGATCAATTCGTTGTCGGTGCTCATAGTAGTTCTCCTGACTAGGCGCTGGCGGCCATCGCGGCCATGGCCGGCGCGATGTACGAACGGAAGATCATGGCGCTGAATCCGCCGTCGATCGGGATGTCTGCTCCGCTGATCCACGCCGCGTCGGAGGATGCGAGGAAGATGATGGCGTCGGCGATCTCACCTGGCCGGGCATGACGGCCTGCCCAGGTGACGGCACCGGAAATGGCCGCGTCGCCCATGGTGGCCGTGAAGTCCTTCAGGAGCGGCGTGCCGACTGTACCGGGGGAGACGGAGTTGGAACGTAGTCCGATGTGCTTGCCGTCCACGGCCAGGTTCCCCGCATTGATGATGGCGGCTTCCTTGGAGAGGTTGTAGCAGACCTCGTCGATACCGGGGAAATCTGCGAGAGATTCGAGGGCGTCGTCCCAATTATTTATGGCAAGAAAGGCATTGAGCCGGGCAAAGTTCTGCTGCCACAGGAAACCTGCCTGCGACGCGGTGGTGACCACTGCCGGGTCGACGGCGAACTTGGGTAGGAGGAGGCGCGTGAGATCGCGCGGAGCGAGTGCGTTGATCGACATGACGGTTCGCCACGGCAGTGTTGCCGCGACGCCGGCGTTGTTGATCAGCACGTCGACGGGGCCGTCGATCTGCGCGGCGATGTCCGCGACACCTGATTGGGTCGAGAGGTCGCCGATAATCATCTGGGTGATTGAGTTGTCGGCCGAGGTGACTCGGTCGACACCGATGACGCGGGCACCGAGAGCGGCGAGTTTGGTGGCGGCCTCAGCCCCGATTCCGGACGAACAACCGGTGAGGACAACGGTTTTACCGGTGAAACTGATCATGGGTGATACTCCTGACGTAAGGGGTTGATTACCAGGTGACGGGGAGTGAGAAGACTCCGTTGATGCCGGACCACGCTTTGAACTGCAATTCCTCGGGTGGGGCGGCCAGTTTCAGCGTCGGCACCCGGCGAGCGAGGGTTTCGAAGATGATCTGCAGCTCGAGACGAGCCAGTGCCTGGCCGATGCATTGATGAACGCCGTAGCCGAAAGCGAAGTGGTCACGTGCTTTTCGGTGGATGTCGAGTGCGTCCGCTCCCGGGAAGTGGGCGTCGTCGCGGTTGGCCGACAGATTGAGCGGAATGATGGCTTCGCCCGCGGGAATGGTGACGCCGCCGATCTCGATGTCCTCGGTCGACGATCGGAGGATGACAAGGTGGACGACGGTCAGGTAGCGCAGCAGTTCTTCGACGGCGTTGCGGACCAGAGTCGGGCTCTCCTGCATCTGCGCCCATTGCTCAGGGTGCTGTAGCAACGTGTACATACCGAGGGCCGTCATGTTGGTAGTGGTGTCATGCCCGGCGATGATGAGGAGGAATCCGGAGTTCTCGACGTCCATCATGGTGATGGTGCCCGCGCGTTCGGCGGCCACCAGCTGGCCGATGATGTCGTCACCCGGATCATCAAGTGCTGCGCGTTCGTTCGCGATCTTGCGGATGTACCCGCGTAGATCGTTCATGGCTGCAATGGCGCGACCCATGGCGTCAGGGTTGGTGAGGTCGTTGGCCATCAGTGCCTCGTCGGCGGCCTTGTTGAAGAACGCGCGATCCTCGGCGTGCACGCCCAGGATCCAGCTCAGAACCGTGCTCGGGATGGGGAGTGCAACGGCCTTCACGAAGTCGGTCTGGCCTTCGGGAGTAGCCAGCATCGCGTCGATGGTGCTGTCGACGAGTTCCTGCAGCGCCGGCCGGATCTTCTTCATCGCAGTGAGCGTGAAGTTCTTGGCCAGCAGGTTGCGGAAGATCTCGTGCTCAGCTCCGTCCATCCGCAAGAAAAGTCGCTGGTCTTCGGATTCGGGTGGTGCGCCGAATCGGGGATATCCAGGTTTGCGGCTGTCTGCACTGACTCGCGGATCGGACAGGATCGAGCGAACGTCGTCGTAACGGGTTACGAGCCAGGCATATTCGCCACCGAAGATCTCGACTCGCGTGATGGGGGCGTTCTCACGCAACCACTGGTACTCGGCCGGCGGGTCAATCGGAGGGCGAGGCCAGGGGAAGGGCGCGCTCGGGTGTTCGGTGACGGGGGGGACGGTACTCGTCATGGTGAATCCTTTGTCTGGGTGATAGTGGTGCGGCACTTGTGGAATGAAATCACCAGGTGCACTGCAGGATTGCCAGTCTGTGACAGCGAATGATGGAGAGGCAACAGCATGTGAAGTGGGTGCGATAACGCTGGTCTCGGTGAGTGGGACTGAGCCTGTCCGGTCGTTGAATGCGCTGGATCCGGAACTATTGACACGTGTCAAAAATGTCCATACGATGTGGTTCGGCTCACAAACTGATCGACGTGAAGGTGGATTGTGGAATCGGCTGTACAAGAGGGTGTTGATGCCGGAAGGTCGGACAAAGGTGAACTTCGGCGCGAGTCGATTCTTCGTGCTTTGGAAAACCTTTTGGAGACAACAACTCTCCGTGAACTGAATGTCCGCGATATTTCCAAGGCTGCCGGAGTAACCCGTTCGGCCTTCTACTTCTACTTCGACAACAAAGCTGCGGCAGTCAGCGAACTGAGCAAGGTGGTGGACGAAGAGGTTGCAGCAGCATCGGCAATCTACTCGGGTGGGACTGATGATCCCGCGCGGCAAGTCGGGCAGATGATCGGTGCGGTCCGTGACACGTGGATGCGCCACCCGTATTTGTTCCGGGCAATGCGCGACGCCAGATCATCGGACCCCGGGGTGGACGACCTCTGGAACCACGGGTTGGAAGGATTCGTCGAACCCGTTGCCGCAGTGATCGACTCGGAGCGGGCATCCGGCCGGGCGCCGGTTGGTGCCGACAGTCGGATGCTTGCGCTTGTTCTGTTGGAAAGCATTGCCCGCATGGGTGATCGCTACTGGATCGGTGATCAAGAGGCTGCTGATGTGGCTGCGGCGACGCAGGCACTGTGCGCGGTCTGGATGGGGTCGATTTATGGACGGGTATAGCAAGTCAACTGGCATCGACGCTGAAGAGGCGCTTTCTCGATACGCACCGGAAGTGTCAGAAGTGCTGTACCGCATGATCTTCAGTAGTGCCGGAGCCCTCGATGCGCAGGTGCGCTCAACCTGCGCCGAGGCTTTGTCGCTGTCGGCCTTGCCGTTGCCGTCGAAGTCTGGCTCCGCCCAGGGCTCGGTAGCACGCGATTTTGCCGAGCAGTTCAGCGTCGACGTATCGAATATCGACAACGATCTGCGCGCCGCGATGTTGAACGAGTTGGGTTCGCAGGCCAAGGAATTCGTGTTTGCGGTATATGTGGCGGACTGGTTTCCGCGGCTGCTGCATGCATTGGACCTGCTGTTCGGGCCGTCGACAATCGAGTCGCGGGAAACAAGGAAATGGCACGAAACAGAACTGTCGGTGGGCAGTGCAGAATTCTCGCGCAGCGTCGCGCGGTTGCGGGTTCTCGATCCGGTCACCACCGAACTGGTGCGGCTGCGCCAAGCCCGCCAACATAATTGTCGATTGTGCAAGTCTCTGAGAATGAGTTCTGCGCTGGAGGCAGGTGCCGACGAGGCACTCTTCGACGAGGTCGACAACTACCAGGACAGCGGGCTGTCGAATCGTCACAAGGCAGCTTTGGCGCTGGCTGACGCGATGGTGTGGCAACCCGGCTACATCCAGTCCGACGTCATCGATGCAGTGCGCGAGCACTTCTCGCCGGCCGAGGCCGTGGAACTGGTGTTGGATATGACCAGGAACGCAAGTTCAAAGGTGGCTGTCGCGTTCGGTTCGGATGCCCCGCACGTGGATGAGGGCGTGGAAATCTACGAGGTCGACGAGGACGGGCAGGTCACGTTCGGGTTGGGTTTCCGTGTCTAGATCCGACAGTCGTTCGTGCATACCTACATTCGACTGATTCCAGCGCAGAGAAGTTCGATCAGCCGCCGATAGGCACGATCGGGATCCGTGCCGGCGGGGTGACCTTCTTGGGATTCCAAGACGCAGAAGCCGTGCAATGCGCTTCGCAACGACCACGCTGCCTGCTCCGAGTCGTCATCACCGAGGCCGTATCCGGCGATGACTCGGTTGATGACGTCGACAACTTCTCCGACAGCGGCGACGAGGTCAGCGTGTGGAGCGGTGGGGTAGCGGTCGGTGATTGCGTACAGCCCGGGGTGGATGCGAACAAATTCGCGCCAGGCATCGGCGAGTGCCATGACGGCGTCGTCGCGGGAGAGGCCGACTGCGGCGTCGCGAAGGTGCTGGGTGAGCAGTTTCCGGGCAAGGAGACTGAGCTGGTGTTGGACGTCGTCAACGCCGTCAACGTGCTTGTAGAGAGCTGATTGCCGCACGTCGAGGGTGTCGGCTAGTTGGCTGAGAACCAGTGCGTCCGGGCCTTTGCTGTCCACAAGTTCGGCGGCGGCAGAGATGACACGTTCGCGGGTAACCGGGGTTCTCATGGCTCCATCTTCCCTTGTGGGGCAGATCTCACTGTCGGTGATACATTATCACCATGAGTGATGATGTATCTTCGGGGCTCGCCTCGGCGCGGACCGGCGACGAGCAACGCCGTCGAGATCTGCGAGTGGTTGTCTCTGGTGCATGCATTCTTGGTCTCACGTCGATCCTGTACGACCTGTCCGGAGTGTCGCCCGCAACCGGCGCGTTCTTCCGGTGCGCCTACGCATTGATTCCGCTCGGGATCCTCGTCTGGGTGCAACGACGCCGCCAACCGGGAAAGACCTCGACGGGCCCGTGGATAGTCAAGGCTGTTCTCGCCGGAGTGTTCCTGGGCATCGACCTCGTTCTGTGGCACGAGGCCATTCACTCGATCGGCGCGGGTCTGTCGACGGTGCTCTTGAATCTTCAGGTGCTCTTTGTGGCCATCCTCGGCTACGTGGTGCTACGTCAGCGCATTACGAAGGAACTGGTGACGAGCCTGCCGCTTCTCCTGGTGGGCGTGGCGTTGGTTGCGGGAATGAGTACGACGCTCACCGGAGCCAATCCTGCCGTGGGTGCGACGTTCGCGGTGATCGCTGCCGGCGCGTATGCGGTGTATATCTTCTTGATGGGATTGGCGACGAGAGCTGCGGGACGGACTGCATTGCCAATGCTCGTTTCCACGATCGCTACCGGACTTACATCCGGCTTGATCGGAATTGCCACCGGAACTCTTGATCTTGCACCACCTTTACCTGCTCAAGGTTGGCTCATCCTGCTGGCCTTGGTTTCTCAAGTGGTGGGGTGGCTATTGGTGGCAAGTGCAAGCCAGCGGTTGCCCGCTGGTTCCGTTGCCGCCAGCCTGGTGCTGCAATCGGCGTCGGCGTTACTGTTCGGTGCTTTTCTACTTTCTCAGATCCCCAGCGTCGTGCAGATTGTCGGTGCGGTGCTGATTCTTGCCGGAGTGGTTGTCGCGACGCGGCAGCCTGCAGTGAAAACGCCGACAGCCGTTGTCGGTGAACGAATGGAGACACGAGCATGACCGTGACGGCCGACCGCATCTACATCAACGGCGACATCAAGACCATGGACGGATCGAGCACAGTTGCGCCGACGGCTATGGCAAGCAAGGACGGCAGATTTGTCGCCGTCGGATCCGACGCCGAGATCACGGCGCTCGCCGGTCCTGGTGTGGAGATCGTGGATCTCGATGGAGCGGTGGTAGTTCCGGGATTCATCGAAACTCATCTGCACCCAATGATGTGGGGTTTGATGCTCGGCGATGTCGAGGCCACGACGGGCGCGTGCCCCACGATCGACGCGGTTGTTGCTGCTTTGGCAGCGCGCGCGGAAACGACACCGCCTGGTGAGGCTATTGCGGCGTGGGGATTCGACGACAGTCTTGTGGCTGAGGATCGCGGATTGACGACGGCAGATCTCGACCGCGCGTCGACGCAGCATCCGATTTTAGTGCGCCACCTGTCGGCTCACGGAATCTACGTCAACTCGCTTGCCCTGGAAATGGCTGGGATCACCTCGGAGACAACCGACCCCGAGGGCGGCGTCATCATCCGCGATGCTGACGGGGCACCTACCGGTGAGCTGTGCGAAATTCCGGCAATGTCGTTGGTGCACCACCTGGCTCCGGACATGGACCCGGGTGCCTCCAAGCTGGCGTTACTGCGAGCGCAAGACGTGATGGCGTCCGTAGGTGTAACCAGCTTTCACGACATGTACGTCACCTCGGAGATGTACGACGCCTACCGTGAGCTCGACGACGAGGGCGAACTGCGCCTGCGTGCGCGTCTGTACTTGGGTCATGGTGTGCATGATCAGTTGGGTGAACTAGCCGATTCGACCAGCCATGTAGCGGTGGGCGGCGTGAAACTGATTTCGGACGGGTCCATTCAGTTGCACACTGCGGCGCTGAGCGAGCCCTATCACGATTTGGGTGGATGTCATTGTGGTGGAATGGCAATCCCGTCGGGCACGCTCGATGCTCTGGTGAGCGAGCATCACGGCGCGGGACGGCAGGTAGCGATTCACACCAACGGTGATCAGGCTATCGACCATGCGCTCGACGCCATTGCCCTGGCCAAGGCCGCGTACCCTGACATCGACATCGCGCACCGGCTCGAACACGTACAGACGCTGCGTGAGGATCAAATTCAGCGAATGGTCGACGTGGGTGTTGTCGCATCGATTTTCGTCAATCACGTCTACTACTGGGGCGATCGTCACCGTGACCGTTTTCTCGGCCCCGGCCGAGGCGAACGAATCAGCCCGGTGGCGTCGGTGGTGGCTGCCGGACTTCCCTACGGTCTGCATTGTGATTGCCCGGTGACTCCGGTGAATCCGCTCTTCACGATGAATACCGCTGTCCATCGGCTGACGCGTGAGGGACATGTTCTTGGTGCGCAGCAACGTGTGAGCACGCGTGATGCTTTGTCCGGCTACACACATGCGGCCGCACGCATCACCGGTGAAGAGGCGGACAAGGGCCGAATCGCAGCAGGTCTGCTGGCGGATTTTGTTGTCCTTGACGGAGATCCGTTGGTCGATGACACTGTCGATCTGGCGGCACTTCGGGTACTGCGGACTGTTGTGGGCGGAGAAACGATCTTCGAGCTATAAAAGCGTGTTCTGGCCTCTCTCGGCTGCGATCCGCAGGTCGCGCTTGAGGACCTTTCCGGCAGCAGAGAGGGGTAGAGCGTCGACGAACTGCATCGAGCGGGGTGCCTTGTATCCGGAGACAAGCGATTTCACGTGATCACGAAGTTCCTCGAACTCGACGTGAACCCCGGGATGCAGGACCACCACGGCATGAACTCGCTCGCCCCACTTCGGATCGCGCACTCCCACAACGGAACACGCAGCGACAGCAGAATGCCTGGCCAGAGCGTTCTCCACCTCCGTGGAATAGACGTTCTCGCCTCCGGTGATGATCATGTCCTTGATCCGGTCGACGATGAACAGATAACCGCGTTCGTCGAGGTATCCCGCGTCTCCGGTGTGCATCCAGCCGCCGGCGAGAGCCTCTGCCGTCTCGGCGGGAAGATTCCGGTAGCCGAGCATCAGATGGTCACCGCGAGTGACTATTTCGCCGACAGTTCCGGTTGGTACTTCGTTTCCGGCGGGATCGACGATCCGCACTTCGCAATGAGGCAGTGCACGACCGGCAGAGCGAAGCAGTTCACCGCCTTTCAGGTGATCGGCGGCGCTCAAGACAGTGATGTGCGCGGTCTCGGTCATCCCGTAACCTTGGGTGAAACCGCTGTGCGGAAACACCTGCATGGCGCGTTCGAGCAGCGCCGGTGAAATGGGGGAGGCGCCGTACCTGACCACTTGGACACTGGAGCGGTCGTAGGAATCGAGATCGTCTGCGGCAACCAACATGTGAAGCATCGTCGGTACGACGCCCACCGTGGTGGGCCGATGTCGGTCGATCGCCTCGAGCATGGCCTCGGCCGAGAACACCGGTAGGAATACCTGCGTGCCACCCATCAGGTTCTGCGCCATCCAGCTCGCGATGCCGGCGATATGGAACAGTGGATTCGCAAGCAGATTCACGCCGTCGGCGATTGCAGGTTTGCCGGCGGCCAGCGTTCCCAGCGTCGACGTCATGAGGCCCCTGTGGCTGACCATCACACCTTTGGAACGGCCAGTCGTTCCACCTGTGTAGAGGAGGAGTGCAACGGCGTCGTCGCCGACCCGAAGATCGGGGACAGGTTCCGATTCGGTGATGAGTCCGTCGTAGTCGATCATTCCGGTGGGGGCTGCTCCCGAGCCGGCGTACACGACGCGGCCCAGGGCGGGGCAGAGTTTGCGGAGTTCGGGAACCAGTGGGGCGGAATTCTCGTCGACGATCAGAATCGTGGATCCGGAATCCTCCAGGGCATAGGCAATTTCGGGCGCAGTCCACCGTGAGTTGAGCGGGCTGACCGTCGCACCTGACCACCAGCCGGCCAAGATCGTTTCGTGACAGCGATCCGAATTGAGCGACAGAAGCGAGACGCAGTCGCCCGTACCGGTGCCCAGTCCGTTCGCGAGTCGCGCCACACGGTCAGCGGACTCGGTGGTGCTGAAGGTTCGATCGCCGAACACTGTCATGGGGCGCCTCGGCGATTCGCGCAGGGCCCGATGAATGAACTGGGTCAAGAACATGACTGTCCCTTCGGCGGCAGTGAATCAACGACTCCGACATCATCGCATCAGGCACCCACTGAGCGATTTTTCGGACTATTCCGACTGATTTCGGATAGCTGTTCCATTCGAACAGGGTTTCGATTACGGTGGGGGGATGTTCGATTCGGGGGTGGGAAGTTTCGGTATCTCAGCGCAGCTGAGTGGTACCGAAACCGATTGCGCCCTCATCGATCTCATGAGTGAGTTGCATTCATGTGAAGCGATGCTGGTCGAGCGGAAACTGGCCGTGGTTGCGGAGTTTTTCACTCGCCGTAGTGCTGAGCATGTCGAGGGCGGTACGTGGTCGTCGTCGGCGTACGAGTTGGCCGAATCGGAGGTCGGCGCGGTGTTGACGATGGGGCGGGCTGCGGCGGGGAAGCTCATCGGGTTGGGTTTTGCTTTGAAGACGCGGTTGCATCGCACGCGGGCAGCGATGGCCCGCGGTGAACTCGACTCCTACCGGGTCGGGTTGATCGAGTCGGCGACCGCGAATGTCGGTGACGAGTTGATCGACGAAGTAGAGCGTTTGCTGCTCGAGCAGGTTCTCGCCCCAGCAGTGGACGGTGGTGTCGGGTTGACGGGTCGTCGGTTGACGGCGGCGATCGACCGGATCGTGGCCCGGGTTGATCCGGAGGGGATGCGGGAGCACCGACGCCGGGCCTTGGCGGATCGGTTTGTCGGGGTCAGTGCCGCCGAAGACGGTATGGCCCGCATTTTGGGCAGTATTCCGGCGGAGCAGGCTCGTGCGTTCGACGGCCGGTTGCGGGAGTTGGCGATGTCGGTGTGCCGCCATGATTCGCGTACGTATGAGCAGCGCCGCGCTGATTCGTTGGGCGCTTTGGTGAGTGGTTCGACGGTGTTGGTGTGCGACTGCGACCGGGATGATTGCCCGCAGGACCGCAGCGGCATGGTGATCATTCGCCGGCCACTCGTGCATGTCGTGATCAACGAATCCGCACTAACCGCAGGCTCGAATGAACCCGCCCACCTCGACGGGTACGGGGTGATTAGCGCCGAGCATGCCCGCGACATCGCGAAAGACGCAGACGTTCGGGAGGTACGGGTGCCAGAAACACCTGTGCCCGCGTCGGCGACGGTCTACCGCCCCGGCGCGGCACTCGATACGTGGCTGCGGGTCATTGCGGGAAGCTGCCAGTGGCCGCACTGCGATGTCCCCGCCTGGAATTGCGACCTCGACCACAACGTTCCTTTCAACCACACCGACCCCACACAGGGTGGGAAGACGGTTGCGTCGAATCTGAGTGCGTTCTGCCGCAACCATCACCGCCTCAAGCACTCCGGAAAGTGGCGGCTCGCCCCGAACCTGGATCGCAGCATCACCCTGACTTCGCAGACCGGTCACTGCTACCGCACCAGAGATGCCGGACTACTCACCGGCCAACAGGAACCACCGCTACCGGAAGGCGGAACCCGGCGACGAACACGTTTGGAAAACAAAGCTGCCCGCATCCGAAGTGAACGCAAACATCAACAAGCAAAGATCCGGCACCGCACAGCGAAACACGCGGAACGGAAACGACGGCAAACCTTCCCGATCTCCACACCCCGCCAGCCCAGGCCCCGAGAAATCATCGACTACGGCAACGACCCACCCCCATTCTGAGGCGTCACAGCCTCCACGAACTTGCCACGACAGGCAGAATGAGCACATGCGCAGTGTTACGTGGAACCCGGAAATCTACGGTCGATACGCCGACGAACGCTCACGCCCCTATATCGACTTGACGTCGCGGATAGCGGCGCAGTCGCCGGCGCGAGTTGCGGACCTCGGATGCGGATCAGGTTCATTGACCGGGCTACTCGGTGAGCGTTGGCCGGATGCTGGGGTGGTGGGGACTGATTCGTCGCCGGAGATGGTGGCACAGGCGCCCACCGATCTGCCAGGGAACGTCACCATCACGCTGCAGGACATCAACGAGTTCGACGCCACCGGCTATGACGTCATTGTGAGTAATGCTGCATTGCAATGGGTTCCGAACCATCGCGAGCTGATCGACAGATGGGCCGATGCGATGGCGCCCGGGTCGTGGATTGCGTGGCAGGTTCCCGGCAACTTCGATGCCCCGTCGCACGCTTTGATGCGTGAACTTGCCGAGTCGCCCACGTGGCGTGATCGTGTGGGTGGAGTTTTGCGTGGACCGGAGGGTGTTGACGACCCGGCGCACTACGCAGCCAGATTGCACGCTCACGGGTTCGACGTCGACGCCTGGGAAACCACGTACATCCACGTGCTGACTGGCGAGGACCCTGTGCTGGGCTGGGTTCGGGGGACAGGCCTGCGTCCGGTGCTTGATGTGCTGAGTGAAGCTGACTCACTCGAGTTCGAACAGGAGTACTCGGCGAGGCTCCGCGAGGCCTATCCCTCTACGGCAGCGGGCACACTGTTTCCGTTCCGACGAGTCTTCTGCGTGGGACGAAAGAACGAGTGACTAATCCGCTGTCACAAACCCTTCCGCCACCATCCAGTCTCGGGCAACTTCTGCGGGTTCCTTGCCGTCGACGTCCACTTGGCGGTTCAGTTCGGTCATCACCTCGTCGGTGAGACGAGCTGAAATCGGTGCCATGACCTCCGCTACCTGCGGATGATCCTCGGCAAAGCTCGCACGCATGACAAGCGCCGGATTGTATTTGGGGAAGAAGGACAGATCGTCCTCGAGTAGCTGGAGGTCGAGGGCGATGATGCGTCCGTCGGTGGTGAATACCTCGCCGAACTTGCACTGATCACCGTCGGCTGTCGCCTGGTAGATGATGCCGGTCTGCAAGATCTGGCGCTGTGCACGTGAAGCATCGAATCCGTATTTTGCTGCGAGACCGGGGTATCCGTCTTGGCGGACGTTGAACTCGGTCTCGACACACGTCACAGCAGCACCGGGATCGGATTGGACCAACTTCGCGTAGTCGGAGACCGTCTTGACGCCGGTCTTCTCTGCCGTCTCCTTGCTCATCGCCAAGGCATACGTATTGTTCATCGGCGCCGGGTCGGTCCAGACCATGTCGTTCGCAGCCAGATCCGCATCGCGTACCGCCTCGAATTGTGCCTGCGAATCGGGTAGCGGGGTCTCGTTGCCGAGGTAGTTGATCCACCCGGTGCCCGTGTACTCGTAGGCAAGATCGATCTGCCCGTTGAGTTGTGCGTCGCGGGTGCTGTTGGAGCCCTGGATATTCGTGAGGTCGCGAACTTCGGCGCCTGCCGCAGACATCGCGAATTCGATGATGTATCCCAGGATTATCTGTTCGGTGAAGTCTTTGGAACCGACGGTGATCTTCACACCTTCTAGTTCCGGAACGGGCTGGATACTTCCCGGCCCAACCGCGAGGGGTAGTGCGCCGCCGGATTCCAAACCACACGACGCCACAAGGGCAAAACCGAGTGCGGCTGCGGTAATTTTCCAACCGCGCGTGCGTCGCCGATTCATCGCAATCCCTTTGGCCCGAGGAACTGTTCGGCTAGTGCGCCCAACCAGTCGATGAGCAGAGCGAGCGATACCGCAAGCACAGCGCCTACTACCAGCGTCACGTTGTCGCGCAGTTTGTACCCGGTGTCGATCATGATCCCCAGTCCGCCGGCACTGACCAGGAAACACAGTGTTGCTGTTCCTACGGCAAGAACCAATGAAGTACGAAGGCCGGCAAGGATATAGGGAACTGCCATCGGGAATTCGAGCTGCCGCAAAATGGTGAGTGTCGACATTCCTTGGCCGCGCCCGGCGTCGATCAGCGTCTCGTCCACCTGCTGATAGCCGAGAATCGTGTTGCGCAGCACCGGAAGCAACGAATAGAACGCGATGGGGAATACACCGATCCAGAATCCTGTGGTGCGAGTGGCGAGATAGAACAGGACAAGTAGGCCGATAGCCGGGGCGGCTGCGCCGATGTTGGCTATTCCCACGAAGAACGGCGCCAGGCGGGTGAATCTCGGTCTGGTCAGCAGCGTGCCGAGTGGTACAGCCACCGCCACGACGATGATGACCACTGCGGCCGTGAGCAAGATGTGCTGCCACGTGAGCGTCGTAATGTTGTCGACGTTGATACTGGCTTTCTGCGTTGCGTTGAGATCGCGGCTGAAGGCCCAGACCAGTACTCCGACTACAAGTATCAGTACGACCACCGGTTGGACCAGTAGCCGCATTCTTTCGGCTCTGCGGGTGGAGGCATTTTCGGCGGCACCGAGATCCGCGGCGTCAGCAGCGGGTGGCGCAGCCAGGTCCTCCGTCGACGCGCTCACTCCGGAACATCCTCGTCGTGATCGTGCGCGTGTTCTTCACGCATCTCCGAAAGATGGCTGACCAGTGTGTCGATGGTGATGAGACCGACGTATTCGCCGCGCCGGCCGGTGACTACCGTCGACGCATTGCTTTCGGCAAGCAGCGCTTCGAGTGCATCTTGCAGTGTCGACTGAACGGACACGGCCTCCCCGATTTCGTTGCCAACGCCGCGCAGCGACGACGCGTGCGCCAGATGCGACGGTGAAACCCAGCGGAGCGGGCGTCCGCGCTGATCGAGAATGAGGGCCCACTTCCACTTGCGTGCTGCGAGTGAACTTCTCAGCTCGTCTACTGAGTCGCTCTCCCGCGCGGTGAGGCATTGCTTGAGTTTGATCTGCCGCACCCGCGTCAACGTCAGCTGTTTGAGGGAGGCGTCGGCGCCGACGAAGCCCGCGACCATGTCATTGGCCGGATTGGCGAGGATAGCTTCGGGAGTGTCGTACTGCATGATCGTGGATTGGTTTCCCAGCACGGCAATTCGATCGCCGAGTTTGACTGCTTCGTTGAAATCGTGGGTGACGAATACGATTGTCTTCCCGAGTTCCGTTTGCAGTCGCATCAACTCGTCCTGCAGTAGCCCACGCGTGATGGGGTCGACAGCTCCGAAGGGTTCGTCCATCAGCAAGATGGGGGGATCGGCAGCAAGCGCCCTCGCTACTCCGACACGTTGTTGCTGACCTCCGGAAAGTTGCCGGGGATAGCGGTCTCGGTACGTATCCGGGTCCAGCCCCACGAGATCGAGCATCTCGTCGGTGCGGGCCGCAATCCGTTTCTTGTCCCAACCGATCAATCCCGGGACCGTCGCCACGTTCTTGGCGATCGTGAAGTGTGGAAACAGCCCGGCCTGCTGGATCGAGTAGCCGATGCCGCGTCGTAGCTTGTCGGGGTCGATCGACAAAGCATCCTTGCCGTCGATGGTGATCTTGCCGGACGTGGGTTCGATGAGGCGGTTGATCATGCGCATCGTTGTGGTCTTGCCGCAGCCGGAAGGGCCGACGAAGACCACGATCTCACCTGCAGGAACCGTGAGAGATACGTTGTCGACCGCCGCGTCTTTCTGCCCCGGGTATCGCTTGGTCACGGATTCCAGGACGATTTCGACTCCGGAAACCGTGGGATCGCTGGTGACGTCGTGTGGGATGGTTTCAGTCACTGGAGACCCTTCGAGGTTGTGAGCCGACCGATGACGACATAGATGGCGTCGAGTATCAGAGCGAGAATGACGATGAGTACCGTGCCGGTCAGTGCTTGCGGAACAGCGGTGGGGCTGCCGACGCGAGATAGTCCGGAAAAGATCAAGTTGCCCAGACCTGGGCCTTTTGCGTACGCCGCGATAGCCAGGATGCCCATGAGCATCTGAGTGCTGACCCGCATCCCGGTCAGGATCGACGGCCACGCGAGAGGCAGTTCGATGCGGCTGAGTACGCGCAGTCGATTCATACCGACGCCGCGTGCGGCATCGGTGATGGCCGGATTCACCGAGTCGAGACCGATGATGGTGTTTCTGATGATCGGAAGTAGCGCATAGAGGATCAATGCGGTGATGGTCGGCGCGACACCCAAACCGAGAATCGGAATGAGAAGTCCGAGAAGAGCGAACGACGGAACCGTCAAGATCGTGCTGGCCAGCGCTGTTGCCACTGATGAACCAATAGGACTGCGATACACGAGAATTCCGATGGCGACCGCGGCAATGGTTGCAATAAGCACCGACTGAATGACGGCCGAGACATGGAGATACGAATCGGTCAATAACTGTTGTCGTCGTTCAACGACAAATTCCCACAGTGCGCCCATTTTCCGAACCGACCCTCTTTCGGACTGTTGCTGACTCGAACGTGTACCCGTCCCGCAGTTCGGATACACAGGCGTCGTTCGAGTCGTGAAGTGTTTACGTCGACCCTCGTCCAAAAAGCTCAGTACTGCAACTATTTCCGATAGCTGCGTGTCGGATGTTGTTCAGCAGACGAAACAGCCGGCGTCACCTGCAGGTATATGCGGTGTGACGCCGACTGTTTGGCAATCGTCGGTTCGAGTCGGATTGTGGCTCGGGATAAATGACGGACTAGGGGCTGGAAGTGCCTACTGCAACTGGCTCGTCCGCCACTTCGCTGGAGCTAGCCTTGCCTCGTCTGAGGTTGTCCAAAGCAGCAGCGCCCGGCCCGATGAAGACCAGCAGGAGTAGGGACCAGCAGAACAGGACAACCGAGTCTCCCTCATTCTGGATGGGTAGCAAGCCGTCGGGCTGATGCTTCCAGAAGTAGGCAACAGCCATGGAGCCTGACGCGATGAAAGCCGCTGAGCGAGTGCCGAGTCCGACGATGATCAAAGTGCCGGCGACAAGCTCGATCGTGGCAGCCCAGCCACCGGGCCAGTCTGTCCACGACGATGTGTTGCCGCCCCATGGGGCTACCGGCCATCCGGTCAGTGTCGACAGGCCATGGCAGAGAAACAGGAAGCCGACAACGATGCGGAATGCTGCGATGCCCCATGGCGCCGCCGTGCTGGATATGTTTTTCACCGGAGGAGCATGACACATCCGAGTATGGTTTGCCTACCCTAATAACTGGACGAATGTCCGAGGGCTTTCCGTTGGGTGCTAGATCGAAAAGTGCGGAAAGGTAGCTGGGGCAATGTCCGACTCAGGCCCAGCTGAGGGCATCCTCGTTGGAGAGGCGCGGTAGGCGATCGAACCACGGGTTCTCGCCGGGATGGCCGATGTTGACCACCAGGATGGTCTTGAAGCGTCCGTCGGCGAAGAACTCGCCGTCGATGCCTTTGGCGTCGAACCCGGCCATCGGGCCGGCGACCAGGCCCTGTGCCCGGATCGCGAGGATCACGTAACCGGCCTGCAGCGCGGCGTTGAACTTGCTGCTCGATGTGGCAGCGGCGTCGTCGGACTCGAAGTAGTCCTTCATCTCGGGGCGGATGGGGAACAGTGCCGGAATGTGCTCGTAGAACTTAGTGTCGACGGCAAGAACAGCGACGACGGGCGCCGATGCGGTCTTGGCTTTGTTGCCGTCGGACATGTGCTCTACGAGGCGGGCTTTGCCCTCCTCTGTACGTACGAACAGCACGCGCAGTGGATTGGTGTTGGCCGCGGTCGGTGCCCATTTCGCGAGCTCCCAGATCGCAGTCAGTTCGTCGTCGGTGACCGGTTCGTTGGAGAAGGAGTTGGCCGTGCGGGCCGCTGTGAAGAGCAGTTCACGGCCGGCTGCGTCCAGCTGCTGTGCGGTAAATGGGGTGGCTGCGTCGAGTGACATCGGTGGTTCCGTTTCCGTTGTAGCTCGCCCGAGCATCACCCGGTAAAGCTAGTTGCTAGTAAAAAGAAAGTACTTGGATACGGTAGCACCAGACGTAGGGTTCAGCGTTGGGTGGCGAGAATCCTCACCGCCAGATCCTCGATCGCGCACTGTCGTGATTCGAGTCGTACGCGCGTGAGGTCGTTGATCATGCTGATGGTTGCCAGCACCGTCGCCCGTGCATCCGCGGTTTCGTTACCGAGTAGGTGTACCCACTCGTCGATGTACTCGCGTTGTGCAATGTGCGTCGAGGCCTGCGCTTCTTCCGGCAAGTTCGCCGTTTCTTCGATGAGGATGGCAATCGCGCTGTCAGGTGAGATCACCGAATTGGTGTACGAATGTACGACGCGGGCAATCGCGTCTTCCCGTGAGTCTGCGTTCCTCAAAGCCTGAACCAGACCGAGCCGGAGTGTTTCGTTTCCGCGGCCCAGAATTGCTTGCAACACTTCGGCTTTACTTCCGAAATGGGTGTAGATGCTCGAGCTCGGAACACCGGCGGCGCTGCCGATGTCATCCATCGTGACCGACCGGTAGCCGCGTTGATCGAACAGCGTGATTGCGGCGCCCATCAAACTTTCGCGACGCGAGGTGTGGCTGAAGTTCGAAGTCGGCTGCGGCGGTGCCGCCGGCTCCTCGGGAAGGACAGGAGCGGTACGAACGACATCGAACAACCTGGCCAGCAGAGCCTCGAAGCGCTTTCGAGGAAGGGTCGTTCGGTGTCGAGCGGGGCTGAACGCGATACTGGTGAGTGCCCACCCCAGCACGACTGAATCGGGAACCGACAGGTCGGGACGCTCGTATCGAAGGGCGTCTGCGACCCGGTTCGTGACTTCCCGCACTCCGGCGCGAGCCTCCGCTCTGCGCTCGGGGGTCAGATTACGGGCCTCCTGATCGAAGAGGAGGCTACGGAAGTTGTTGTCGAGGCCGTATCGAACCAGCGCCGTGAAGACCACTTTGGAATCGGTTCGATCGACCTCGTCGAGGACCGCGAGAATCGAAGACGAGCCGTCGAGCATCGCCTGCGCGAGGAGTTCCTGTTTGTTCGGGAAGTGGCGGTACAGCGCGCCTGCGGTGATACCCACCGCAGACGCGATGCCTTCCATGCTGACGTTGTGGTACCCCGAGCGGCCGAACTGTTCACGAGCCACGGTGATGATCTGCGCCTTGCGGTTGCGTGGGCGCAGCGTCTTCTTCGGGGTCGTTTTCGGCGCGGCCGGCCGGTCCGGCGAGGCCGCAGGTGTGCCGTCCGATGTATCGATCGTCATGGGGCCCTCGAGGTCGGTGGCGTGGTCAGGTGATGGTGCTGGTTGCCAAGTCGGAGAACTGCCTGCGGAGTTCTCTCTTGAGTATCTTGCCAGCCGGGGACACGGGCATTTGCTCGACGATGGTGATACTTCGAGGAGACTTGTAGCCGGCAATCAGCGTCTTCGAGTGTGCTCGGACTTCTTCGCACGTCAGCGATACTCCGGGACGCACGACCAGGACCGCGTGGACTCGTTCGCCGTACTGATCGTCGGGTACGCCGATCACGGCGCAGCTGATCACGTCCGGATGTGTGGCCAGAGCGTTTTCGACTTCCGTCGAATAGACGTTCTCGCCACCCGAGATAATCATGTCCTTGAGTCGATCCACGACGAAGAGGTATCCGGCTACGTCCATGTAGCCTCCGTCGCCGGTGTACAGCCAACCGTCGCGCAATGCCGATCGTGTTTCTTCCGGCCGATTCCAGTAGCCGGACATGATGTTGCCGCCGCGGGCGATGATTTCGCCGACCTCACCGCGAGGAAGCTCGTTGCCGTTCTCGTCGACCACCTGAATCTCGACGTGTCCCATCGGCCTACCGGCAGATTTCAGGCGGGTCGCGTCGACGTGATCTTCTGCGCTCAAGCTGGTGAGTCCGGGTCCGGCCTCGGTCATGCCGTACCCCTGCATGAAGGCTGCCTTCGGAAAAGCCTGTTGCGCTTGCCGAAGCAAGGTTTCGGAGATCGGCGAAGCGCCGTACTGCACGGCCAGGATGCTGGACAGGTCCCGGTTCGCCCGGTCCGGATGACGGATCAGCATTTGAATCATCGTGGGTACCAACAGCATCGACGTCACTTTGTGTTGTTCGATCAGGCGCAGTGCGGTTGCCGGTTCGAAGCTTGGCTGAATCACCAACGTCGCCCCGACAGTGTTACGGCCGATCCAATTTGCCAGCGACGCAAGATGAAACATCGGGGCTGTGATCAGAGCCAGACCGTCGGTACCAGGCGTTCTATTACTGGCCACTGCGCCGAGGCTCGATGTCACGAGGTTGGCGTGGGTAAGCATGACCCCTTTGGGGTGACCACTGGTTCCGCCGGTATAGAAGATTCCGGCCAAGGTGTCGCCGCCGAGACGCATGTCCGTCACGGGTTCACTCGAGGCGATCAGATTCTCGTAGTCGAGAGCGCCACTCGGCGTCGGCAGTTCGCCGGCATGGATCACCACGGCGAGCTTCGGGAACAATACTCGTACCTCGTCGAGTAGCGGCAGGAAGGTGTCGTCGACGACCAGCACTCTTGTATCGGAATCGTCCAGCGCAAAGGCGATCTCGGCAGCGCTCCATCTGGTGTTGAGTGGATTGACCGCGCCTCCCATCCACCAGGTGGCAAAGAAGTACTCGTGATAGCGATCGGAGTTGAGCGACAGTATGGCGACGCGATCGCCTACCTGCACACCGAGGTCGCGGAAAGCGCCTGCAAGACGGGCTACTCTCCCGCCGACCTCGGCGCAGGTGCGGCTACGATCCCCACATACGGTCATGGGCTGGTCAGGGCGTTGCTGCATTGATCGTTGCAGAGACTGAGTCAAGTACATGGGGACCGCTCCTTTCGGGAAACGTGACGTTAGCGACTGCCGCCGTCGCACACCAGGCACTGGCCGCTGACGTAGTCGGTTTCGGGCAGGCACAGTGCGAACACCGCACCGGCCGCTTCGTCCGGACGTCCGGCGCGGCCCAACGGGATGGTCCGCTCGGCTGCCGCCAGGAGCTGTGGGTTGACGCCGACCTTGATCTCGCGACCCTCGACGTCGATGGTGGAATTGCCGTCTGCCGACGCCTCCGTCAGGCGGGTGTTGATCAGACCGTACGCAACGGCGTTCACGTTGACCTTGTAGCGGCCCCACTCCCGCGCGAGGGTCTTGCTCAAGCCGATAATGCCGGCCTTGGCGGCTGCGTAGTTGGACTGACCGGCATTGCCGACCACTCCGGCGTTGGACGAGATGTTGACGACCTTGCGGTGATAGTCCGTGGGGTTCGCCTTGATGTACGGATGAGCCGCGCGCAAGATCTGGAACGGTGCCTTCAGATGCAGGTCGAGGATCGTGTCCCACTGCTCGTCGGTCATCTTCTGGATGACGTTATCCCAGGTGAAGCCGGCATTGTTGACGATGATGTCGAGGCCGCCGAAGGTATCGATTGCGGTATTGACGAATCGATCCGCAAAACCTTCTTCGGTGACCGAACCGACACACGCCACTGCCTTACCGCCGGCCGCGATGATCTCTTCGACCGTCTCCTTGGCCGGACCCGGATCAAGATCGTTGACTACGACGCTCGCACCTTCCGCGGCGAACTTCATGGCGATGGCGCGACCGATGCCTCGGCCGGATCCGGTGACGAGTGCGGTCCTGTTGTCGAGCTTGCCCATGACGGGAGTCCTTTCGGTGGGAGGGTTTTCAAGCGGCTACGACGGCGTCGCCGCGCAGGGTTACGGTGCCGTCGGAGAGAGTGACGGCGATATCGAGGTGGGCCAGGCCGTCCTCGACCTTGGTGACGGTGCCGGTGCAGGTCGGCTTCGCGTGCAGGGGTGTGATGGAGGCAAAGCGAACGCTGTAGGTGCGGATACGTTCCTGCGCAACGAAATTGGTCAAAAATCGACCAAGGTAGGCCATCGAGAGCATGCCGTGCGCGAACACGTCGTCCATACCGCCGGAGCGGGCGACGTCGAGATCGATGTGCATCGGATTGTGGTCACCGGAAGCTCCGGCGTAGAGCGCGAGCGTGGTTCGGCTGATCTCGGGCAATTCCAGGGAGGGAAGAACGTCTCCTGTTTTCATTTCTGCGCCTTAGGGTTTCGAACGACCAGGGTGTTGGTGAGACGGGCGATCAACTCGCCGTCGCGGGTGACCTCGGCAGTCCGGACAAGGAAGTCCAAGGCGCCGTTCTTCTTCGAGTACACGTCGGTGACCTTGCCGTTGTAGGCCAGGGTGTCGCCGGCATAAGCGAGTGCGTGATAGTCGAAGGACTGCTCACCGTGCAGTACGTACCTCATGTCGATCTTCAGCGATCGGACCAGGGCAAACGGGTCCGGTTTTTCCATGTCGAGGCAGAACAGGAATGTCGGCGGTACCACCAGGTCACGATGCCCGGCAGCCTTGGCGGCCTCGATGTCGCTGTAGATCGGGTTGGTCTCACCGATTGCCTGGGCGAAGAAGCGCAGGCGTCCGCGCTCGACCAGTGCCTCGTGGCCCGGGATGATCGTTCCGACGACGGACGGATCGAGTGCCATGTCAGCCCACCTTCTTGAAGATGCTGACTACGCACGCACCGCCGAGTCCGAGGTTGTGCTGCAAGCCGATTCGTGCTCCTTCGACCTGCCGCTTACCGGCCTGGCCGCGCAGTTGCCAGACCAGTTCGGCGCACTGGGCCAGACCGGTGGCGCCGAGGGGGTGGCCCTTGGACAGCAGGCCTCCCGACGGGTTGGTGACTACTCGTCCGCCGTAGGTGTTGTCGCCGTCCAGGATGAACTTCTCGGCAGTGCCTTCGGGCGTGAGGCCCAGACCTTCGTACGTGATGAGTTCGTTGGCGGAGAAGCAGTCGTGCAGTTCCACGACCTGGACGTCCTCAGGCCCGATGCCTGCGGCTTCGTACACCTGTGCAGCCGCGGCGGCCGTCATGTCGTAGCCGACGACCTTCATCATGTCGCGGTCCTCGAAAGTGCTTGGTGTATCGGTGGTCAGGGCCTGTGCCTCGATCACTACGTCAGCCGCCAGCCCGTGCTTTCGGGCGAACTCTTCGCTGCAGACGACAGCGGCAGCGGCGCCACAGGTGGGCGGGCAGCACTGGTAACGAGTGAGCGGGCCGAAGATGTGCGGTGACTCCAGCACCTGCTCTTCGGTGAGCAGATCACGGAAGACTGCATTGGGGTTGTTGGCCGCGTGCTTACGTGCCTTGACCGAGATCTTGGCGAAGGTCTCGGGCTTGGTGCCGTACTTCTCCATGTGCGAAAGTCCTGCGCCACCGAACATCTGGGCTGCGCGCGGACCGTCGTGGACGCCCTGGATGTCTGTCATCAGGTCGTCGAATCGGTACATCGGCGCTGGGCGGTCGTCCCAGACCCTCTTGAGTGCGCCGGGTTTCATCTGCTCGAAGCCGACAGCCAACGCGCATTCGACGGCGCCGCTCGCGACGGCTTGGCGTGCGAGGAAAAGCGCCGAAGAGCCTGTGGCGCAGTTGTTGTTGACGTTGAAGACCGGAATGCCGGTCAGTCCGAGGCCGTAGATGGCGGCCTGTCCGGCCGTGGAATCGCCGTAGACGTAGCCGGCATAAGCCTGCTCGACCAGCGAGTAATCGATACCGGCGTCATCGAGGGCGGCACGGGCGGCGGTCTCTCCCATGACGTTGTAGTTCTCGCTCTTGCCCGGCTTGGTGAACGGGATCATTCCCACTCCGGCAACATGGACTTTTCTGGTCACGATTGTCTCCTAATTGATCGGATGGAAATTTACTTAACACCATCGTTTGAAGTTTGTCTACCGGATCACGGTGGGGTTTTACGTGGGTTTTTCGTCGCAGAATCGGGAGTATGGCCTATCTGGCAGCGTGGTTTTACGTACCTATTGCATTTCTATGCCGATTGATGATTTACTTTCTGGGCGGCAAGGTGGCGTGCGTCACAGAGTAGGTGCCCGGCGGTTGGATCGATCACGAATCGACCACGTCGGGTTCGCACCGGACCGGTCTCCGAGTCCCGCATCCAGTACTTCGTTGCTGAGATCAGTTCACCCAGCTTCTGTTTCGCATTGCGCTCACTCCGTGGCGCAGTTGTCGCACTTGCCTGAGAGGATCGATGAGAATGACGTTGAGCAAGCCGGTTCTTCCCACTGCTGCACCACCGCGAGAAGTAGGGGAATCCCGAGTGCGAGCGTGGGGGCTCACCGGAGTACTCGTGCTCCTTGTCATCGTCAACTGGGCTGACAAGGCAGTCTTCGGTCTGGTTGCACAGCCGCTGGCCAAGGAATTCGGACTGACCTCGGCACAGATCGGGCTGGTCGGCAGTGCCTTCTTCCTGGCCTTCACCGTCGGGGGCTTCTTTGCCGGAGTCCTGCACAAGTGGATGTCGTTGCGGTGGTTGCTGGTTCTGCTCTCATTGGGTTGGGCGGCCTCGATGATCCCACTCGTTGTGGTTGCCGGGTTCGGCATGCTCCTGTTCACGCGCATGATGCTCGGATTCTTCGAGGGGCCAGCGGGCGCGCTCGTTCACACCGGTGTCTACTCGTGGCATCCTGCGGAAAAGCGTGGACTGCCAGGAGCTTTCCTGGCCTCCGGTGCCTCGATCGCGAAGATTGCGATCGCGCCGCTGATGGCCTTGGCTGTAGCCAGTTGGGGGTGGCGAGCAACGTTCATCATCCTTGCCGGGGTCGGCGTGGTCTGGTGCGTCCTGTGGTTGTTCACCTGGAAAGAGGGGCCGTACATGCAGCGGCCGGTTCGGAAGTCCGACACAGTTACGTCGACCGTGGCAGACGGGACTGTTGTCGCCAAGGTGCCGCTGACGAAGATCTTTCTCACGCCGACGTTCCTCGGAGCCCTCGCCGCAGTGTTCACCATGTACGCTCTGGTGACGGTTGTTCTCACGTGGCTGCCGTCGTACTTCGAAGTGGGACTTGGATACTCGCGGGTTCAGGCCGGAACCATGTTCGGTATCCCCAGCATCGCAGGCCTGTTCTTCATGTTCCTGTGCACGTCGATCAGTGACAGGTTGATGGCGCGCGGAGCCAGCTCGAGGATCCTTCGCGGTATCGTTCCCGGAATTGCCCTGCTGATCTGTGGGCTCGCCCTGGTCACCATGCCGTTCATCAAGACCCCGATCGTTGCGGTGCTCGTGGTATCGGTGGGCTACGGCATCGGCACGGTCATCATTCCCCAGTTCAACGCGGCGATCTCCGAAATCTGCCCGCCGCAGCAGATGGCCGCAGTGCTGGGTGTTTTCATGGCTCTGATGGCAACCGGCGGACTCATCGCCCCTTACCTCACCGGTGTCATCGTCGACAGTGCCGCAACGCCGGCCGAAGGATACGCCACCGCTTTCCAGATCTTCGGAATCGCAACTGTCATCGGTGCCGTCATCGCGCTCTGCGCCGTCAACGCCACCCGCGATCGGGTGCGAATCCTCGGCTGAGCACTACTCACTTTCATTCACAATATTCAGGAGAAACAATGCAGCGCACAGTATTCAACGAAGAGCACGAGGATTTCCGGAAGGTCATCCGCAGCTTCATCGAAGCCGAGGTCACGCCCAACTTCTCCGACTGGGAGCGCGAGGGTATGGTGCCCCGCGACTTCTACCGCCAGCTCGGCAAACTCGGCGTTCTCGGAATGACGGTTCCCGAGCAGTACGGCGGAGCGGGCGAAACCAGCTTCAAGTTCCAGGCTGCACTGAGCGAAGAGACGGCTCGTTCGGCCGTCAGCTTCGGCGCATTCGGTGTGCACACTGGCCTGGTCCTGCCCTACATCCTGACCTACGGCACCGAAGAGCAGAAGCAACGATGGCTGCCCGATTTCATCAGTGGCGACATGATGACCGCCATCGCGATGACCGAACCGGGCACCGGCTCGGACCTGGCGGGCATCAAGACCACGGCCAAACGGTCCGAGGACGGCACTCACTATGTTCTCAACGGCGCAAAGACATTCATCACCGGCGGTGTTCAGGCCGATCGGGTTCTCGTGATCTGCCGTACGTCACCGCCGACGGCAGAGAATCGTCGCGCCGGGTTGAGCATCCTCGCAGTAGATACGTCGAGCGAAGGCTACGAGGTGGGTCGCAAGCTCGAGAAGATCGGCATGCGCACTTCGGACACGGCAGAGCTTTCCTTCACCGACGTACGGGTGCCGGCCGAGGATCTACTCGGTGAGGAGGGCGCTGCCTTCGGTTACCTGGCCAACAACCTCCCGCAAGAGCGACTGATGATCGCAGTCACCCAGACTGCCGCGGCCGTCGGAGCCATCGACTTCGCCTCTGCCTACGTGCGTGACCGAAAGGTGTTCGGCCAGGCGGTCGCGGAGTTCCAGAACACCAAGTTCGTCATCGCCGAGTGCATCGCCAAGGTCGAGGCTGCGCAGTGCATGGTCGACCGGGCTCTGGAATTGCACGAGACGGGTGACCTCAGTGTTGCCGACGCAGCCAAAGCGAAACTGTTTTGCACCGAGACCGCAGCCGAGGTCATCGACAAGTGCCTACAGCTGCACGGGGGCTACGGCTACATGCTGGAATACCCCATCGCGCGTCTGTACGCGGACACCCGTGTGTCGCGCATCTACGGCGGAACCAACGAAGTGATGAAGACGATCATCGCCAAAGCGGCCGGGTTCTGAACGAATCGAGGGGAACCGTGGCAGAGCTTCTCTACAACGTCGACGCGGGTGTCGCCACGGTGACCCTGAACCGGCCGGATCGACGTAACGCGATTACGTACACGCTGCTCACCGAGCTGCAGAACGCGCTTACGTCGGCCGCCGGTGACGAGGCCGTGAGAGTCATCGTGCTCACGGGCGCCGGAGGGAACTTTTCGGTCGGTCGCGATCAGTCCGGTGATCGGTCGAGCCGTGTAGTGCGGGGTGATTCACAGCAAGAGGATCGCACTCGCTTGCTTGATGTTTCACGGGTGATCCCAACTTTGGTGCAGGTTCCCAAGCCTACGGTGGCGGTGATTCGCGGTGGCTGCGCGGGAGCCGGGTTGAGTTTCGCGTTGGCCTGCGATTTCCGCTATGCCGGTGCGGATGCGATCTTCAACACGGCCTTCCTGGGGGCTGGAATGTCCGGTGACATGGGAATGGCGTGGTTACTGACCCGCGCAGCGGGCACATCGAAGGCGCGGGAATTGATGCTGCTGTCCGAACGAATCAAAGCTGATCGCGCTGCCTCGTTCGGAATGATTCACGAGGCTTACGCCGAAGAATCTCTGGAAGCGAGGACTACGGAAATTGTTCAGCGGCTCTCTGTTTCGGCACCGTTGGCAGTGCGTGGTGCAAAGCTGAACCTCGATTCGGCGATGTCGCGGCCGCTGTCCGAATTCTTGATGGACGAAGCCGACCGGCTGATCACGTGCGCGTATTCCGAAGACGTGGAGGAAGCACGCTCGGCATTCCTCGAGAAACGAGTACCGCACTTCACGGGCCGCTGAAAAGAACTGGAACACATTGTTATCGGGATCAGGAGAGTGAACGAGAATGTACTTGACTCAGGGTTTACATCGGTCGGTCCAGCGTGAACCCGACGCGATCGCCGTCGTAGACGGGCAGCGCCAGTTGACGTTCGCTCAATTACAGAGCCGCGTCGCGAGGTTGGCCGGCGTGCTCACGTCGTACGGGCTCGAACGAGGCGACCGGGTAGGAATACTGGCCACGAACTGTCTCGAGTATGTCGAATACTCCTTCGCCTGTGCCTGGGCGTCGATGGTGGCTTCCCCGGTGAACAACCGCTGGAGTCCCGACGAGATGGCATTTCACATCGAAGATGCCGGAATCACAGTGCTTCTCGTGGACGGACCGCGTCTGGCTGCTGCGCTGGAACTGCGTGATCGGTGCGCTGTTCTGGAGACCGTGATCGTATTCAGTGGGGCGGATCTCGCCGGCGATGCCGTCGACTACGACTCTGCTTTGGCGCTGCACGGTCCGATTCCCGATACTCATGCAGATCCTGAGGCCTTGGCGCTGCTCATGTACACCGGCGGAACTACAGGCCGCCCCAAAGGCGTCATGCTGAGCGCCGGCCAGATCCTGACATCAGTGCTCGGAGTCCTTGCCGGTAGTGGTGAGCCGAATCTGCCAGGCCGCTCCCTGCACGTGGCGCCGCTGTTCCACCTCGCGGCCTTCGCCGGTTTGGTCCAGGCCTCGGTAACCGGATCCGCTCACGTCTTGATGGGGGACTTCACCGTCGAGAAGCTCGTCGAAACGATTGCAGAGAAGGAAGTTACACAATCTCTACTCGTGCCGACAATGGTGCAAGCGATGCTCGAATACGCTGATCGGACGGGTCTGCCGATCGACAGTCTGACCTCGATCACCTACGGCGCGTCGCCGATGCCGGAACCACTGGTTCGCCGCTTGATCGAACGATCACCTGATCTTCGACTACGCCAGGGCTACGGCATGACCGAGTTGGCGCCGGCAGCAACACTTCTCCGCGACGACGACCATCGCGATCCTGATCACCCGGAACGACTTCGATCAGTGGGACGTGCTGCGCCACACGCCGAGGTGCGGATTGTCGACGCAACCGACACAGAGCTTCCGCGCGGCGATATCGGTGAGGTCGTCGTGCGGGGATCGAACGTCATGATGGGTTACTGGAACAACGAGGCGGAGACGGCGCAAGCGGTGCGCAGTGGATGGATGCATACCGGTGACCTCGGCTTCATGGACGAGCACGGCTACGTGTTCCTCGTAGACCGACTCAAGGACATGATCATCTCGGGCGGCGAGAACGTCTACAGTGCCGAGGTCGAAGCCGCCCTGTCCCAGCATCCCGGTGTGAGCAGTTGCGCGGTCATCGGCGTACCCGACGAGAAGTGGGTGAACGCGTACATGCAGTGGTGGTGCGCGCACCTGAAAACAATTCGAGCGGTGAGGAACTCCGAGATTTTGTCGGCGAGCGTATCGCGCGGTACAAGGCGCCGCGGTCGGTCGATTTTGTCGACGCGCTCCCGCTGTCGCCGGTAGGGAAGATCCTCAAGCGCACTCTGCGTGAGTCCTACCGGTGACACAGCCATCTTCCCAACATTCTTCCAGGAGTAGAACCGTGATCGACCCACAGATTCGTGACCTCGATTTCGACGCCTACCGGCAGGTGATCCGCGACTTCACCGACAACGAGCTCATTCCTCGTGAGAACGAAATGGTCTCTGCTGGTGAGGTTCCCGCCGACCTCGTGACAAGGATGGCCGACCTCGGACTATTCGGCATTACGCTGCCGAAGAGCGTCGGCGGGTTGGGGTGGACCGTTGAACAGCAGGTGCTGCTGACTTTCGAGTTCACCAGGTCGTCGGCGGTGTACCGTTCCCGATTCTCCACGAGCATCGGGTTGGCTTCTCAGATCCTCCTCGAATACGGCACCGACGCTCAGCGTGAACAGTATCTACCGGCGATGGCGGCGGGGGAGTGCGTCATGGCGTTTGCTCTCACCGAGGAGCAGGCGGGTAGTGACGCCTCCGCCGTGCGCGCCACCGCTACCAACACCCCGGACGGCTACGTCCTCAACGGTGAGAAGCGCTTCATCACCAACGGAGCGTGGGCTGATGTTCTGGTGGTGTTCGCCCGCACTGCGGACGGCGAGATTTCATCCTTCCTCGTAGATCGGGAATCGCCGGGGGTAGAGACCCGGGTGCCTGAATTGATGAACGGTCATGCCGAAGGCCCAGTCGCCGAGATCAGCCTGCGTGACGTTGTGGTGAGCGCCGACCGGTTGATCGGCGGTGCAACAGGTTTGGGGATGATTCACGCGATGCGCGGAATCAACCAGGCTCGCACGCACGTTGCCGCGACCGCAGTCGGTCAGGCGACTCGGATGCTCACGGAGGCAATGAAATACGCGGGTTCTCGTGAGCAGTTCGACCAACCTTTGGCCGAGTTCGGTGCCGTGCAGACGATGCTCGGACGCAGCTATGCGGAACTCGAGGCAGGACGAGCGATGATCCTCGACTGCGCCCGTGAGTTCGACCGCGGAACGCCGCCGCGTCACCGAATTGCCGCGGCAAAGCTGTACTGCACCGAGATGGCGTCGGTGGTCGGGGACCGGGCGGTTCAGGTGCTCGGCGGGGTCGGCATCGTCGGCAATCACCCGGTACCGCGCATGTGGCGGGATGTGCGTGCCTTGCGAATCTACGAAGGTGCCTCTCAAATTCACGAACGCAACCTCGCACGGGCGCTGCCGTCATTGCTCGGCTGAAAACCGTACCTACACAGATATTTCGACTCGAGAGAGAACAGAGGGACAATCATGGCTACCACCACAGGCCGCGGACCGCTCGCCGGACTTCGCGTCGTAGAGCTCGCCGGAATCGGTCCAGGTCCCCACGCAGCGACGTTGCTCGCTGACCTCGGCGCTGACGTCGTCCGTGTTCAGCGCGCCGGTCTTGTCCCCGGTCCCGGCCAACCTCGCGATCAGACCCAGCGTGGGCGTCGTATCTGCGAGGTGGACCTGAAGGACCCTGCCGGCGTCGACATTGTTCTCGGATTGATCGAGCGTGCTGACGTGCTCATCGAGGGTTTCCGTCCCGGGGTCACCGAGCGGCTCGGTCTCGGTCCGGGCGTTGCGCTGGAACGGAATCCGGCTCTGGTGTACGGCCGAATGACAGGATGGGGTCAGGAGGGGCCGCTTTCGCAGGTTGCCGGACACGACATCAACTACATCTCGCTGACCGGCGTCCTGCACGCGATAGGTCGTGCGGGTGAGCGTCCGGTTCCGCCGCTGAACATGGTGGGGGACTTCGGTGGTGGCTCGATGTTTCTGTTGTTCGGAATACTTGCCGCGCTCTTCGAACGACAGAAGTCCGGGCAGGGTCAAGTTGTCGATGCCGCCATGGTCGACGGCACGCTGGCGCTGTCGCACATGATGTGGAGTTTCCGGGGTCTCGGACGCTGGTCCGACGAACGCGGTGTGAACATGCTCGACACCGGAGCCCCGTATTACGACACTTACGAGACATCCGACGGCAGATACATGGCCGTCGGTGCCGTCGAACCACAGTTCTATGCACTACTTCTGGCCGGTTTGGGACTTGATCCCGCGACGTTGCCGAGTCAGAACGACAAGAGTGCATGGCCGCAAACGAAGAAGGTGTTCGCCGACGTGTTCGCGTCCAAGACGCGCGACGAGTGGGCTGCGGTTTTCGACGGTACCGATGCATGTACGACGCCGGTTCTGACGTTCGCGGAAGCCTCATCCAATCCCCATGTTGCCCAGCGTGGTTCGCTCGTGGAACTGGATGGGGTCACCCAGCATCGTCCGGCGCCGCGATTTTCCCGCTCCGATCCGGGTCTGCCGTGTGCGCCGGCGGACGCAGCCGTTGACGCAGGGACCTTGTGGACGTGACGCTCACCGAATCGAGAGAACTCGAGTCCTTTGACCTGCACACGTTGCTGAGCCTGGACGACCTCGGCTCCGACAGATTTCAGGGTTACTGTCACGCCGGCTCTCCCGGGCGCATTTTCGGCGGGCATCTGGCGGCGCAGGGCTTGACCGCTGCCGGTCGGACAGTGCCCGCGACGGCGGTGGTGCATTCCCTTCACGGGTACTTTCTCAGCTCAGGTGATCCGCAGCAGCCCATCTCCTACGAAGTCGGCCGTCTTCGTGACGGACGTACGTACTGGTCCCGTCAGGTCACTGCCCTGCAACTGGGTACACCGATCTTCACGCTGTCCGTGTCATTCAAGATTTCGGAGGAAAGTGCTGACCGACAGGAGAAGATGCCCGTCGTACCCGCGCCGGAGGACCTTCCCGATCCGTACGAGCGCTGGGCGAGTGCACGAGCCGACGAGTTCCGCGACAACAAGACACATCGTGCGATGGACATGAGATTCGTTGCGGACGAGGGTGAGCTCGAGCTGGGATCGGTGGCACAGTCGGTGTGGTTCAAACCGAATCACACCTTTCCCGACGAACCGCTGTTCCATGCCGGTGTCCTCACTTACGCGTCGGACTTGTCCTTGGCATCGACGGCCTCACTCGACATCCAGCCGCACCGATCGTTGATGGTGGGACCTTCGCGAGTGCTGATGGCGTCGCTGGATCACGCGATCTGGTTTCACCGACCCTTCCGGGCCGACGAATGGATGCTCTTCGCCCAGGAAAGCAACTCCGCCACTGACGGTCGGGGATTCTCGACGGGCCACTTCTGGACACGTGACGGCGTCTTGGCTGCAACCGTCGCCCAGGAGTCGCTCTTACGGCGAGTTGACGGGCCACAGTCGCCTCGAGCTTAGGATGAAGCAATGCCTGGGAAGAGTGAAGCCGAGCACCAACCCCGCGTCTGTGACGCGGCGTTGGCTCGCGCTTTCAGCTTTCTCGGCAAACGATGGAACGGTGTGATCCTGGCGACGCTCCTCGGTGGTCCGGCGGGATTTGCCGAACTCAAGCGTGCAGTCGGCAAGATCAGCGACTCCGTGCTCTCGGACCGATTGACCGAACTGGCTGGTGCCGGCCTGGTCACACGGACCGTCGACGCCGGTCCGCCCATCGCTGTGGAGTATCAACTCACGGCGTCAGGCCAGGCCTTGCTCCCCGCGTTGAGTGAACTGACGACCTGGGCCGCCGAAAACCTGCCACCCGAGAGTTGCTCGAACTGACCTATTGCGTGTGAACAGTCTTGTGAGATTCGTACCAGGTGTCACCTGTCGGTTCTCCCGCCAAGTTCCAACTCCACGAGACTGTCGGCGTGATGCGTGAGTAGATGCCGGGGCCGACCATTCCCACTCTGTCGATCGGCGGTTCGGCAATGCCGTAGATCCTGATGCCGCGCGCGATGAATGGGTCGAATGACGGCATGTCGTCGATGACCAGTGCAATCTCGTGGTGCCCTGAGCGGATGTTGCGGAATTTTCGGGTATGGACGACGGCCTCGCCGACCCCACCAACCCATAGATGAGTGCCGTCGTATTCGAAGGCCAACGGCACGACGTCCGGTTGGCCGTCTGGGTCCACCGTGGCAACTCTCGCAAGAGGTTGCGACGCCATGTAGTCGATTTCCTGGTCTGTGAACGACATCAGCTGCTCCTTCCTCACCTTCGCGACAAGTCCGCAACGTAGTTGCAACGTACGCCGCAATAGTGTTCTGGATCACATCGAGTTTTGCACGTCGGAAACTGGTGCGCAGTATCGGTCCAGGTTCGCTACCGGTGGCGATCACGGACAAGGCTCCGTGGGTTGAAAACACAGCCCATGGAACCGTCCCTCCAGCTAGGTGGGGCGAACCGCCCGGACACCGGCCGACAAGGAGCCCAGGTGTCTCTCGCGGCGGATACGTCTGTAGTAGACCTCTCTGTAGTAGACCTCGGAGGCTCCGAGCTTCCCGAAACCTGTCCCGCGCTTCTGCCCGGCCGGCCGTCGTTGGCGATGTGCCTCACCGAACCGCCGCGAGGACTCGCTGACATTGCGTCGCTGGTGCTCGCAGCACCGTGGTTGCTCCGTTCACCGCGAGGTGACGGACACCCGGTTCTGGTCCTGCCGGGACTGTTGGCGTCCGACACGTCGACGATGGCGATGCGCGCGTACTTGCGGTTTCTCGGGTATCGAGTCCACGGCTGGAACCTCGGCATCAATACCGGGCCGACGCCCCAGGTTGTCGACGGTCTGCCTGGGGTCCTCGCAGGTCTGGCGGATCGCTATGACAACCCGGTGTCCGTGATCGGGTGGAGCCTGGGCGGTATCTATGCCCGCCAACTGGCGCGGGATCTCCCGCACGCCGTGCGCCAAGTGATCACTCTGGGAAGTCCATTCGGACTGAGCAACCTGCAGCAGACGCGTGTCGGTGCGCTGTACTCACGTATGTCCGGCAACCATGCGATTCTCCCACCCGTCAACGGTATCGAATGGGAACTCGGTCACCCGATACCCGTTCCGGCAACCGCGCTCTACTCCAAGCGGGACGGTGTGGTTCCGTGGCAGGTGTGCCGCGACTTCCCGTCGGATCGTTCGGAAAGTGTTGCGGTACATGGCAGTCACATGGGACTGACGCACAATCCTTCGGCGCTGTGGGCCGTGGCCGATCGGCTCGCGCAGGCCGCAGATACCTGGAATCCCTTTGTCGTTCCCAGGCATCTGCGGCGACTGTATCCGCGCTGAACCGTCGTCTGGCCTCTAGGCCTTCGGTACGCGGACGATCAGTGCGTCGCCCTGTCCACCGCCGCCGCACAGTGCGGCCGCGCCGATGCCGCCGCCGCGGCGAGCCAACTCGAGTGCCAGGTGCAGTGCGATGCGAGCCCCGGACATCCCGAGGGGGTGCCCGACGGCGATGGCGCCGCCGTTGACGTTGACCTTCGCCGGATCGAGGCCGAGCTCCCGCGTGGAGGCGATACCGACGGCCGCGAATGCCTCGTTGATCTCGACGAGATCGAGATCGGCGGGCGTGATGCCTTCCTTCGCGCAGGCCTTCGCGATGGCCCGCGCCGGCTGGGACTGCAGGGTCGAATCGGGTCCCGCGACCACACCGTGGGCACCGATCTCCGCGATCCAGTCCAGGCCGAGTTCTTCGGCTTTGGCTTTGCTCATCACGACCACGGCGGCGGCGCCGTCGGAGATCGGTGAGGCGGAGCCGGCGGTGATGGTGCCGTCCTTGCTGAACGCCGGACGCAACTTACCGAGCGATTCGACGGTGGTGTCGGCGCGGATGCCCTCGTCCTGCGCGAAGACGATCGGATCGCCCTTGCGCTGCGGGATCGAGACGGGGACGACCTCGTTGTCGAAGAGGCCGTCTTTCCAGGCGCGGGCCGCGTTCTGGTGCGAGGCCGCGGCAAAGGCGTCCTGCTCCGCGCGGGTGATGTGGGTGTCGTCCTGTTGATTGACCTGCTCGGTGAGCAGTCCCATCGCCTGATCGGTGAAGATGTCGTGCAGGCCGTCGTAGGCCATGTGGTCCCGCATCGTGACGTCGCCGTACTTGAACCCTTCGCGGCTTTTTTCGAGCATGTGCGGTGCGCGGGACATCGATTCCTGACCGCCGGCGACGACGACGTCGAATTCGCCGGCGCGGATCAGCTGATCCGCCAGGGCGATGGCGTCGACACCGGAGAGGCACACCTTGTTGATGCTCAGGGCGGGAACGCTCATCGGGATGCCCGCGGCGACGGCAGCTTGGCGGGCGGGCATCTGGCCGGCTCCGGCGGTGAGCACCTGACCCATGATGACGTACTCGACCTGCTCGGGGGCGACACCGGCCTTATCGAGGGCGCCCTTGATGGCGACGGCGCCGAGATCGGACCCGGACAGGTCCTTCAACGAACCCATCAAACGACCCATCGGGGTACGGGCTCCGGCAACAATCACAGAACTGGTCATGTCAGGTCTACTTTCAATTCGGTGCCGGTGGCGCGGACAACGTCATCGACAGTGATGCCGGGGGCCAATTCACGCATGGTCAGTGTGCCGCCGTCGGTGACGTCGATGACCGCGAGGTTCGTGATGATGCGATCCACGACGCCTTGGCCGGTCAGCGGCAGGGTGCATGCGTCGACAATCTTGGGGTTGCCGTCGCGATCGGTGTGTTCCATGACGACGATGACACGGCGAGCGCCATGGACAAGATCCATCGCGCCGCCCATGCCCTTGACCATTTTGCCGGGGACCATCCAGTTGGCGAGGTCACCGGTCTTCGAGACCTGCATGCCACCGAGAACTGCGGTGTCGATGTGGCCGCCGCGGATCATGCCGAAGGAAAGAGCGGAATCGAAGTATGCCGCACCGGGATTGACGGTGACGGTTTCCTTGCCCGCGTTGATGAGATCCGGGTCGACGTTGTCCTCGGTGGGGTAAGGGCCGGTGCCCAGGATTCCGTTCTCCGAGTGAAGAACTACCCGAACGTCCGAGCCGAGGTACCCGGGGATCAAAGTGGGGAGACCGATTCCGAGGTTCACGTATTCGCCGTCGATCATCTCGGCAGCGGCACGGGCCGCCATGTCGTTGCGGGTCCAACCGGTCACTGTGGCTGATGCGGTCATCGTGTTGCTCCTTCGGACGCGCTGACGGTTCGCTTTTCGATTCGTTTGTTCTGGGGCCCGGTATGGACGACGCGCTGGACAAAAACCCCGGGAAGATGAACCGAGGCTGGGTCGATCTCGCCAGGCTCGACAAGCCGCTCCACCTGGGCGATGGTGATTCGCCCCGCCATAGCGGCGAGTGGGTTGAAGTTCATCGCAGTCTTGTCGAAGACGAGGTTGCCCTCGGTGTCACCCATGACCGCGTGCACCAGGGCGTAATCGGCCGTGATTGCTTCTTCCATCACGTATCGCTTGGTTCCGAAGGTGCGAGTTTCCTTGGGTGGGGACGCAATTGCGATGGAGCCGTCGGTGTTGTATCGCCAGGGCATGCCGCCGTCGGAGATGGGGCTACCGACACCTGCCGGAGTGAAGAACGCCGGGATTCCGGTTCCGCCGGCGCGCAGGCGTTCGGCCAATGTTCCCTGTGGTGTCAGTTCCACTTCTAGTTCACCACCTAGATACTGACGCGCGAATTCCTTGTTCTCGCCGACGTACGACGCCGTCACGCGCCGAATTCGGCCGGCAGACAGCAGGATTCCGAGTCCGTGATCGTCAACGCCGCAGTTGTTTGAGAACACTTCGAGTTCCCGTGCGCTGGTTGCGGCGATCGCTTCGATCAAGGCGTCAGGGATTCCGCACAGTCCGAATCCGCCGACGGCCAAGGTCGCGGCGTCGGTGATGTCGGCGACCGCATCGGTCGCGGACTGGTACACCTTCGTTGCCATCGTCATCTCCCCATCCTGCGTTCATCTGATGAACGCATTGATTTTCTCTGGGTGAATTCAACTATGCGCTGCTCTGGCAATCAATGTTCTCGTGACAGATTGCAGAAACTGGTCGGTAGACGAGCAATTCCGGAAAATACGTTCACTCAGTGAACGATAGAATGACCGCATGGCATCGAGAGAGCAGGCGCCGCACATGGTGGCTCGAGTGGCAGCCGTATTGCGGGCGGTCGCAGCGTCGGAACCGGGCGGCGCGTCGACCACCGAGCTGAGCAAGGCCGCCGATCTCGCTCGTCCGACGGCTCACCGACTGCTCACGTCGCTCGCGGAGGAGGGGCTGGTGGACCGCGACGCGAAGAGTGGGCGTTGGTCTCTGGGGCCCGAGTTGTATCTCCTGGGTACCGCTGCGGGCAGTCGATACGACATCACCGACTCCGCGCGCGATGTTCTCGAGGATCTGGCCCGATTGACGGGGGAGAGTGCTTTTTTGTCCGCACGTCGCGGCGACGAAACAGTGTGTGTCGTGAGGCAGGAGGGCAGCTTTCCTCTGAGATCCCACGTGCTCTATGAAGGGAAACGATTTCCACTAGGCGTCGCGTCGGCCGGTCTGGTGATCCTGAGTCACTCACCTGCCAGTGAGGTCGACAGTTATTTCGCGCGCAAAGACCTCACCATGGAGTGGGGAGACGACCACAGTGAGGAAGCCGTTCGCCGCCGAATCAGCCTGACCCGCGCCGCTGGCTACGCGGTCAATCCGGCTCTCCTCGTCGAGGGGAGTTGGGGAATGGGCGCCGCTGTCTTCGACCGACGGGGACGGCCGGCGTGGGCTCTGAGCTTGACGGGAGTCGAGACTCGATTCCGGCCGGACCGGATCCCCGAACTGGGAAAGCTCCTCCTCGAGCAGGCGCATATCCTGACAAAGCGGCTCGAAACCCAAACGACGCCGTAGTGCTCATCGAAGGAGAAACTCGAGCGTGACTCGTTCGAAAGCTTCCTTCGCTTCCACCATGACCCAGTGCCCGCAGTTGGGGAAGATATGCAATTCGGCGTTCGGTATGAGTCGCAAGGGGATCATCGGCATGTCGGGCGGGCACTGACGGTCGTCGAGGCCCCAGGTCAGCAATGTCGGGCATTGCACATTGTGCATCATGGACCAGTACGGTGGCCGATTCGACTCGGTCGTCATTTTCTGCTGCGCGGCAAAGGCTTTGGACCCGTACATCGCTGCAAGGCTCTTGTGGGATTCCGGATCCTTGGCGCTCTCCCAGCGTTCCTCGATGCGTTCTTCGGTAATGATGCTGGGGTTATGCACCATGCAGCGAAGCCAGCGAATCAATCTCTCGCGAGTGGGGCCGTCGGCAAATTCCTGAAGCAGTCGAGTGCCCTCGCTCGGGTTCTGGCTGAAAATGTTGGGGCCCACACCGCCGATCGTGACCAGTTTCTTCACTCGCTCGGGGTTCCGCATCGCCACGTTGGATCCGACGACACCGCCCATCGAGTTGCCGATCATCGCAGCGGATTCGATGCCCAATGCGTCCATGAAGCGGGTGACGGCGGAACCTGCGGTGACGACCGGATGCCCGTCGACGGGATCGCTGATACCGAAGCCGGGGAATTCCAGTACGTAACAATGGAAGTGCTGCGCGAAGGTGGCAAGATTGCCGCGGTAGTTTCGCCATCCACTGACTCCGATTCCGGATCCGTGCAACAGAATCAGGGGTGGACCGTCGCCCGCCTCGTGATAACGCAATACCCCTTTGTCGGTAGCGATTTCTCTCTTGGTCCCCTCGTAACTCACATCCATTCGGCAATACTAGAACAGGTGTCAGTTTTGGGGTCTGTTTCTGTCGGGGTCAACCCTGATTGTCGCTCGGGGTAGCGCTGATACCTGAGGATGAACCGTGGCCGGAAAGATGGGTCCTACGCCTGATGCGCGGCGCGGCAGCTCGGCGGAGAGTTGATGACAACGCGGAAGTCGCCGCGACACTTACCGAAAGGCCGATTCATGACGTCATCGATGAAGACCCGCAAGCTCACTCGCGCACGTTCGGGTGCAATGTTCGGCGGTGTGTGTGCCGGCATTGCACGCTACTTCGGGTGGAAGGCGTCGACTGTTCGGTTGCTGTTCGTGCTGTCGTGCTTGCTGCCCGGACCGCAGTTTCTGATCTACCTCGTGATGTGGATTTTCATTCCGCGCGAGGCGATCTGAGCGCGCTGTTCAGCGTTTGCGTGACTTCATAATCAGCTTTGCCTGATGCAGCTCGTCCGGCGTCAGGGGCGGCAAGGGGAGGGGGTCTCGGTGTTTGCCCTCGGCGCGGAGTCCGTCGAGCATCACCGACAGGTACCGGCGCCATACCGTCGGGTTGACGGGTTGGGCGAACTCGGTGACCGCTCCCACCATGTAGATAAGTCCGAAGAGATCGGTGGCTACTGCATCGGCGCGCAGCATTCCGGCGTCGCGGGCTCGCCGAAAGATCTCTTCGACGGCAGGTTCGATGATGGATCGCTGGTTCGCGACCTGCTCGCATCCCTCGTCTGTTCCGTTGAGGACATCTTTGAGTCCACGGTTGACAGACATTCGGCCACAAGCGAATTCGGCAAATGTCACCAATGCGTCCCAGGGGTCCGGATTGGCGAGTGACGCCTCGGTGGCAGCGGCCATGTCGGCGAAGTTCTGCTGGAAGACGCCGTCGATCAATTCTTCTTTGTTTGCGAACCGTCGGTACACCGTGCCGACGCCGACGCCGGCTCGGCGAGCGACGTCGTCGAGTGTGACGTCGATGCCTTCTTCTGCGTACAACTCACGCGCGGCGTCGATGATCAATCGCCGGTTGCGGGCGGCGTCGGCGCGAAGAGGGCGCTCCATTGCGGTGCTCATGATGTCCAGTTTACGCGCCAAGTGGAGACATGATCTCCATTTGGGTGTACCGTTTTTGCTAACCGGAGAAGCCATCTCCGCATAGCTCGGGCGAGGGAACATGTCAGAAACTGCTGAGTGGACTGAAATCGACAAGTCCCCAGCGCCTTCGGGGGACAACCACGCAAAACGGTGGCTGATTCTCGCGGTTCTGGGAATTGCGCAGCTCATGGTGGTCTTGGACGCCACCATCGTCAACATCGCGCTGCCGGCAGCGCAGCGCTCATTGGAATTCGGTGATTCCGATCGTCAGTGGATCATCACCGCATATGCCTTGGCCTTCGGCAGCTTGCTGCTGCTCGGTGGCCGGTTGAGCGACCTGTTCGGCCGCAGGCGCACCTTTATCGTCGGACTGATCGGATTTGCGGTTACCTCGGCAATCGGCGGCGCGGCGGTCAATTTCGAGATGCTCGTGGCCGCGCGCGCCGGCCAGGGTGTTTTCGGTGCGCTACTTGCTCCGGCGGCACTGTCACTACTGTCGGTGACCTTCACCGATCCGGCGGAACGCGCAAAGGCCTTCGGCATCTTCGGCGCAGTGGCCGGCGGCGGCGGCGCTATCGGATTGCTCCTCGGCGGTGCGCTCACCGAATGGGTGGACTGGCGCTGGTGCCTGTATGTGAACCTGTTCTTCGCGGCAATCGCGTTGGTCGGAGCGGTGCTGCTGTTTGCGCCCCACGTCACTACCGGAGTCAGGCCGAAACTCGATATCCCCGGAACTGTTCTGGTGTCGGTCAGCCTCTTCAGCATCGTCTTCGGATTCTCGAAGGCCGAATCGAACGGTTGGGGTGCCGGTACCACCATTGCGTGGCTGACCGCGGGCGTCGTATTCATGGCCGCCTTCATCTACTGGCAGACCAAGTCCGACCATCCGCTGCTCCCGCTGCGAGTGGTCACCGATCGAATCCGGGCCGGCTCGTACTTGGCTATCTTCCTTTCCGGCGCAGGCATGTTCGCGGTCTTCTTGTTCTTGACGTACTACATGCAGTTGATCCTCGGATACACGCCGATCGTGACCGGTCTGGCCTTCATGCCCATGGTGTTCGGAATCGTCACGGCGGCAACGCTGTCCACGGCAGTACTTCTGCCGAGATTCGGTCCTCGCATCCTGATCACCAGCGGAATGGTCATCGCCGCAATCGGAATGACGATTCTGGCGCAGATTTCGGTGGACAGCACCTACGCCGTCCACATTCTGCCCGGACTGGTCGTCACCGGCCTCGGTATGGGCAGTATCTTCGCGCCGTCGATGCAGGGCGCAACCTCGGGCGTGCGCTACGAGGATGCAGGAGTTGCGTCGGCAACGGTCAACACGATGCAACAGGTGGGCGGTTCCATCGGGACGGCACTACTGAGCACCATCGCGGCATCCGCCTCTACGAATTACCTCGTCGGTCGTGAGATCAATCCCATCACGCAGGCGCAGGCCGCCGTCGAAAGTTACACCACGACGTTCTACTGGGCTGCGGCCATTTTTGCAGTCGGCGCTGTGCTGACGGCATTGGTTGTTCGGAGTGGACTACTCCCGACGGCACCCGAGGGTGAACCGGTTCTGGTGCACTGAGATAACAGTCGGGGCCGCTGCCGAAATGAACTGGTCAGCAGGCGGCGGCCCTGACGTTTCGGCTCAGCAGGGGCCGTCCGGTCCGCGTCCGTAGCGATGCAAGACGTGGTCGAGTTGTTCGGTGGTGAGGGCCGGCACCGGAAGTTCACGGGGGGTTGTCCGCGATGCGCGCAAGCCGTCGATGATGAAACCGAGAACGCGTCGGTATGCCTCCGGAGCATCGTCGCCGGTGAAATTCTGTGACAGCTTGATGGTCTGTATGAGTAGTGGAACATCGCTGATTTCGAAGTCGGCGCGCAAGGTGCCTTCATCCTTCGCGCGGTTGACGAGGGCGGCGGTACTGCGTGTGATGCTGGCACGGGCACGGGTGAACGCGTCGGATGTGAAACGGGCGTCCATCAGAATGTCGCCGAATCCGCGACTGTCTGCCATGCGGCGCGAGATCGCTTCGAGGTAGTGGACCAGCCCGTCCCAGGCGCCCGGAATCTCGAGTGACGTTGTCGCAAGGGATTCGATTTCCGCGCAGCGGGAGTCGAACAAGGCCTGGATCAATTCGTCCTTGCTGGCGAATCGTCGGTAGACGGTGCCGACTCCGACGCCCGCGTGACGCGCGACATCCGCGAGCGTGGCGTCGAGGCCCTGGGCTCCGAAGACTTCACGCGCGGAGCAGAGGATGCGTTCGAGGTTCGCTTGGGCGTCGGCGCGCAGACGTGGCTGTCCGCAAATGTCCGACGATCCCGCTAGTGCATCGGGGTGACTTGTCGGCATCCTCACAGTCTACGACACTAAGCGGAACAAGTGATTCCGCTAGTGCTATATTGCTAAGCGGAACGAATGGTTCCGATTAACTTCACGAGAGAAGCCTTTTATGAGCACGTCTGACATCTGGGTCGGGAGTAAAACGACCTCGATGATGGGTACGCGGAATATCGGCTTCTCAGGCCGCGCACTGCGGGCTCTCTCCGGTGACGGTGCGTTTATCCAGCTCATCCGATTCGCTCTTGTCGGCGGCATCAGTAATATCCTGTACTTCGCCGCGTTCCTGGCCCTGCATGGCGACGGAGTCCTTGTCGCCAACGCCGTGGGCGCGGTGCTCAGCACCATTCTTGCCAACGAACTTCATCGGCGGCTCACGTTCCACGCCGCTGACCGCGTCCACTGGTTCACCGCGCAGTGGGAAGGCGGCGGACTGGCCCTTGTCGGACTGCTCGCCAGTTCGGCTGCCATCAGCGCACTGGGTTTCCTGTTCCCCGGCGCAACTGGCGTTGTACAAGCTGGGCTCGTGATCGGAGTCAGCGCACTCGTCGGAGGCCTGCGCTTTGTCGCCCTCCGCGGATGGGTGTTCTGACCGAACCAGACGCCGCGTGCGGAACACTTGAGTCATGAGCATGTCGATAGCCGACTCCGGTATCCGTCTCGGGCTGCTCTGTCTGGTGATGGCGGTGTTGGCGGCGCTCGTCTATCGCTTCACTCGCATCGGCAGTGTTCGTGTCGTCCCAGGTGCGCTGGTACGTGGCGCCATCCAATTGGCCGCGATTTCCTTGATCCTGGCTGCTGCTCTCGCTCACCTGTGGTCGGCGGTACTCGTGCTGATCGGGATGTTCGCGGCAGCGTCGTTCACGGCTGCGCGTAGATCGAAGTCCGGCCGCTCCGGCGTTTGGTTGAGTGTCGCTCTGCTCGCGGGCATCGCCGTTGTGCTCCCACTCATGCTCATTTCAGGGGTGGTTCCCTTGGAAGGGGTTGCGATCGTGCCGATCGGCGGGATCGTGATGGGCGGCGCTATGACCGCGACATCGATGGCCGCTAAACGTGGACTCGACGCCATCGACTCCCGATACGGTGAGGTCGAAGCTGCCCTCAGCCTCGGTTTTTCGCAGCGCGACGCCCGCTGGGAGGTGGCGAGAACGGCCGCCGCCGACGCCTTGCTGCCAGGAGTCGACCAGACGCGAACCGTCGGCCTCGTGACTCTGCCCGGAGCGTTTGTCGGCGTTCTGCTTGCGACGGGATCCGCTGTGCAGGCCGGAGCCGTGCAGATTCTTGTGCTGGCTGGGTTGCTGTTGGCACAAACTTGCGCGGTAGCTGTTGCCGTGGAATTGGTTGCGCGAGGCCGCGTCTACCGAGGTAGGAGAGTCAGAGCTGCGCGAGTTCGTTGATCTTGTTGCTGCGCAGGACCCGATCGGGCAGATCAGGGGCGTTCGAGGCGAGGGTGATCATGGCCGTGCCGATGTTCTCACTTGTTGTCACGCTTCCTGGCAGCACAATCCGCAACAGTGGGTACAGTCCCGCTGAAACTTGATAGAACGCCTTGTACCACCATGTCTTCGACGGCGATCCGGGGCGGGGGCGGATAAACCCCGGCCGGAAGATGTAGACGGTCAGAGGTAGTGCCAGCAGTGCGTTCTCGGTCGCGCCACGTACTCGCTTCCACATGGTGGTGCTTGTCTCGGTGGAGTCGGCACTCTCACCGGAAACGTAGACGAACACCATTTGCGGATTCAGCCGCGCGAGTGTCGTCGCGGCAGCGAGCGTGAGGTCACGGGTGATGCGGGTGTAGTCGGTTTCGTTCATTCCGGCGGACGAGGCGCCGAGGCAGAAGAAGCACGCATCGGCGCCGGTGAGGTCTCCCTCGATGCTCGTGAGATCAAGCAGATCGCGATGAACGATGTCGACTATTTTTGCGTCGCCGATCGTGATCGGATTGCGGCCGACGGTCACTACCGTGTCGATTCGCGAATCCGTCAGGCACTCGCGCAGAACGCTGTTGCCCACCATTCCTGTTGCCCCGAAAACTACGACCTTCATCTGTGTTGCCCCCCGTTGTCGAATTCTGCGAACACACTACGCAGCGGTGTCGTGGCGGAATCCGCCGGAGCGTCAACTGAACGTTTGACCTGCAACGATTGGTCTCTTTCATCCAACTTGCGACCAAAGTCCCTACAAACCGTCTGGACGGTAGGGAGAGGATGAGTGCATGGACGAAGCGGGGGACGAGCTACATGTGCTCGGGTCGGAATCCGCCGGTCGATGCGTGGAGGCGTTGACCATCATCGTTTTCGGCGCGCTGTGCGCTGTTGTCGCAGGTTCTGCGATGTGCTTTCTCATCGGTGTGGTGGTGGGACTTGCTCGACTGCTCTACCTGCTTGCGCGCGAGTTGTTCTTCGAGAACGACATGTGGTCGTTGACGCTGCCGAATGTCGAGTGGAAGCGATCCAGGATGTAAATCTGACGCATGTTCCAGGGCGACTTGGATCCCTGCTTCGGAAATTGTTCGACGGCACGCATCACGTATCCCGATTCGAGATCGAGAATGGGACGTTGATCCATGTCTTCGGTTACCTGTGGAACGCAGGTCGAGTATCCGCGCTTGTCCATCTCGGTGAGTAGTCGGCACACATACATCGACGTCAGGTCTGCGCGTAGCGTCCATGACGCGTTGGTGTACCCGACGCACATCGCGAGATTCGGAACTTCGCTGATCATCATCCCTTTGTAGACGTATCGATCGCCAAGGGGTACTGGCTCACCGTCCACGTCGAGGGACATTCCGCCGCAGGCTTCCATCTTCAATCCTGTTGCTGTGACAACGATGTCCGCATCGAGTTCGGTGCCGGACGTCAAGCGAATCCCGGACTTGGTGAACGTGTCGATGCGATCGGTTTCGATGGAGGCCTTGCCGGATTTCAGCGCCTTGAACAGATCACCGTCGGGTACGACGCACAGTCGCTGATCCCACGGGTCGTAGGCGGGCGTGAAGTGCGGATCGATCGGAACATCATGGGGGAGTTGCCGTTTGGCGGCTATGCTCAGCAGCTTCTTTGCGCGTGCCGGGCTGCGACGGCACAGTTGGTAGAAGCCGAGATTGACCAGGACGCTCTTCCATCGGGCCGCACTGTGTGCCACCTTGCTCGGTAGGTACTTGCGGAAGGAATCCGCGATCTTGTCTTTCGACCCCAGTGTGAGAATGTACGACGGTGACCGTTGCAGCATCGTGACGTGCTCGGCGCTCTTGGACATCGTAGGAACCAAAGTTACTGCGGTAGCGCCACTTCCGATCACCACCACTTTCTTGCCGGTGTAATCGAGATCCTCCGGCCAGAACTGCGGATGCACGACGGTTCCGCCAAACGTCTCCAAGCCCGGGAAATCGGGTGTGTATCCGGCGTCGTAGCTGTAGTAGCCGCTGCAGAGATAGAGAAAATTGCAGGTGAGTGTGTATTCCTGATCCTCGGACATGACAGTGAGAGTCCAGACCGAATTGTCCGACGACCAGGACGCCGCAGTCACTTTCCGGTTGTATCGAATCTTGTGATCGATACCGTTCTCACTGGCGGTGTCCCGGACGTACTGCAGAATCGACGGGCCGTCGGCGATTGCCTTGGCGTCAGTCCACGGGCGGAACGGATACCCCAGCGTGAACATGTCGGAGTCGGAGCGAATGCCGGGATACTTGAACAGATCCCAGGTTCCGCCGCTGTTCGAACGGGCCTCGAGAATCGCGTACGACTTTCCGGGAAGCTCGGTTTGAAGGCGATATGCAGCACCGATGCCCGACAGGCCTGCACCGACGATCAGTACGTCGAGGTGTTCGGTGCTCATCTTCCAACTCCGTATCGAGTGCGCCGTCCCGGTGAAAAGGTGGTCGAAACCCAGCTTACTGACCGATGCGCCGGCGATCGAAATCGGAACCTCGCGCCGCGAAGCTCCACAATTCACGGCTGTTATGGCAGATGATGGATGTCCGAGTACACGTCATGGGCATGGTTATGGAGAAAGAAAACATGGGCTGTTCGAGTAGGGTCGGCGCGGCACTGGTGGTTGTGTGTACAGCGCTGTCACTGACTGCGACAGTGGCGCGCGCAGAAGAACCGCTCGCGGGATCGGTTGTCTCTCATATGCCACTCGCCGCGGCGACGCTACCGGTTGGGGCCGCCATTTCCGAACAGATCGTCTACCGAACTCTCCGGACGGCCGATCGGCAAGGGATCTCGTCGGGTTCGATATTCCTGCCTGAGGGGACGCCGCCGACCGGGGGGTGGCCGGTGATTTCGTACGCGCATGGAACAGTGGGCAGCGCTGACCGATGCGCGCCCTCGGTGGCAGGCTTCTACGAGACCGAACGACGCCCTATCGAGCGATGGTTGGCGGAGGGCTACGCCGTTGTGGCGACGGACTATTCGGGGCTGGGGACCGAGGGCGCTCTGGCCTACCTCGACGGCCCTGCCGCGGGTGCCAACGCAATCGACATCGTTCGTGCTGCCCATGAGGTGTACGGCGACGTGCTGGACGAACGCTGGATGGTGGCGGGTCTTTCGGAAGGTGGGCATGCTGCGTACTTCGCCGGCCATGAAGCAAGTTCCCGCGCACCGGAATTGGATTTCCGGGGCACCGTAGTTGTTGCCGGTCCCACTCACCTGGAGGGGCTGTTCCCGCTCGGGGGCCCGTTATTCCCGGAGTTGGGCATTCCCGGCCTCGTGGTTTACGTCCTCTACCTTCTCGGCGGGATCGATGATCAGCGTCCGGAAGAGAATGTTCGCCAGTATCTTTCGCCGCTCGGAATCTCATGGATGGAGAAGGCCGCGACGCAGTGTGCGGTCGACATCGGTAGGACCGTTGCAAGCGAGAGGGTTCCCTTGGGCTCTCTCTTTTCTCAATCACTGTGGACGCCACACATTTACGAACTGATGCGCGAAATGCTTAAGGTTCCCGTCGACGGTTATGACCGGCCGTTGCGCATCGTTCAGTCCACCGCCGACACAACCCTGCCCATTCCGTTCACCTGGGCGCAACTCGTCGATCTGCGTGCCAGAGGTACACAATTCGAGTATCAAGAAATCCAGGGAGTCCCCCACAGCCAGTCCGTGATTGCATCGATGGATCAGACTGTCGAGTTCACGCAGCGAGTTATGCGCTAGCGCATACGGCGGTGAAAATCGCTGTCGCCGGTTTGCGCGAACCACACTATTGCCGCGATCGCGTACAGGATGCAGAAGATCAAGAGCAGCCCTCCCGCTATTACCAGGGATATCTGTCCAAGCCTCTTTACCCGGTCCGATGCGTAGCGTGAACCGTCCGCGTCGCCGTCCGCCCACAACGGATACACGTTGAACGCGTGGTTGAAGGCAGAGAAGGCCAGCGGCCAGAAGAAGAGCAAGGACACCACTGCCCACCCGGCATTGACGGGTGGGCGGTCAGGGTTCCGCGGGAAGGCTGCAGAGGTCGGTTGCGCAGAGGTCGGTTGCGCTGGGGTGGGGTGCGACCGAGGGGGTTGTTCCGAACTTGTCATGATGGGCTCCTGACATGAGGGTTCCCCTCGACGCTACTGCGATTCGACTCCAGAATCACCGGAGTAACCCAACTAGGCGGAAACCGGTGTGCGATTCGCGAGCAACCCGGCTACCGGAAGAACGTCCTTTACGGCCATGTCGATACGTTCGAACACCTCGGGATTGAGGATGGTTGTCCCGTCGAAATCGCCGGCGCTGAGATAGATGCCGACAGGAGCCGTCCACGCTTGGAAGAACGCGAATAGTGGCCGTAGTGCCTGATCGAGAACCAGCGCATGCCGATCACTTCCACCGGTTGCCGCGAGAATGACAGGCGTGTTCGCGAGAGCATATTGATCGACGAGATCGAAGAAGTGCTTGAACATTCCGGTGTACGAACCGCGGAACACGGGCGACGCCGCAATCACGATGTCTGCGGTCTCGACCGCCTTCAGAGCGTCGGCGGTGGCTGCGTCCACGTGGTCACGATCGAGTGCGCCGGCCAAGCCGGGAACCAGATCCACGATCTCGATCACGCGGGCGTCGACCTGCTCGACGTCTCCCATCGTCTCGATGACGAGGTCGACCAGCGCCCGGGTTTTCGACGGTCTGGACAGACTTCCTACAACTGCAACAACTTTCAGGGGTGTTGTCATGAGTGGTCCTACTTCTCCGATGATGTCAGGGATTCGATTTCCTTGCGGACGACGGGAGCGACTTCGGTGCCCAGGATCTCGATGGCGCGGAGCATGTCCTTCTGGGGAACGTTGCCGAATCCCATCTGGATCATGATTCGGTCGTGGTGGAACAGTTCGTACTGCGCCATCGTCTTGTCGATGATCTCTTGCGGACCGCCGAGGAAGAAGGCTCCGGCCGTCGTCGCCTGCGCTTCGTATGCCCTGCGCGGCATGGGAACTCCGTTTCCACGCTGGTGGTGGTTCTGCATCCAACCGGCTTGGAAATACGGGTACGACGTATCGAGAGCGGCCTGCTTCGACGTATCGACGAAGCCTGGCGACGCAATCGAAACCTTCAGATTTTTCGGGTCATGGCCGAACTCCACTGCAGCCCGGCGGTACAGGTCGACGAAGGGTTCGAACTGCTGGTAACTACCGCCGATAATGGCCAGCGACAGGGGAAGTCCCAGCTTGGCTGCCCGAACTACCGATGCCGGGGTTCCGCCGACAGCGATCCACACCGGGATCTGACGATCCGGCCGCGGTGTTACGTCACCGTCGACCAGGCTGGGACGGAGGTGTCCCTCCCAATTGATCGGATTTTCGTCCCGCAGTTTCAGGAGCAGATCGAGTTTTTCGGCAAAAAGCTCGTTGTACTGGGACAAGTCGTATCCGAACAGTGGGAACGATTCGGTATACGACCCGCGTCCGGCGATGATCTCCGCTCGTCCCTCGGACAGAAGGTCGAGCGTCGAGAACTGCTGGAAGACGCGAACCGGATCGTCCGAGCTGAGTACGGTAACAGCGCTGGAGAGTTTGATGGAGTCGGTTGCCTGCGCCATCGCGGCCAGCACCACAGCCGGTGACGAGACCGCGAAGTCCGTCCGATGATGCTCGCCGACGCCGAAGACGTCCAACCCGACCTGGTCGGCAACGGTTGCCTGCTCCACCAAATGTCGAAGGTGGACACCGGGGTTCATCGTTTTGCCGGTTTCGGGGTCGGGCGTGAGTTCGCCGAAATGGTAGATACCGAGTTCGAATGCCATGGTGATTCTCTCTATCGTGTTGTGGGGGTGATGGGGAGGTGTGTGCCGCCGACATCACAGGTGTCAGTGGGTGTGGTGTGGTGAGCCGCGAGGCGACTGAAGAAGCGGTCGAGGACCGGAAGTTCCTCCGGTTCGACGAGGTCGGCGAAGTACTCCGCTATTCCGCGCGAATGGATGGCAGAGGCAGCTTGCAGAGTTTCCTTGCCTGCTGGCGTCATCGAGACCGTGACGACCCGTCGGTCGGCGTCGGGGCGCACTCGCTCCACCAGTCCGGCGGTGACCAGTCGATCTGCGACTCGGGTGACGCCACTGGTGGTCACCAGGACTTGCTGGGCGAGGTCGCCCATGCGCAGCGCATTGCCGGGGGCTTCGTGCAGTCGCAGCAGCACGTCGTACTGACCGAGTGTGAGCCCGGTGCTTGCGCGCAGGTCAGCCTCCATTTTTCCGAGGATGACGCTGTGCGCGACGACAAGATTGCGCCACACCCGGCTACGCGTCCGGTTGTCCTGGTCCATCGCACTCGCTCCTCGATTTATTTGCTTACGCAAGTATTGCTTACTCAACTATTACGCCGGGAGGATGGAATCTATTCCCGAACGCTCTGAGAGGTCCGGATCTCGATAGTGTTCCCGCATGGAGTTGGTACGCGGAGCGAACACGACGGTCGACGGACACACGCTGAGAGTGGCGGTGACGGGTGCCGCCCCTGGCAGCGTCGACCTGCTGGTTTTCCAACTCGACGGCAACAACAAGGTTCGCAGCGACGCGGATTTCATTTTCTTCAACCAGCCGAGTTCGCCGGAAGGTGCCGTACGGCTGAGTGCCGGAGGAGTGGTCGAGATCGATACTGCCGTCGTGCCGGCCGACATCGTGATGCTCAGCGTTGCGGTCGCGCTCGACGCCAATGTGGCCGGTGCTCTGTCCGACGTGCCCGAGTTGGGGGCCATGGTTGACCTGGCAGGGGTTGATCGGGCAGGCGGTGAACGTATTGCTGCCCCTGCGCTGGGGCTGACCACTGAGCGGGCCGCTGTGCTCGTCGAGATCTACCGCCGCGGTGAGACGTGGAAGATCCGCAACGTCTCAGCCGGGTGGGACGGGGGATTGGCCGATCTGGTAACGACTTTCGGGGTTTCGGTCGACGAGGAGACGGCAGAAGCTTCGACGGACGGTATTCGCAGCGTTCCCGATGAAGCCAAGCTGTCGATGGTCAAGCGTGAGAAGCTCGACCTCCGTAAGCGTGAAGTCGCGAAGGTGCTGTTGACCAAGGGAGGCAACGGCATCCGAGCCCGCGTGATCCTGGTAATCGACAAAACCGGAAGCATGAGCAAGCAGTACAGGTCGAAGGTGGTGCACCGCGTCGTCGAGCGAATGGTTCCCGTCGCGATCCAGCTCGATGACGACGGCAAGCTCGAGCCGTACCTGTATGCGGTTGGCTTCCACAAACTTCCGGAGATATCGGTGCACGACGCCGAATCCTGGTCGGAGGAATACCTGCACCTGCGCGGATCGCACGGCGGATTCGACTACGACGCGATCGGTGCGTCCAACCGTGAAATTCCGATCATGACGGAAATCGTCTCCGGCTTGCGCTCCGGTACGGCGCCCACGCTTGTCCTCTTCTTCACTGACGGCGGATTCACCGAGCGTCGGGAAATTGCCGCGCTGATGCGGGACGCGTCGGCGCTACCGGCGTTCTGGCAGTTCATCGGGATCGGCAAAGCCAAGTACGGAGTGCTCGAGAAGCTCGACGACATGGACGGACGAGTGGTCGACAACGCCGGGTTCTTTGCACTCGACGACATCGATTCCGTTTCCGACTCCGAGCTCTATTCACGGTTGTTGAGCGAATTCCCCGACTGGCACAAGAGTGCCGTCGCCGCCGGGATCACGAGATAACGTCTCGCGGCTCGAGTGCCTCGGAGATAAATCGAAGAGCATCGTCGAAGCTGTCGGTGTCTCTGCTGTTGTCGGCGTCTTGGGCTCCTGGTGACCGGGAGTACTGAACCGATGAGATGTACACAGCAGCAACGGTCTGAGCGAGAAAATGGGCCGAGTAGTCCGTGCGCACTTCGCCGTCGACGATTCCGCGATCGAGTAGTCGACGGATTTGATCGTGGAACTGTTCGGTGCGTTCAGGACTGATCTGTTCGCGTGCCGGGTCTCGTTCGAGTTCACCGGCGCGGAGGTACTCCCTGAATCTGTGCGTTGCGTCGGTGACGTCTTCCAGGACGAGGCGAATCCGTTCGTTTGTTGTCATCTTGCGCTCGAGTAGTCCGTCGATCAGAACGCCCAGCTTCTGCATGTGGCCGTCGTGGAGCGCCGAGACCACCGCATCTTTGCTGGGGAAGTAATTGAAGAACGTCGCGCGCGAGACGTCGGCTGCCTCGGCGAGGTCGTCGATGGTCGTACCCGAAACACCTCTTTCGGCAAACAATGTGCGGGCTGCGCTCAGGAGTCGCCGGCGTGTCTCGTACTTGTTGCGCTCGCGGCGTGAGAGCGGCAGCTGTTCGTCGGTCATCAATTCTCCCGAAAACCTTCCACAAAATTAAACCCAAGTCTATATTTGGCCTGCAGTACAGAAAGTTTAGCCCAAGCATGGAACTTTTGACGCTGCCGGCGATTTCTCGAAGCCGAAGATGCGGCGCGAATGTGAATCGAGTGAAGGAAGGCTCCCTGAAGTGACAACGAGCATGCCGGACGACGTGGAAGCGTCGATCACCACAACGGAGACCGACCTCGAGGTTGTCTCCGCGCAACTCGAAAAGTGGCTTGTCGGAACGCTCGGCGCTGCAACCGATGTGCGTGTGTACAACGTGAGCAGGCCGGCCCATTCGGGAATGTCCAGTGTCTCAGTGCTGTTCGATCTGGACTGGACCGAGAAGGGCGCCCCGCAGACGGCACAGTTGGTGGCGCGTCTGGCACCGGAGGTCTCGGCGTTTCCTGTCTTCCCCACGTACGACCTCCGATATCAGTTCGACGTCCTGACCGCGGTACGCGAGCGAAGTGACGTGCCCGTCCCGCACGTTCGCTGGGTCGAGACCTCGTCGGACGCCCTCGGTACCCCGTTTCTCGTCATGGACCGAGTGACCGGCGCAGTCCCGGTGGACAACCCGCCCTACGTGTTTGGTGGATGGCTTCTGGAATCGAGCAGTGCAGACCAAGCGCGCATTCAGTCGAGCAGCATCGATATTCTGGCGCGGATTCACGGCATTGACGCAGAACTGCCCTTTCTGAGTGGCATGTCAGGCTTGCGCCGACACTTCGAGGGTGAGCGCGCATACTACGAATGGACCCGCCGCGACGACGGACTACGAATCCCGTTGTTGGAAGCTGCTTTCGAATGGCTCGAAGCCCACTGGCCGAAAGAACCGAGTGCAGATGTGTTGTGCTGGGGTGACTCACGGGTTGGCAACATCATGTTTCAAGGAACCACTCCGGCCGCGGTCCTCGACTGGGAATCGGCAGCCGGGGCGCCGCGCGAAGTTGATCTCGGTTGGTTCATATTCTTCCACCGTCAGTTCCAGGACCTGGCGGAGCAGTTCTCCATGCCCGGACTACCGAAGATGTTCCGACGCGAAGACGTAGTCGCGGAATACGAGCAGGCGACGGGTGCGGTAGTGCGTGACCTCGACTTCTATCTGGTGTACGCGGCGCTGCGGCACGGAATCGTCATGTCGCAGATCGCCCGACGTCGAATCCACTTCGGGGAGATAGAGGCTCCGGAAAATCCCGACGAATACGTATTGCATCACCGCATGCTTGCCGACCTCATCGATGGAACCTACGAATGGGACAAGAAATGAAGCCGATCGATCTGGACGAATACCCGGTGCACCAGGCGCCTCTGTCCATGGCGCGCGTTGCCAGCACGGACCGTAATTTCTACGACCGCTGCTACTTCAACGCCCACGACCGCACCGGGGACGTCTTCCTCGTGACCGGGCTCGGGGTGTACCCCAACCTAGGCGTCGTCGATGCATTTGCCACCGTCCGGACCGGTGATACGCAAGTGGCAGTGCGATTCTCGGATGCGCACGACGGTGCGTCGACCAAGACCGAAGTGGGTGGGTACCGGGTCGAGGTGATCAAGCCGCTGCAGACCTTGCGGCTTGTCTGCGAGCACGAGGACCTTTCCTTCGACATGACGTGGGAGGGTGCCTTCGATTCTGTTCTCGAGGAACATCACACCCTGATGTCGGGTCCGCGAGCGATCCTCGACGCCACCCGCTTTGCGCAGGTTGGAAGTTGGTCCGGCACGATGAGCGTGCGCGGCACCGATATTGCGGTCGATCCGGCAGTGTGGACGGGAAGTCGTGACCGCTCATGGGGGATCAGGCCCGTCGGAGAGCCGGATCCTGCCGGACGAATGGGTGACGAGCCTCCCGGTGGTCATTGGTGGACGTATGTGCCGCTTCGCTTCGATGATTTTGCGCTGATGATCATCGTGCAGGAAAGCCCGGACGGCTACCGCACTCTGAGCCACGCAACGCGGACCTTTCCGGACGGACGAGTCGAGCAATTGGGTTGGCCGCGTACCGAAATCACGTACCGTTCGGGAACCAGGCATCCCGAGACCGCGCGTATTCACCTGACCACGCCGGCCGGCGAGGCTCTGGTCGTCGACGTCGAGACCATCGGATTTGTTGCTCTCAACGTCGGTGCCGGCTACGGCGGCGACAGCGACTGGACACATGGAGAATGGCGCGGACGTAACTGGAGTTCGTCGTCGGTGTACGACCTCACCGATCCGGCGATCGTCGCGAAGCTTCCCTACGGAACGATCGACCACATCGCGCGGGCAACCTGCAACGGGTCCAAGGGATGGGGCATGTTCGAACACGCCGTCATGGGGCGCCACGACCCGTCCGGCTTTGTGGGTTGGCTCGACATGGCGAAGTGAATGTCTATCTAGAGAGCTGTAACCATTTGCTGGGTAACGTCTTCCAAGAAGCGGTCGATGTGCGCCCAGGTGGAGCTCTCTGACGTCGGGCCGGCCACAATGCCGAGGTGGCTTCCGGGAACCTCCTCGAATCGGACGGACGGTGATCCGGTGAGGACCGACCGGATTGCCGCCACCGAGGCGGCGGGTGCGATGACATCGGATGTTCCACCGATCGCGAGTACCGGCACGTTCAGATCGGTCAGGTCGATGCTCCGGCCACCCAGAACGATGGTGTTCTCGTACAACCCGTTTCCCAGGATGAGCTGCCGACAGATCTGTCGGAATGCCCGCCCCGGGTAGCCGGGCATGTCCGCCATGAAGGTGTCGATCGACTCCATGCGGGCAAGGGTCTCGGTGTTGTGCAGGTTCTTGGCGATGAACCACGGTTTGAGTAGTTCCCGTTGCGGCGCGGTCACGCGGTAACTCGCCTGAACCAGGGGCGCGGGAAGCCCTCCGATCAGATCGGTGGCCGTCGTGAGTGGGCGATCGCCGGTGTATCCACCGATCAGCCGAAGTGGGCTGATCGTGGGGATTTTGGTGTAGTCGACCGGGGTGCCGATCGCGGTGATCGACGCTATCGGCAGGTCGGAGTGAGCCGACGCGGTCAACAGCGTCATGGTGCCGCCCAGGCTCCAGCCGATGACGGAAACATCTGCGCCGTCGTGTAATTCGGAGACTGCACGTATGGCGTCGGGGATGATGCCGTCGATCCAGGATTCAAATCCCAGGTGCCGATCTGCATAGCGCATGGTGCCGTAATCGAGCGCGTACGGCGTATGCCCACCTCGAACGAGGTGAGAGGCGAGACTCTGTCCTGGCCGGAGGTCGTAGCAATACGCTGGGACGGCCAGTGGGGGTACAAGGAGTACGGGTCGTCCCTGGATTTCCCCGAAGCGGTACAGATCGCGGTGCGGACCTTCGGAGATCAGTGTGGACGGGGTGCGTCGGCGCCTTTCGACGCCGTCGCCGAAGGACAGGCCCCATGCGTTACGTGCAGTTGTGATCAAACGCCTCGTATCCAACACAGCTGTCCCCTCGACGTCGGCAGCCGTGCTTCGGCCACAACGAGTGTATGTTACCTGTCATCACATACACCCGCTGTGGTGTGTTCGAATCAGTCCAGGAACAGATCGAGTTGCGGATTGTCGCCGCCGCCGTAGACCGAGAGGTCCGTGATTCCCGACTCGATCAGGACGTCGGCGTCGATGAAGCAGTTTCCGGTGGTCTTGGTAGACGGCTGGGAGAAGATCTCGACAGCCGCGTCGGCCATGATTTCCGGGCTACGTGACGAGGACAGCAGGCTGTCGCCGTCGGCCATGTTGGCGACCGCTGCCGTAGCGATGTACGTCTGTGGCCACAGGCAATTCGCGGCGATGCCGGCGTCGGCAAATTCTGCCGCAAAGCCCAGGGTGAGCAGGCTCATTCCGTACTTCGAGAGCGTGTACGCGGGGTGTGCGCCGAGCCAGTACGGGTTCATGTTCACCGGTGGTGCGATGGTGAGGATGTGCGCGTTTTCCGACTTGCGCAGGTGTGGCAGGGCGGCCTGTGTGAGCAGGAACGTGCCTCGCGAATTGATCTCCTGCATGAGGTCGTACTTCTTTGCCGGCAGGTTTTCCGTGCTTTCGAGAGCTATTGCACTCGCATTGTTGACGCAGATGTCGACGCCACCGAAATTCTCGACCGCGACGGCAACTGCGCGCCGGGCATCCTCCTCTTTCCGGACGTCGCCGACGACGGCGACGGCCTTTCCGCCGGCGGCTCGGATGCCTTCGACTGCGGTGTGCACGGTTCCCTGAAGTCTCGGGTGTGGTTCGCCGGTCTTGGCGAGCAGAACGACGTTCGCTCCGTACTTGGCTGCTGCGGTGGCGATGGCAAGGCCGATTCCACGGCTTCCGCCGGAAATGACCAAGGTGCGATCGGTGAGTGCGTTCTGGCTGGGCATCGTTCTCCTAAGTTCTCGTTCTCTGGAATGGTATTGGCATTCTCATTTTTTGCAAGTACCGTATTCAACGATGAACGACTTCACGGAAACCTCGTCCGGCATCCCTCTCGCTCCGGTCTACGGACCGGAGGACAGGACTGTCGATCCGCCCGCACCGGGCGCGTACCCCTTCACCCGCGGCAACTTCTCCTCGGGATATCGAGGGCGCTTGTGGACTTTTCGGCAGTACTCCGGCTTCGGCACCGCGGAAGAGTCCAACGCTCGCTACCGATATCTCCTTGCGCAAGGTGGAACCGGGCTTTCGGTTGCCCTGGACCTCCCCACCCAATGCGGCTACGACTCCGATGACCCTGAGGTCACCGAAGAAGTCGGACGCGTCGGTGTTGCAGTCGATACCCTTGCCGATGCGGAGGTGCTGTTCGAGGACATCCCGCTCGACAAGATCAGCACCAGCTTCACGATCAATGGAACGGCCGCGATTCTGCTGGCGTTCTACGTGGCTGCCGCTGAACGTAAGGGAGTCCCGCGTGAGAAGCTCACCGGGACAATCCAGAACGACATCCTCAAGGAATACGCCTCCCGGGGCACGTGGATCTGGCCGCCGGAGCCGTCGCTGCGGTTGATCGCCGACACCATCGAGTTCTGCGCAGCCGAGGTGCCCAGGTTCAATGCAATCTCGGTGGCCGGCGCTCATTTCCGTGATGCCGGTGCCACCGCCGTCCAGGAGATGGCCTTCACCCTCGCGGACGGGGTCACCTACTGCGACACGGTGGTCGAGCGTGGGCGCATGACCATCGACGAGTTCGCGCCGCAGATTTCGTTCTTCTTCTACACGCACGGTGACTTCTTCGAGGAGATCGCCAAATACCGTGCCGGACGACGTCGTTGGGCCACCATCGTCCGGGAGCGTTACGGAGCCACTACCGACAAGGCGTCGATGTTCCGCTTCGGTTGTGTGGCCGGTGGCGCGTCGCTGTATGCGCCTCAGGCGCAGAACAACCTCGTGCGTGTGGCGTACGAGTCCATGGCGTCGGTACTCGGCGGCGTCCAGTCCATGTTCACAGCGGCCTGGGACGAGCCCTTTGCTCTTCCCAGTGAGGAGTCCGCGACGCTGGCCCTGCGCACCCAGCAGATCCTTGCGTACGAGACCGGCGTGACGCGGGTGGCCGACCCGCTCGGCGGGTCCTACTTCGTCGAAGCTCTCACGGACGCAACGGAAGAGCGACTCATCGAGATCATGGCGGATCTCGAAGCGCACGGCGGCATGGTTCGAGCGATCGAGGACGGTTACCTGCAGGGTCTGATCGCCGATGAGGCCTACCAACTCCACAAGGACGTCGAATCGGGGGTAAAGCCGGTCGTCGGTGTCAACCGTTTTGTCTCCGAGGAGCCCGCGCCGGAGATTTCGACTTACGAGCTCAACGCCGAAGGGCGTGAGCTGCAACTGAAACGGCTCGCGAGGGTCAAAGCGGACCGTGATCCTGACGAGGTGGCGAGGTCACTGACGGCACTGTCCCGAGCAGCGGAAGGAACGGACAATCTGATGCACAAGTTGATCGACTGCGCCAACGCGTACTGCACAGTCGGCGAGATGGTTTCGTCCCTCAAGGCAGTATGGGGCGAATTCCAGCAGCCGGTGGTGTTCTGATGAGCGCCCGCGTTCTTGTTGCAAAGCCAGGCCTCGACGGCCATGACCGTGGTGCCAAGATCGTCGCGCGAGCATTGCGCGACGCCGGATTCGAGGTCATCTACACCGGAATCAGGCGGACGGTCGAAGACATCGTCACCATTGCACTACAAGAAGACGTGGCTGTTGTCGGACTCAGTATTCTCTCCGGTGCTCACGTCGCACTCACAACCCGAACCGTCGAGGCTCTTCGGGCGGCCGACGCCGGGGATATCAAAGTTGTTGTAGGCGGCACAATTCCGCAGTCAGACGTGCCGCGCCTGCTCGAGGCCGGTGCGTCGGCAGTGTTTCCCACCGGCGCTTCACTGGAAGAGTTGGTCAGCGGAGTACGCGCATTGACTGACACATCGGCAACAGCAAACCTGGAGGAACCGTGCGCATCGGAGTGATGATCGGCCCCGAGCGGGGCGACTCCGCGAAGAAGGTCGCCCGCATGATGGCGGACGTGGAGTGGGCAGAGGCCGCCGGCCTCGACAGTGTCTGGGTGCCGCAAGTTCCCAGCGACTTCGACGCTTTGACGGCTGTGTCGCTGATGGGCACGCGGACGTCGAGAATCGAAATCGGCACGGCCGTGGTTCCGCTCCAGGCACAACATCCGATTGCTCTGGCGCGGCAAGCGCTCTCGGCTCACGCGGCAACCGACGGACGGTTGGCGCTCGGTGTCGGGCCGTCGCATCACTGGATTATCGAGGACATGCTCGGCTTGCCTTATGACAAGCCTGCCGGGCTCACTCGCGACTATCTCGAGGTCCTTGCCGCCGCCCTCAACGGCCCCGGCCCGGTTGACGTGGAGAACTCGACGTTCACCGTGCACAATCCGCTCGAGATCGGTCCGGTATCTCCGATGCCTGTTCTGGTCGCCGCTCTCGGACCCGTCATGCTGAAGATCGCCGGCGAGCGCGCCGACGGAACTATCCTGTGGATGGCAGACCAGCGCGCGATCGAAGATCACGTCGTTCCGCGAATCAGCAAGGCCGCAGCCGACGCCGGGCGTCCCGATCCGCGCATCATTGCCGGCATCCCGGTCTGTCTGTGCAGTCCGTCCGAGGTCGACAAAGCGCGTGAGCGCGCCAACCGGATACTCGGTGAAGCCGAGGTGTCGCCGAACTATCAGAAACTCTTGGAAAAGGGTGGCGCCAAGGACATTGGTGATCTGTGCGTTGTGGGTGACGAGAATGCAATACTCGAGGGATTCCGCAGCTACGAGGCGGCCGGGGTCACCGATCTTTCGATGCGACTACTCCCCATCGGTGACAACCGGGACGAGTTGATCGCCTCCAAGTATCGGACGCGTGAAGTGATCGCACAGATCGCAGCGGAGTTCCGGTGACCTCGGGGCCGCTGGCGGGCATCCGGATCCTCGAGATCGGGCACATGCTCGCCGGACCGTACGCCACCATGATGCTGGCTGATCTCGGCGCGGACGTCATCAAGATCGAACCGCCGAGCGGAGATATTTCGCGGCAGGTCAGCGATTCCTACTTCGCCAGCCTCAATCGCGGCAAGCGGAGTATCTGCATCGACCTCACGACAGAGGCCGGGCAGGCGCGTCTCGGCGAATTGGTGGAGGAATCCGATGCGCTGCTGGCAAACCTGAAACCGTCGGCCATCCACCGGTACGGGTTGACCTACGAGGCTCTGCGTAAATGGAACGAACAGATCGTGTGCGTTGCACTTACCGGATTCGGGTTGGCCGCTGGTGACGATCCTGCGTTCGACTACGTCATCCAGGCCGCAACCGGCGTAGCTTCGCTGACCGGGGACCCGTCCGGTCCGCCGACGCTTCCCGGATACTCGTCGGCAGACAATTCCTCCGGACTTACTGCGGCGCTTGGCCTTCTGGCGCAGATCGTCTCGGGAACCGGCGGACAGGTCGAGGTCTCGTTGCAAGACGTCATGCTCTCGCAGCTCAACTATCGAGCGTCGTCCTACCTCAACGACGGTGTGGAGCCGCGTCGACTCCCTTCAGGGGCACATTCGTACTATGTTCCCGCTCAGCTATTTCCGACGGAAGACGGACATCTCGCGCTGTTCATCACGCACGACGGTTTCTGGCGCTCGTTTGCCCGTGAGGCCGGAATCGAGGGTTTCGAGACGATGGCAGAGAGGGCTGAGCGTAGAGACGAGGTGCTAGGCGTCGTCACCAAGGTGCTGGCAACGGACACCGCCGCCAACTGGGAATCTCGCCTGCGCCCGTTGGGAGTTCCCGCGTCTGCGGTGCGTTCACTACCGGATGCGCTGAATGCCATTCCGGAGGCGATAGTGACCGCCGGGGACTACCGTCTGATCGGAAGTCCGATCCGCGTCGCTGGTTACGAACCCGAGTACGGTCCGCCGCCTCTGCTCGGTGAGCACGGGGACATTCCTGCTCGGATTTGATGTCACGCCGGCCGTGCACCGAGCTCGAATTGCGCTACTTGCGGATAGTTGTCCGTGAAATATTCTCGCGCAAGGGTTTTGAATGCGTGCACGGTCGGGGGAATCGAGTGACTTCGGTTGATGACGCCGATCTTAGTGGGAATCGGGGGATTGATCGAGTCGATTCGAAACCCTGGCAAGCCGAGTACCGACACGCGGTCTGCAATCGTGGAACCTAAACCCATTCGTGTCATGTCCACGCGTGACTCGAAATTCTCGCTCTCGATGCAGACCTGCATCTGCAATGACTGTTCGATGAAGATGCGCTCCAATCCGACCCGCATGGGGCTTCCTGCAGACGGTGCGATCAACTCCAACTCGGCGACGTCGGGCCAACTGAGAACTCTCGACGGACCGTCGTCGGCAGCAGCGGCGCTCAGCACCACCAGTTCGCTCTCGTACAAGACCTGGAAGTCGAGCCCTGGTAAACGTCCGCCGATCCGGCAGAACCCCACGTCGCACTTGCCTTGATCGACAGCGTCGAAGACCTCCTCGTCGGTTGTCGGATCCGTGAGGTCGATGGAGACCAACGGGTACTTCTCGTGAAAGCGGCGCACCAACTCGGTGGTCATGCGCATGAACGTCCGACGTGTGGCGATCCGTAATGCACCCGTCGTGACGCCTTTGATGCTGTCGACGACGGAATTCAATTCGCCGAGACTATGCAACACCCGCCGGGCAGAATCGACAACTCGGGCACCGACCATTGTCACTTCTGCCCCACGCGGGGTTCGATCGAAAATCTTGAGCTCTAGTTCCTTCTCGAGCTTTGCGATGGCGTTGGACAGCGCCGGTTGCGTGAGATGCAAAGACTGTGCGGCGCGGGTGAAATGGGCGTAGTCGGCAACGGCGACGATACAGCGGAGTTGCTGGACTTCCATGCGCGCGAGTCTACCTGCCGGGATGTCGTGTCCCGGCAGATAGAGCGGTGTCTCGCTACTCGACCTGGAGCGCGATTCTGATGACATCCTTTTCCGGAACAATCTGGGTACCGGCTTCGATCCGAACCTGGTGCAGCACGCCGTTCCACGCGAACGGTGGACGGTAGTTGTTGCTGACGGGGAGGCCGCGGTCGTACCCGAGCGTCATCGATGTGCCGCCGTGTTGCCAGGCATGAGGTAGTGAGTGATCGCTGTGCCCGGCCCCGACAATGTTGCCGTCGATAAAAATCTCCACGCGCGCACCGCCTTCGGACACCGGACTGAGAACACATCCGAGCTGATGCCGTCCACTGGTGAGTTTCCGATCAGCGGCGAGCAGGATCTCCCCGCCCGGCGTCGCCACCGTGACGGTAAGGACCCCGTCGCAGACGTACGCCGCGAAGCCTCCGGTCCAATCCCCGAGAGCAAACAGAACACCCTCGGGATTCTCGTTCGACACGTCGACGTCGGCGGTGATACGCCCGCCGGCAAAAAGTCGGGGAATCGCCTCGTCCGAGACCGGGCCGCCCTTCGGATAGAGGGTGATATCCGAGCCGACTGGATAGTCTCGCGGGACGATGCTTGCTGTGCGGCCACGAAGGTTGTCGGCGATCGGTGTGACGTTGTTCCGTTCCGCCTCGACAAACCACAGCTGTTCGAGTTTGGCTACGACGTCGGGGAATTCGTCGGCCACGTCGTCGGCTTCGGAGAAGTCGGTTTCCAGGTTGAACAACGACCAACGGTCGTTGTCGAAATCGCGACTGCCCTCCATCAGCAGTTCCTCGTCCATCACACCCATCGACACGTGATTGGTTGTTGCCTTCCATCCGTCCGCCACGATCGACCGCGAACCCAACATCTCGAAGTACTGCACAGTCCGCGGGTCGGGGGCCGACGCGTCGCTGAACGTCGACAGCAAGCTTGCCCCGTCGACCGGTAGCTGTGCGACGCCTCCGACAGTATCGGGAGCGGTGATGCCGCAGGCTTCCAAGATTGTGGGGAAGACATCGATAACGTGCGCGAACTGCCCACGCACCGCGCCGGCAGCGCTGATGCCCTTGGGCCAGTGCGCAATCATCGGGACACGAGTGCCGCCGAGCCAGGTGTATCGCTTCCACAGTTGGAACGGAGTGTTACCGGCCCAAGCCCAACCCCAGGCGTAGTGTGGGTATCCGTGAATCCCGCCCCAATCCTCGAGTTGATCGAGACTCTCCTCGATGTTGTCGTGAATGCGGTGCGTGAATCGGTGCTCGTTGGATGTGCCGGCGACGCCACCCTCAGCGCTGGCGCCGTTGTCTGACATCACGAAGATCAGTGTGTTGTCAAGGATCCCCAATTCCTCGAGACTGTCCACGACGCGGCCGATCTGAGCGTCGGTGTGTGTCAGGAACCCGGCGTACACCTCGTGCATGCGTGAGTACAGGCGCCGCTCGTCAGAGGTGAGCTGCTCCCAATCCGGAACCCACGACGGTCGCTCCGTCAGCACTGTATCGGCGGGGACGATTCCTTCGGCCACCTGCCGCTCGAAGACGTTCTGGCGCCATCGATCCCAACCGAGGTCGAATTGACCGGCGTAGTCGTCCGCCCATTTCCTCTCGACATGGTGCGGCGCATGCATGGCACCGGTGGCGAAATAGAGGAAGAAGGGTTTGCCCGGCGCCGACTCCTGCTGGTTGACCACCATCCGAATAGCCTCGTCTGCAAGATCTTCGGTGAGGTGATAGCCGTCTTCGGGGCCGCTCGGCGGATCTACGTACGAGTTGTCGCGGACCAACTCCGGAGCCCAGTGATTGGCATCGCCGCGCAAGAAACCGTAGTACTTCTCGAAACCCAGTCCCGACGGCCACCGGTCGTAGGGTCCGGCACTGCTCCGTTCACCGGACGGGAGCAGGTGCCACTTGCCGACGGCCATCGTGTTCCACCCGGCGTCACGCAGGATGCGGGGGACGGTTGCCGCTTCCGGCGGAATCTTGGCGGTATAGCCGGGATCCGACGTCGGGATGTCGGCGAGAAACCCCATTCCGACAGCATGGTGATTGCGTCCGGTCAAGAGTGCGGCACGCGTCGGCGAGCACAGGGCGGTGACGTGAAATCGGTTGTAGCGCAGTCCACCCTGGGCCAGTTTGTCTATATTCGGAGTCTCGATATCGGAACCGTAGCAGCCGAATTGGCCGAAGCCCAGATCATCGAGAGCGATGACGACGACGTTGGGTGAACCTTCTGGTGCCTTACGGCGGTGCGCGTTCTCGGACATCCCACTCCTCGGGTGAACGGTGTGTTGACGGGTCAGTTCTGGAACCAGAGTTCCTCGGGTAGCGGAGATCCAAGGCCGTACATCAGCGCGCCATGTACATTTCTGCCGGTGATGACGGACGGCGACGACCGCACGTACCAGATCCCGGGATTCAATGCGACCAAACGTTTCTGGACTGTTTCGTACGCTTCCGTACGCTCGGCCGGGTCTTCGGCAACACGGCCGGCATCCAGCGCGGCGGTGAGTTCTAGATCGTCGATGCCGATCGTATTTCCGCGAGAGGCCGAATGAAAGGCGTTCCACAGACCGGAATCCGGATCCTGGATGAGCGCAGACGTGATCGTCATATCGAAATCGTGCGCCGCGGTGCGTGCGGTGGCGGCAGTGAAGTCGACGACATCGACCTTGGCTTCGACGTTCTCGAATGCGCTCAACTGGGCCTGAACGCTCTCGGCTGTTGCCTTGGCTTCCGGCGTCGGATAGGTGGTGAAGGCAAAGGAGACAGGCTTGCCTTCTGCTGCCAGTTCGTCGAACAGTTTCTGAGCCTCGACCTTGTCCGGACTCGGCAACGCAATATCGGTGAAGTAGGGGGAGTTCTTCTGGAACAGGGTGGCAGGAACTTGCCCCTTGCCGTTGTACACGGCGACGTTGACCGATTCCGGATCGATCGCAAGAATGACTGCCCGGCGGGCCCGGGGATCGTCGAAAGGTGCTCGACGGAAGTTCATTCCGATGAACTGGCCGCCACCTAGCGGCACCGTCTGAGTGGGGAATCCGGCCTCTTTCGCCTTCGCGAGGTTCGCCCAACTCGTTTCTGCCGCGACGTCGACAGCTCCCGTCGTGACCGCGTTGAGTCGCTGGGCGTTATCGCTGGCGGCGCGGAGGGTAATGCTGTCGAGGTAAGGACGTGGTGCGTCCCAGTAACCCGTGTTCTTCGACAGTTCGATGACATCTTGGCGCATCCACTTGGTGAGGGTGAATGGACCGGCTCCGACAGGTTCCGCGTCGAATGCCGCCTGTCCCTTCTGTAATGCCGTGGGTGAGGCTATCCAGTTCATGGCGCCGGCGAGCAAGTTCTGCGGGAAGTGTGGACTGGGGGAGGTCATGGTGACGTGAAGTGTGGTTGCGTCCACCGCATCGCTACTCGCGACCTGCGCGGCCTGTCGGAGCGAGGTCGAAGCCAATGCGGGGTCACGCAATCGGTCCCAGTTGAACTTGACGGCAGCGGCATCGAGCGGGGTGCCGTCGGTGAACTGAAGTCCCGGGCGAAGTTTCAATGTGAAGGTCCGGCCACCGTCGGTGGTAGAGAAGTCCGTGGCCATCTTGTACTCGATCGCGAGGGTGTCGACGTTGTTGACGATCAACGTTCCGTACAGTGCGTTACCCAGTACCGCCTGGTGTGCCCACGTGTTGGACAGTGCTGCCGGGTCGAGGGTGCGAGGCTCACTGTTGTACGTGAGCGCTGCGCTGCCACCGGCTACCGGATCTCCTGCAGTGGTGGATGTTTGCTCGCCAGCAGCTCCGCCGCCGCAAGCGCTCAGGAAGAGCGCCGCCGCACACGCCAAGGCCAGTGTCGTTCTCGCTTGCCGTGTGGGTCGAAACTTTCTCAAAGACACTCGCTGCGCTCGAGTCATCGTCGGCCTTTCGGAGGAATCGCGTGCCGGGGAAGTTGCCTGATCGGCAAGGGGTGCTTGTCATTAGAAGTCAGCGCCAGGCGGCACGTCCAATAGACATTTCGTATCGAGGCGATCATGTGAATGTATCGAGGCCGCGTGTCCTGTGACTTCGGTCTGCCGGTAACAACAAAGATGGTCCCGCGAGTTCGCAACTCGCGGGACCATCTTTGTGTCTTCAGTTGTGTGGAAGATCAGTTGGTCATCCAGAACTCCTCGGGCAGTGGTGATCCGAAGCCGTACATCTGAACGCCATGTGCATTTTTTGCGGTGATGACGGACGGTGCAGACTTGGCGTACCAAATACCCGGATTGAGTGCTACCAGACGCTTCTGCACGGTTTCGTACGCCGCGCGGCGTTCCTCGATCGTCGTCCCGACACGGCCGGCGTCCAGGGCATCACTGAGTTGCTGGTCGCTTATTCCGGTGATGTTTCCCTGCGAAGTGGAATGAAATGCGGTCCACAGTGCGGCATCAGGATCCTGGAACAGTGCCGATGCAATGATCATGTCGAAATCATGCGTGGCATTGCGGGAATTCCCGGTCGCGGCGTCGACAACTTCGATATCCATGGACACATTCTTGAAGGCACTCAGTTGGGCTTGCACAGTTTCGGCGGTTGCCTTGTTCTCCGGCAGTGCGTAGGTGGTGAAGGTGAAGGACAGGGGTTTACCCTCCGCCGCCAACTCGTCGAAGAGCTTCTGCGCCGTTTCCTTGTTCGGGGTCGTCAGCGGAATATCCGCGAAGAACGGTGACGTTTCCGGGAAGAGCGTCTGCGGGACAACGCCTTTACCGTCGTTGATCACGGTGTTGACTGCTTCGAGATCTACAGCCATGGAGACTGCCCGACGGGCGCGTTCGTCGTCGAACGGTGCGCGCCGCACGTTCATGCCCATGTAGAGTCCGCCGCCGAACGACACTGTGTCGGTAGATAAACCGGAGTCCTGTGCCTGAGCCAGGCTCGCCCAGTTCGTTTCCATGGCAAAGTCTGCGCCGCCCGCGATCATCGTGTTGAGGCGTTGCGTAGCGTCAGCCACCGTTCGGAGGGTCAGCCCCTCGAGGTACGGCTTCGGCGCATCCCAGTACCGCGGGTTCTTCTTCAGCTCCATGACGTCCTGGCGTGTCCACTTCGTCAGCGTGAACGGCCCGGCGCCGACCGGGTTTTCGTCGAAGGCGGCTTGCCCCTTCTGCAATGCAGTGGGTGAGGCGATCCAGTTCATGGCACCGGTCACCAGTGCCTGCGGGAAGACCGGACTAGGCGCTGCCATCACGACGTTCAGAGTCGTCGAGTCCACCACCTCGGTGGACGCCACCTGCGATGCCTGTCTGATCGAGTCTGACGGATTCGCGGGATCACGCAGACGGTCCCAATTGAATTTCACGGCTGCGGCGTCCAACGGTGTTTCGTCGGAAAACATCAGTCCGGGGCGAAGTTTCAGCGTGAACGTCGATCCACCGTCGGCTGTGGAGAAGTCCGTCGCCATGGTGAACTTCATATCGAGCGTCGAGGGATCCTCGATCATCAACGTTCCGTACAGCGCGTTTCCGAGAAGGCTTTGCCGCGTCCACGAATTACCCAGTCCAGCCGGGTCGAGAGTGCGAGGCTCGCCGATGACGATGGCACGTGCCACACCGCCCGGTACCGGTTCACCGGCATCGGCGTTGGTTCCGGTGGTTTCTGCGGGGCTGGTACCGCATGCACTGAGAAACATTGCCGCGGAACACACAGCGGCCAGAGTCGCGGCTACTGCGCGTCTCGTTCGGATCATGGTCGACCTTTCAGAAGTAATGCAGCTGGCAAGTCGAGGTCACCCGGCGACGCTGTCCACCAGAAGGTTCTTGCTCACCGGAGCCAGGGGGAAGTGACACGCCGCGAACTGACCGGGACGAACCTCTCTCATCTCAGGTTCCTCCGTAACGCACCGTTCCTCGACCTGGGGGCAGCGGGTGCGGAATCGGCATCCACTCGGCGGTGAAAGCGGCGACGGCACATCGCCTTCCAGTGCTGGTCCGGCAAAGCCCTTCTCGGGATCGGTCAGCGGTACCGAATCGAGCAAGGCGCGGGTGTAGGGGTGTGCGGGGTCGTCGTAGACCTCGACGGAGTCGCCGAATTCGCAGACTTTGCCCAAGTACATGACCATGACGTTGTCGCTGACGGTGCGCACCACACCAAGGTCGTGGGCGATGAAGACAACGGTGAGGTCGAACTCGCTCTTGAGTACTTCGATGAGGTTCAGGATCTGTGCCTGTACGGAGACGTCAAGCGCGGAGACGGGTTCGTCGCAGATCAGCAGCCGGGGGCTCAGTGCGAGCGCACGGGCGATCGCCACACGTTGTGCCTGGCCGCCGGAAAGTTGGCGCGGCAACATCTCTGCGAACCGCTCACCGGACAGGCCGACCTGTTCGAGTACCGATGCCGAGGTGGTGACTTTTTCTGCGGTGGGGGCGCCGGCGACTGCCATACCCTCGACGACGATGTCTTTGACGGAGCGACGCGGGTTCAATGACGCTACCGGGTCCTGGAAGATCATTTGCATGTCGCGGCGCAGTTTACGCATCTGCGATTCGTCGGCGTTTTCGATCCAGTCCTCACCGAAGCGGATTCGGCCCGCGGTGACTCGGTCCAGACGCAGAACTGCGCGTCCGGTGGTGGACTTTCCGCAACCGGATTCACCGACGATGCCGAGGGTTTCGCCGGGCAGGACGTCGAAACTGATCTTGGATACGGCCTGAACGGTTCCGGAACTTGTGTGATATTCCACGACAAGATCTTGAACACTCAGGAGAGCGTCGTCGCCCCGTAGATGGGCGCTACCACTACCAGCCATGAGATTCTTTACCTTCCGGACATTGCCGACGCCGGAACGGCGACCGGGTTGAGGCACGCCACATCATGATCTGCGCCAACTGATTCCAACTGCAGGCCGGGAGTGGAACACTCTGCGACGGCCTGACCGCAGCGTGGCTCGAAGCGGCAACCTTCGGGCGGCGACGTGGGATCGGGGAGCGATCCGTCGATAAGCCTCAACGGTGAGTGACGTTCGTGGTCGATGGTGGGCGTTGCGCCCAGGAGTGCGTGGGTGTAGCGGTGGCGTGGCTCGTCGAAGACTTCTCGGGTAGAGCCGATTTCGGCGATCTTTCCCGCATACATTACGGAGACGCGGTCGGTTCGGCCGGCGACGACGGCCAGGTCGTGGCTGATCAGCAGCATCGAGGTGCCACGTTCGCGTTGGATGCGCCGCAGCAGGTCCAGGATCTGACGCTGAATCGTCACGTCCAGTGCCGTGGTGGGCTCGTCGGCGATCAACAGGTCCGGTTCGCACGCGAGTGCGATCGCGATCATGACGCGCTGGCGCATGCCGCCGGACATTTCGTGGGGGTAGTTGCTCAGGCGTCGTTCGGGGTCGGGCACCCCGACCTCCTTGAGGAGGTCGAGGGCCCGACTGTGCGCTTCGGAACGGCTGACTCCGAGATGGCGGCGCATCCCTTCGGTCATCTGTCGTTCCACTTTGACTACAGGGTTGAGGGATCGGCCCGGATCTTGGAAGACCATGGCAATCTGGTTGCCCCAGATCTCGAGCTTTTCCTTCTTCGTCAGCGCCAGTAGATCGCGTCCTTGGAAGGTGATTTCCCCTGATCGGCCTGAACGTGGTGGCATCAGGCCCATGATGGCCCGTGCCAGGACGGACTTGCCGGAGCCGGATTCACCGACGATTCCCAGTGCTTGACTTCGTTCCAAGGTCAGGGACACGTCGTCCACGGCACGCACGATTCCGCGTGGTGTGCCGATGTGGGCACGTAGGTTCCTCACTTCGAGGAGTGGCTGAGAGTTCATGGTGATCCGGCCCTTTGATCTGTAGTCGGCTACTGCGTCGAATTGCTTTCGGCTACTTCGCGATCCACATACCGTCGGTGAGAGGTGAACCCGAGCCGTACATGGTGACGCCCTGTACGTCCTTGCCCGTCACGGTCGACGGTGCTGCGCGGATGTACCAGAGTCCGACGGTGAGGTCGGCGAGGCGCTCCTGGACGGTTGTGTACGCGGCCTTGCGCTCGTCCTGTGACTGTGAGGTGCGGCCGACGTCGAGTGCGTCACTGAGTTCCTGATCGTCGACGCCGATGATGTTGCCCGGGGACTTGTTGTGGAAAGTCGACCACATGGAATCCGGATCCTGGATGATCGCGGAGGAGACCACCATGTCGAAGTCCTTGGTACCCATCTTGGCGGTGGCGGCGGCGTAGTCGACAACATCGACCTTGGCCTCGACGTTCTTGTAGGCACTCAACTGCGCCTGAAGTGCCTCACCTGCGGTCTTGCTCTCGGCCGTCGGGTACGACGTGTAGGTGAAGGACACGGGCTTGCCTTCGGCAGCCAGCTCGTCGAAGAGCTTCTGCGCTTCGGCCTTGTTGTACTCCGCGAGCGGGATGTCTGCGTAGAACGGGGAGGATTCCTGGAACAGAGTGTCCGGAACCTCGCCCTTGCCGCTGTAGACGACGGTGTTCAGAGCATCGAGATCAACTGCGAGCGACACCGCGCGACGGGCACGCTCGTCGTTGAAGGGTGCGCGCCGGAAGTTCATGGACAGGTACTGGCCGCCGCCCATCGGAACGATATCGGTGGGGAAGCCGGCAGTCTCGGCCGTATCCAGCGTCTGCCAATTGGATTCGCTGACCAGGTCGGCGCCACCGGTCGACAGTGTGTTGTAACGCTGATTGGTGTCAGGAGCCACGCGAACGGTGAGGGTATCCAGGTACGGACGGGGCGCGTCGTAATACGTGGGGTTCTTTGCCAATTCGATGGAGTCCTGCCGTGCCCACTTGGTGAGCGTGAACGGCCCGGCGCCGATCGGGTTCTCGTCGAACCCGGCCTGACCCTTCTGCAAAGCGGCCGGTGAGGCGATCCAGTTCATCGAACTGGCGATGAGGGTCTGCGCGTAGTGCGGAGTCGGCATGACCATCGTGACGTTGAGGTTGGCCGGATCGACGACGCTCAAATTGGCGATCTGTGCGACGTAGCGAGCGGATGTCGAACCGAGAGCCGGGTCCTTGAGGCGCTCCCAATTGAACTTGACCGCTTCGGCGTCGAGGGGAGTTCCGTCCGAGAACTTCACGTCAGGGCGAAGCTTCAGGTTGAACGAAGCGCCACCGTCGGTAGTCGTGAAGTCCTCGGCCATGGTGTACGTGACATCGAGGGTCTTGGTGTCGTTGATCATCAACGTGCCGTACAGCGAGTTGCCGAGGATGCCCTGGTGTGCCCAGGTGTTGGACAGCGTGGCGGGGTCGAGGGACCGCGGCTCGCCCGCCATGATCGCGCGGCCGGCACCGCCGGATACGGGATCGCCTGCCGCCGTAGTGCCCTCGTTGCTGCTGCCGGAATCGGAGCCGCAGGCGGTCAGCACGAATGCTGCGGTACACACCATCGCGACCGCTGTCAGTAAGCGTCTTTTTCGGATCATGGAAAGCCCTCTCAGGTGGAACGTGGAAATGAGTACGTCGTGTCGAGCGGGAAAACGGTCTTGGTCGTTCAGTCGTGCAGTCCTCGAGGTTCAGTCGTGCAGAGTGCGGTCGAACTTGTTGCGGAGGAAGTCACCTGCCTGATTGAGGGCGAACACGGTGAAGAAGATCGCCAGCGAAGGAACGAAGACCAAGTATGGGTAGTCGGCAATGTAGTTCTTGCCGTCGCCGATCATTCCGCCCCAACTGGGCTGTGGCGGTGGGATTCCCAGGCCGAGGAAGCTCAATGAGCCTTCGGCGACGATCAGGGCGGCCATGATGATCGGCAGGAACGCAGCCAGGGGAGCGAGGACGTTCGGCAGGATTTCCTTGAACAGGATTCGCCAGTGTCCGGCGCCCATGTTCCGTGCAGCCCGGACGAATTCCCGTGAGCTCCAGGCCATTGTGTTGGCTCGGGCCAGACGGATGAATCCGGGGATCACGACCAGGGTCAGTCCGAGCAGCATGGTCGGAATCGAGGGGGTCAGGACCGATGCCAGCGCCAGCAGCAGGATCAACGGCGGGAACGCGAGCATCGCGTCGGCGAGAAGGGTGACACCGGAATCCAGACGCCGCCCGAAGTATCCGCCGACCAGGCCGATGAAGGAGCCCACCACAAAACCGATCAACCCGGCTACAGTGCCGACAAGAAGCGAGACACGGGCGCCGTAGATGATGCGGGAAAGCATCGATCGCCCGAGAGTGTCCGTCCCCAGCAGGAGATCGAGGGATTCGAACGACGGTGAAAGACGTGGTGCGCCAACCGGAACGGAGTAGGAGGCAATGGGCAGGACATTCGCCAGCGCGGCTGCGAGCAGTACGGTAACGAGCCAGCCGAAGGAAAGGTACACCAGAATGGATCGTGACTTTTTTGCTTTTGGCACCAGGGGCGCTGGCGGGTCCGCCGGTTGCTCGTCCTGCGAGCCTGTCCTGTCTTCGACAACTGATCGCGTCATGCTCCGACAACCTTCCTGACCCGTGGGTCGATCAATCCGTAGCTGAGGTCGACCAGGGTGTTGATACCCACGTACACAATCGCGATGAAGACCACGATTCCCTGGACCATGATCACGTCGCGCGAGGTGATGGACGAGGAGATGAGCTGTCCCAAACCGGGTAGACCGAACAGTGTTTCGACGATGACGGTGCCGCCGATGAGTCGGCCGAGACTGATGCCGGCAACGGTGATCAGGGAGAACGACGACGGTCGGAGCGCGTGCCGGAACATCACGTACCACCCGGGCATTCCCTTGGCCCGAGCCGCTGCCACGTAGTCCTCGCGCAGGGTTCCGATCAGGTCGGTGCGGAGCAGGCGGTGGAAGGCGGCGATCTCGGTCAACGCGATCGCGATGGCGGGCAGCAGTGCGCTCTGGAGGTTGGCGCCGAGGCCTTCGCTCATACGCGACCAGCCCGTAACCGGGAAGAGCTGGAATTTGATCGCGAAGTAGTAGATCAGGACCGGGCCGGCGATGAATGCCGGAACCGAGAGGCACACAGCCGAAACGACATTGATGCCGCGGTCGAGCTTGCTTCCCGGGCGCGACGCGGAGGCGACGGCCATCAGGACAGCAACGACCAGAGCAATGATCAGGCCCATGGCGGCCAACTGCAGGGTGACAGGGAGGCGCTCGACGATCGCCTCGCTTACTGACTGACCGGTGAGCGGTGAGGTTCCGAAGTCTCCGCGGAATGCATCACCGAGCCAATTGAAGTACTGAGACCAGACGGGAACGTCGAGTCCCATCTTTGCTTCCATTGCCGCAACGGCCTCGGGGGTAGCGTTTTCACCCAGGATCACCTCGGCGGCTGACCCGGGCGCCAGGCTCAACAGCAGAACAGCTGCTGCCGCTACCAACAAGACGACCACCAAGCTGCGGCCTACACGCCTCGTAATTGTGAGAATCATCCAACTCGACTTTCATCATGCAAGCGAGGCCAAAGTTTCTTGTACGCAGAGATTTTGGACTGTTACGAAGCTTGCGTGTGATTATGCGCACTCTTGGCGCACCTGGATTTGTTGTAATATATTCAATGATCGCTGCGAATGGCAAGAGAAACCTGGATCGAACTCTCGTTGGTGCATTTCGACGTTCACCGTATTCCAGTCAATGATCCTGTAATACAACAGGATTGAGGGTCGTCAAAGTAGCGCCCTCAGTGTGTGTGCCGAAATTGGGCGCGGCGATGTTGCACATGTCGCCGAGCTGATGCCTCCGAGCGAATGCGTCAATCCTGTTGTTTTACAACGACTGTTGGCCTGGCCGCTCCCGTCTCACTCGTATTTCACCGTGATGGACTCGGAGTCGGGTATCGCCTGGCAGGTGAGAACGTAGCCGTCCGACACCTCCTCGTCGGTCAGTGCGTCGTTGATTCTCATCACGGCACTTCCCGAGGTGACGTGTGCCATGCAGGTTGCACAGTTTCCGGCTTCGCAGGAGAATGGCGGCGTAAGTCCCGCGCGCCGAGCACTTTCCAGCAGAGTCTCATTGGGGTGTCGTGGTACCGAGGTCTTCTTTCGCCCGAGGACGATGGTCACGGTTCCGGTGACTTCGGTGGAAGTTGTTTCGGTAGCGGCAGATTCGCCGGCGGTGATCGGTTCGGTCGCAATCGGTTCGGCGGCAATCGGTTCAGCTGCACTACCGAATCGTTCGCTGAAGACGCGGCCCGGTCCAGGGAGTGCCGATTCGATCAGATCCATGAAGGGTTCGGGGCCGCACAGGTAGCTGTCGGCGCCCACGTGCTTGCCGACAAAGTCGAGTACTGCAGCCTTGTCGAGGAAGCCGTTCTTGTCGTCGAGGTGGCGTGTGACGGTGAGTCGGCCGGGGTAGCGGTCGACGAGTTCCGAGAGAACGCGCTCGAAGATCATCGAGTCGTGATCACGATCGGCGCACAAGAGGTGAACCTCGCGATCGGTGGTGGCGAGGGCGGTCTTGGCGAGCGACAGGATCGGGGTGATGCCGCTGCCGCCGCTGAACCCGAGCAGTGGCGCCTCGGATTCGCGAAGGCGGAACGTGCCGGCGGGTCTGGTGACGACTACCTCGTCGCCCTCGGAGACATTGTCGTGTAGCCAGTTCGAGACCTTCCCTCCGGCAACACGTTTGACGGTGGTCATCAATTCGTTGTCGGTGTCCGGTGAGCTCGACATCGAGTACGAGCGGAACAGTTCGGTGCCGTCGACCTCGACGCGGAACGTGCAGAACTGCCCGGCGCTGTAGGTGAACGGTCCGTCTGCCGGAGCGAGAACAAATGTGCGCGCGTCGGAGCTCTCTTTGACGATCCGGGTGACGGTCGCTCGTTGGAACAACGGTGGTCTCGCCATGGCTACCTCCTGCTGATATTGAGATTCTATAAGTTTGAGAATACTATTCTCTCAAACGAGATAGGATCTTCTCAATGAAGCATTTGTACACGCGAGACGGGGGATGCGCTAGCCCCCATCCCCCAGTGAGGAGCCGAGGATGAGCGGGCAGAGCGTCCTTGTGTTCGACGAACAGAAATACAGCCGCGACGAGCTGGAGGCGCTAGCCGACGCGCTTGCATCGCGGCTGGTTCGGGACGGTGTCACTGCTGGTCAGCGCGTTGCTCTCATGTCGTCGAATCGCCCGGAGTTTGTTGTCGCGGTACTTGCGATCTGGCGCGCGGGCGCCGCTGTCGTGCTGATCAGTCCAGCGTGGAAGAGCGTCGAGGTTGCGCACGCGCTGGCGACAACGAGCCCCGTGTATGCAATCGGCGACAATCCTGTGCTCGAAGAACTGATGCCGATGCTGAGCCTTGACGAGTCGGTCTCGGGCAGCACCGACACACGCGGCACCGGAACGTTCGGCGAGCCAGATCCCGCGTCGGATGCCGTTCTGGTCTTCAGTTCGGGAACAACCGGCTTACCCAAGGCGGTCCGGCACACTCATGCGTCGTTTGCCGTTGCCGTCGAGCAGTGGCGAGATGTGCTGGAGTTGACGGAACGAGATCGCATGCAGATCGTGACTCCGCCTTCGCACATACTCGGGCTCCTCAACATCGTCACGGCACTCGAGTCCGGTGCATGGCTGCGGCTTCACCGCCGATTCGATCTCGATACGATGCTGCACCACATCGAGGTAGACCGGATTACCGTCGAAATGGCCGTGGCGCCCATCGCTCTGGCCATCGCTTCGCATCCGAAACTCGAATCGTACGATCTCTCATCGCTGCGCTACATCATGTGGGGCGCAACACCGGTGACACCTAGTGTTGCCGAGGAAGTCACGCGGCGAACAGGTGTCGGGTGGATGCCGGCGTACGGTGCCAGTGAGCTGCCCGTCATCGCGTGCAACCCTGTCGAGGGTGCGCAACTCGACAGCGTGGGACGCGCGGCACCGGGCGTGAGCCTTCGAATTGTGTCCACCGAAACGGGCGACGTGCTCGGGCCCGGTGAGACCGGAGAAATCCAGGCACTGTCCGCATCGGTCATGGCTGGGTACCTTCCCGACGAGGAAACCGCCGGCGCGTTCGCCGACGGTTGGTATCGCACCGGTGACGTCGGACATCTCGACGACGACGGTTGGCTGCGAATTACCGACCGTCTCAAGGAAATGATCAAGGTACGCGGCTTTCAGGTAGCCCCGGCCGAGATCGAAGCAGTCCTCCACGGACACCCCGACGTCGCGGATTGCGCGGTGTTCGGAATTCCCGACCCGAAAGACGGCGAGGCGATTGTCGCGGCCGTCGCGACAAACGGCTCGATCGGCGAAGTGGAACTCATGGAACTCGTAGCCGGCCGGATGGCCGGCTACAAACGCCTACGGCGAGTGGTGTTCGTGCCCGAAATTCCTCGCCTGCCCTCCGGCAAGGTGTTGCGCCGAGAACTCAAGGAGCGCTATGGACGTACGTCTGACTAATGAACAGCGGCAGCTGCGTGACGCTGCCGCAAAACTGGCCGACGATTTGGGGCCGGGCTCGGTCCTCGACTTGGAGGACGGCTCTCGCATCGCTCGTCTGGAGAAGGCGGTAGCCACAACCGGCTGGCGTTCACTCCGTTCGGACGGAGCGTCTGGCGTCGAAGTTGCCATCGTCGCAGAGGAATTCGGCCGCGGACTGGTCGACGTTCCGTTTCTCGGGCCGGTGCTTGCCGACGATCTACGTCGTCATGTCGCCGACGATCAGCTCACGTGGGCGATTGCTGTCGGTGACGAGGCGGTCGACGCGACCGGCCTTGACCACGCTCTTGTCTTGCGTGAGAACAAGGCCTTTGCCGGCCGTGTCGGACCGGTAGCTGCCGGCGCCGATCTGACTCGAGGTTTTGCCGAGTTGCTCGATCCGACGGATTCCCTCGGGGAGATATCGACGGACGACGTGACGCGTTGGGAGGCACTGGCACTCGTAGCTACTTGTGCCGATCTGGTCGGCACGGCGCGGGGCGCTCACCACGTTGCGACCGAGTACGCCAAGGTCCGTGAGCAGTACGGCACGGCCATCGGGTCGTACCAGGCTGTTGCGCATCTGCTGGCCGAAGGTCTCGCGCTGATCGAAGGATCGGTGAGTGTGCTCCGGTACGCGGCGTGGGCCGTGGACGAGCTGCCACCGACCGAGGCGATCGCGGCAGCGCGGATCGCAAAGATCTACTGTGCGCGGGCAACTCGAACCGTGTGTGAAACCGCAGTGCAGGTGCACGGCGGAATCGGCAACACGTGGGAGTGCCTTGTGCATGTGTACCTGCGGCGGGCATTGACGTCCACCGAACTGTTTCCCGTAAGGCTGGAGGAGATCGACCTTGGACTTTCGTGATTCGCCGGAAGAAGCCGCTTTCCGAGACCGACTGAGGTCATGGGCAGCTGAGCGGGCAAAGACATTCCCGAGCTCGGGAGACGAGTACTGGGCACGGCAGGGCGAGTGGCATCAGGCGCTGTACAGCGGCGGATTCTTCGGCGCATCGTGGCCCAAAGAATATGGCGGACAGGAACTACCGCCTGTCTACGACGTCATCGTCGACGAAGAACTGGCCATCGCGGGTGCGCCGCCGCGGCCCAGCCTCGGGTACCTCGTCCACGGGCTCGGTAGGCACGGCAGTGAGGATCTTCGGCGTCGATTCCTACCCGGAATGATCAACGGCACCGAACGCTGGTGCCAGGGATTCAGTGAGCCAGGTGCGGGTTCGGATCTTGCCTCGCTCACGACCACCGCCACCCGAGAGGGTGACGAGTACGTCATCCACGGCCACAAGATCTGGACCAGCTACAGCGATGTCGCCGACTGGTGCCTGCTCTTGGCGCGGACGGAACCCGATGCCAAGCGTCACCGCGGGCTGACGGCATTTATCGTCTCGATGGATCAGTCCGGTATCGAGCAGCGTCCGCTCAAAATGATGAACGGTGTAACCAAGGAGTTCGGCCAGGTGCTCTTCGACGGCGCCCGTGTGCCGGTCGATCAGATGGTCGGCGCTCCCGGTGAAGGCTGGGCGTTGGCCATGACGGTTGTCGGGCACGAACGTGAACCATCCACACTGGGATACGCGGCACGCTACGGCAAACTGGTCCGCCAGCTCGCAGCCAGGAGCGATGGACCGCCGTCGACGGAATTGGCCTGGGCTGCAGTGGAAACGGAGATGCTGCGGCTGCACGTGCGTCGCCGGTTGTCGGAGCAGCTGGACGGACTGTCGCACGGGTCGGAGGGCTCGCTCGACAAACTCCTCATGACCTGGGTAGATCAGGCCGTCGGGCACGCAGCGTTGACGGAGGCGGGCAGTCGCGACACCGAGATGCTCGGCTCGTACCTGTACAGCCGCGCCCAGAGCGTCATGGGTGGGACATCACAAATTCAGAAGAACATCATTGCCTCGCGCATTCTCGGATTGGGAGTTTGACATGTACGACATGCCCGAAGAGATCGACGTCCGCGCAGAAGGCTCGCTGCGGATCATCACTCTCAATCGACCGGACGCGCTCAACGCCGTCAACGACAGCCTGCATACCGGCTTGGCGGAGTTGTGGCCGCGGCTCAGCGCGGATCGTGACGCCCGTGCCGCAGTGCTCACCGGCAACGGCAAGGCTTTCTCGGCGGGTGGCGATTTTTCCTACCTCGCAGAGTTGGCCGAAGACTCCGAAATGCGGGCTCGCACAATCGCGCACGGTCGTGATCTGGTGCTCGGCATGGCTCGGTGCCGGGTTCCGGTGATCGCGGCTGTCAACGGCCCGGCCGTCGGCCTGGGATGCAGCCTCGTTGCACTGAGCGACATCGTCTACATCGCAGAATCCGCCTACCTGGCCGACCCGCACGTGCAGGTCGGACTGGTTGCCGCCGACGGTGGACCGCTGACCTGGCCGCTGCAGATCAGTCTGCTGCTGGCCAAGGAATACGCACTGACCGGGACGCGCATCGGAGCTGAAAAGGCCTGCACGCTCGGCCTGGCCAACCATGTGTCTCTCGATCCGCTTGCCGATGCCATCGAATGCGCGAAAAAGATTGCCTCGCAGCCGCGTCAGGCCGTCGAGAGCACCAAGCGACTGCTGAACATGCACCTCGAGCGGGCGATTCTTGCCACACTCGACTTTGCGACGACGGCGGAAGAGTTGACCTTCCAGAGCGAGGACTTCCGGGACAACATCGCGAAGCTCACCGCAGTGAAGAGCTGATTCGGAGAAAGTGGAAGAGGCTGGGCACCAGGGGATCTGTGCCCAGCCTCTTCTTTTCACATCACATGCACTTGGAGACGATCTCTTCGGCGAACTTCTCGATCGGGGCTCGGTACTGCTCCGCGCTTCCCTTCAAGTGTGAGTGGTCGCCGCTGTGCTGAAGATCCCAGTTGGCCCATGGTGAGCACATCACGCCGGTGATGCCGATGTCTTCTGCCCGCTTGTAGAGGTCGGGTGTGCGCTCGTCGAACAATCCGAGAATGATCTCGAAAGGCTCGTTTTCGCGTCCGTATTCGCGGCGGTAGCCCTTGATCCGGTCGATCCACACTGTGGCTTCTTCCAGCGTGTATGCCGTGCCGACCCAGCCGTCGCAGTAACGCGCTGCACGTTTGAGGGCGGCAGCGGATTCGCCCCCGCACAGGATCGGGACAGGGGCAGGCGGGTGCGGTTCGATCATCATTTCAGGGATGTCGTAATACTCGCCTTTCCAGGACACCCAGCCGCCCTTCCACAGTGCCCGTAGTGCCTGGACCATCTCGTTGAGTCGTGGTCCACGGTTGTCGAAGTCCTGGCCGAGTAGTTCGAATTCCTCGCGCATCCAGCCGGCGGAGAGTCCGATGGACACGCGGCCGTTGGACAGTGCACCCGCGGTGCCCACCTGCTTGGCGACCTCGAGGATGGGGCGCGCAGGAGCGATGTAGACGTTGTTGCCGAAATGCAGGTTCTCAGTCACTGCGGCCATTGCGCCGATGAGAACCCAGGCATCGGGCCACTCGGTGTCGGGCTGCCAGTACGGCACGCCGCTTTCCGTTGCAGGATAACGTGTTTTGAGTTCACGCGGGAAGATGAGGTGGTCCGATACGAGGACGCCGTGATAGCCGTTCTCGTCGAGCATCTTTGCGACGGCGGGCATCTCGGCGGTGTTCATGAAGGCTGTGCCGGTCCAGAATTTCATGCTTCTGCCCTGCGCTGACGGATGATTGTCGAACATGTGGAAGTCATGCGGACACAGTATGGGAATGCGATTCAAGTTGTCGGAGAACCAGAATCTTTGATTGTGATTGCAGAACAAGGGGTTTCGTGGGATCTCGCGACCGGACCGGGGGCGCCACACTGCTGTCGACGCCCCCGGGCGTCGCGGTTCGGCAATTTACTTCGGGGGGAACCGCAGTGCGCCGTCGAGGCGGATGACCTCGCCGTTGAGGTAGTCGTTCTCCACGATCGAGGAGACCAGCGTGGCGTACTCCGGTGAGCGGCCCATGCGCTGGGGATGCGGAACCTGCGGTCCCCAGTACGCCTCGAGCTGGTCGCCGGCCTTGCCGTAGGCAGGTGTCAGGAAAGTGCCGGGCGCGATCGTCACGACGCGGATGCCGAGCGGTGAGAGGTCGCGTGCGGCAACAAGAGTCATGCCGACAACGCCCCCCTTGGCTGCGGAGTAGGGGAGCTGGCCGATCTGGCCTTCGTACGCGGCGATGGACGCCGTGTTGATGATGACGCCGCGGCCGGTCTCGAGAGCCTCCTGACGGCCCATCGCTGCTGCCGACAGGCGCATCACGTTGAACACCGAGATCAAGTACGAATTGATCGTGGTCGTGAACGCCTCGAGGCTCATGGCGCTGCCGTCCTTGCCGACCAGACGGCCGCCGCCGGCAGGGCCGCCGTGGCAGTCGACCGAGATGCGCAGCGGACCGAGCGATTCGGCTTCGGCGATTGCGGCAAGAACGCTGTCTTCGTCACCGGCATCGGTGCGGACGTATCGAACGCCGAGTTCGCGCTCGAGTTCCTTGCCCTTGTCGTCGGCCACGTCGGCCACGACGACCTTGGCTCCCTCCGAGTGGAGACGACGAACCGTAGCCTCGCCGAGCCCTCCGGTGCCACCGACGACGATGGCGGAACAACCGTTGATCTGCATTTTGATTTCCCTTCTTGCAAGTATTGATCTCTGTTGAGAGAATAATGTTCTCATGAACATCACCATGATTGCAGAAATGGCCGCATCGAGTTGCGATCGGGCCGTAGTGACCGTCGAAAATCGGTCATTGACCGCCGCGCAACTCCTTGCCCTTGCCCGCCGCGCCGCCGACCGATTCCGGCAATACCCTGCCGTGCTCTACCTCGGCACCAACCACCTCGCGTACCCCGTCGCGCTGTTCGGCGCCGCGATGGCCGGGGTTCCGTTCGTGCCACTCAACTACCGACTGGGCGATCAGCAGTTGGCTGCCCTGATCGACCGCCACCCCGGTGCACTGGTGCTGCGTCTCGACGATCTCGACGATCTGATCGACATCGAAGCGATACAGCAGGATTCGGCCGAATCCGAAGCTCCGGCTCCGCAGTGGGACGGTGACAGCGTCGCCGCAATCATCTACACCAGTGGAACCACCGCTGATCCCAAGCCCGCGATACTCCGGCATCGGCATCTACTTGCCTACGTGCTCAACACCATGGAGTTCTCGTCGGCCGACGAGAGCGACGCGTCGTTGGTCGCTGTTCCGCCCTACCACATCGCAGGTCTGACGAACCTGCTCTCTAACCTCTACACCGGGCGTCGGATCGTCTATCTGGCTGCTTTCGACGCCAACGTGTGGCTCGACACCGTCCGAAGCCAAAGCGTCACTCACGCAATGCTCGTTCCCACGATGCTGGCGCGCGTTGTCGCCGAGTTGGGGGAGAACGATGCAAATACTCCCTCGCTGGCGAGTTTGGCGTACGGCGGATCGAGAACACCCCGACCGGTACTCGAGCACGCGCTGCGAAGCTTCCCGGATACCGGATTCGTCAATGCCTACGGACTCACGGAGACAGCGTCGTCGGTGGCAGTTCTCGGCCCCGACGATCACCGGGTTGCCTTTGCCTCTACCGATCCGGCAGTGCGGGATCGTCTCGGGTCCGTCGGAAAAACGCTGCCGGGCATCGAGATCGAGGTGCGCAGCGAGGACGGTGATCCGGTCGGTGCCGGCGTCACGGGCCTGGTATTCGTTCGAGGTGAGCAGATTTCCGGTGAGTACGGCAACCGGAGTGTGCTCGACGAGAACGGCTGGTTCGCCACGCGTGATCTCGGTCGACTCGACTCCGACGGTTTCCTGTTCATCGAGGGGCGCGCGGACGACACCATCATCCGAGGGGGTGAGAACATCGCCCCCGCAGAAATCGAGGACGTGCTTCTTGCGCATCCCGCCATCATCGAGGCTGCCGTGATCGGCGTTCCGGATCCTGAATGGGGACAGCGGATAGTTGCCGTCCTCGTCGGTGAGGTCGATCAGGCAGAGATCAAGGCGTGGGTCAAGGAACGACTGCGTTCGTCCAAGACCCCCGACATCGTCGTGTTCCGACACGAACTCCCGAAGACCGAAACCGGAAAACTACTGCGCCGCGTTCTGCTGGCCGAATTGGAGAACACCCATGCCTGAAGCAATTATCGTCTCCGCTCTGCGAACCCCGATCGGCACCGCGGGTAAAGGAACGTTGCGCGACACCACCGCTCACGACCTCGCTCACCATGTTGTCGCGGCGGCAGCAGAAACTCTCGATGCCAGCCAGATCGACGACGTCATGCTCGCCGAGGGCTTGTACGGCGGCGGCGTGATCGCTCGCCACGCGGCAATTACCGCGGGTCTGACGACAGTGCCAGGCCTGGCACTGAATCGGCACTGTGCGGCCAGCCTGGGCGCCGTGCAGGCCGCTGCAGGGTCCATCCGTTCCGGGATGGACAAGTTGATCATCGCCGGTGGCGTCAACTCCGCGTCGACCAGCCCGAGGTCCTTGTTCCGCGTCGACGGCGAATTTGTGCCGTGGATGTCCCCGACGCACCCGGATCGCCCCGATGCGCCGAACAAGGACATGTCGATCACGGTGGGCTGGAATGCCGCAGTGAAGGCCGGCGTCTCGCGCGAGGACATGGACACGTGGGCTCTGCTCTCGCACCAGAAGGCAGTGCGCGCCATCGACGAGGGCCGGTTCAAAGAAGAGATCGTGCCCATCAGCACACCTCACGGACTCTTCTCCGTCGACGAGCATCCGCGCCGCGAGACGAGCCTGGAGAAGCTCGGCTCGCTCAAGGTGCTGCACCCCGAGATCGAAGGCTTCAGCATCACCGCCGGAAATGCGAGCGGCGCCAACGATGCTGCTGCGGTTCTCACCATCGCCAGCAGCGATCTGGGAATGCCGGGACTGGGAACCGTCAAGTCGTGGGCATCCGTCGCGGTCGATCCCGCATTCACGGGTCTGGCACCCGTCGAGGCAATTCCGAAAGCGTTGGCGCGCGCGGGAATGTCGCTCGCCGACGTGGACCTGTTCGAGATCAACGAGGCGTTCGCAGCGATGTGCGTGGCGACGATCAAGATGCTCGGAATCGACGCTGACCGCGTAAATGTCAGCGGCAGCGGATGTTCTCTCGGGCATCCCGTGGCAGCCACCGGTGCGCGCATGCTGGTGACCTTGGTGCACGAGCTGCGACGCCGCGGCGGCGGAATCGGTGTGGCAGCCATGTGCGCCGGCGGCGGTATGGGTTCGGCGACGGTCATCGAGGTTCCGGCTCCGTGATGTCGACTGGGATATCGATTGGCACCGAGAGGTATTCGAGTACTCGATGACGGTCATTACTGTTGCAACGATCGAGGATCTTGTCACCGCGGCGCGCTCAGGTTCACTGCGCGCCGCGGGCCGGCTGTTGAGTCTGGTCGAGAGTAGTCGGCGCGAAGAAGTTCTCGACATCGTCGGCTCACGACCGGTGCGGGTAGTCGGGGTGACCGGCCCTCCGGGGGCAGGCAAGTCGACCACCATCGCAGTTCTCGTGCGGGCCTACCGTCAGCGCGGACTGCGGGTTGCCGTTCTTGCGGTCGATCCTTCCTCGCCGTACAGCGGCGGGGCATTGTTGGGTGATCGAATCCGCATGGCAGAGCACATCGACGACGCCGACGTGCTCATCCGCTCGGTGGCCACTCGCGGTCACCTCGGCGGTCTGGCCGTTGCCGTGCCCGCAGCGATCCGCCTCCTCGCAGCGCTCGACTACGATCTGATTCTGCTCGAATCGGTAGGCGTCGGGCAGTCCGAAATCGAGATCTCGGCCATCGCCGATCCCGCAGTGGTCGTGCTTAATCCCGGTGCGGGGGATGCAGTTCAAGCGGCCAAGGCAGGGTTGCTCGAGGTTGCCGACATCCTGGTTGTCAACAAAGCGGATCGAGAGGGCGCGGATCAGACCGTCCGCGACTTGCGCGCCGAGGCCGGCGTCCCCATTCTCAAGCTGATTGCATCACAAGGTGTTGGTGCGGCCGAACTGGCCGATGCCATCGACGCTCATCAGCGTGCTGACACCCTTGCCCGGCGCACGGCTCGGGCAAGGGTGCAGATTCTGTCGCTGGCACAATCCCGGCTGCGTGCCCATGCAGACCTCGACGAACTTGCCGCCGCCGTCGCAGCGGGCCGCAGCGATGCGTACACCGCTGCGGCGCGACTGCTCGGAACGTAGGTAAGCCGGCTAGCTCAGATCTGCGACAATCTGCGGAAGATCATGTGTCGTACGAATTCCCGGAGCTGCATCACAGACAGAAGGAATGGCGTTGACTGCCCGGTTTGCCGTGTAGGCAGGGGCAGTCTCGCTCATCCTCTCCAAGGGGATGGGGAAACGCAGATCGATGTCGAGTGGTGCATCGCCGTCGACGTCGATGTGCCAGCCGGTGTCACGAATCTTCCAATCCACGTCGAGTTCGCTCGAGCAGTACCACGTTGCGCAGAAGCTCAGCAGTTCTCGGCCGGCATGCTTGCCGCTCACGGTGATCCGTTGAGCGGCAACGGTGCCCGCTTCCAGGGTTCCCGCTGCGATCTTGACCGCAGTTCGGGTGGTGGCCAGCTCGCCGTGAGCGTCCACGGAGTCCAGTGGCAGGCCGATCGACTCGGCGACCAGCTGAAGTGACGGACCGAAGTTGGACTTCACGTGTGCGATTCGGTTCTCGTCGAAATCGGTCGGGGTGAGCCCGAATCCCATGACATCGAAGAGTATCCCGGGTGAATTGCGTTGGGAGAGATCGGCAAATTCGCTGATCGCCAGGTGGTTCAGGCGACGTTGGATCGAGCTCAACACCAGGGGGAGTGCCTCGGTCACAAATCCGGGACTGCTGCCGGTGCTGTGGATCGACGTTCGTCCGGTTCGGCACGCGGCCTCGATCCGTTCGCGTAGCTCTGGGTCCATTCCGGCGGGGTAGTGAAATTCTCCACGGGTGGTGACGATGTTCGAGCCGGCCGCGAGGATGCGGCATACTTCGTCGGCGTCGAACTGACGCGGCATGTACAGCACACAATCCGCGCCCAGCCCGATGACGTCGTCGATGCTGGTGGTTGCCACCACCCCGGCGTCGTCGATGCCGCACAGTTCACCGGCGTCACGACCGGCCTTGTCGGCCGAATGTACGTATACCCCGGCCAATTCCAGATTTGAATGTTCGATGACGCCGCGCAACGAGCGGGTGCCGATGTTGCCGGTGGCCCACTGAACCACTCGATAGGGTCCCGAGGTAGAGGTTCTCTGAACAGCACTGTCGGACAGTGTATTTGAACTCATATCACACCTTACGGATCGGTCGGTGATACCGAGAAAAGGTTGTCACGGTAGGCGAAGCAAGGCTTCCTGTGCATACGAGGCAACGAGGTTGCCGTCCTCGGAGTACACGTCGCCGCGGCCGAAGCAGCGCCCGTGAGCAGTCACGGGGCTGTCCTGACGCAGCAATAGCCACGAGTCGGTCGTGAAGGGTCGGTGAAACCATAGATTGTGTGAGGTGACTGCGGACGTGAAGGTGGTTCCGTTGCCGAGTTGGCTCAATCCGTCGACCGGGCGTAGTGCGGTGCCGATCAGCGTGAGGTCGGTGGCGTAGGTGGCAAGGGCGGGCGCGAGGTTCTGGCTAACCGGTGGGGTGCGCATCCACATTTCGAACTCGGGCGCGCCCGTGTCGGTGGAGTTGAGGTCGACGTCGGTGCGTATTTCCCACGGGATCAGGTCGACGTCGGTCCGGAACTCTTCGCCGAGTGGTGACGCAATTGTGCTCTCGGACTGACGATCCGGGCCGTCCTCGGGAGCGTGCATGGAGATCAGGGATGTGGCGATGACGCCTTTGGATTGGCGCGCAATGATGGTCAATGTTGCGAAGGAACGGCCTTCGTGTTGACGCGTCACTTCGTAGCGGACGGATTCGTCGGCGCTGCCTTCCCTGGCAAATAGGGAGTGAAGCGACTTGATGCTCTTGTTCGGGCAGGTCAGTTCGGCCGCGCGGACGAACTGACCGAGAATCTGCCCGCCGAAGAGTCGGTGGTACGTCAAATGCAGGTTAGGGCTCTCGAAAACGAGGGTGGCCGCATTTTCGTCGGTATCAGTTCGTCCGGTCGTCTGCGGTTGCAGGTCGAGGCAGGCGAGGAGGTCGTTCCATAACTCGGACATCGGCCGAGTGTATATAAAATTTCCTCGATTGAGAATGAAGTTCTCAATCCTGTGTTCAGCCCTTGTGTGCGAACCCCTGTGAACAGAAGGCCCAGACCTCGTCGGAGGAAATGGGATGCACGGTCGCGTCGTCCGGGGCACCGCTGGACTGCGCAATGAACATCACCGTCTGCATGGTCATGGCGGCAATTCGGCGGGGGTTGACGCCCTCGCGCAACTGTCCTGCTTCGCTCACCTTTTCCATCAGTTCGACAAAAAATGCAAGAAGCGAGGAGTGGGCAACCTTGACCTCAGCCGGATGCGACAGCAGCAACTGGGGGGCGAAATCGGTGAACAGCGGACGCTGAGCAGCCGGGTCCGGACGGCAGAACTCGAAAAGAAGCTCGACTGCGATTTTGAGTTGGTCCATCGGCTCGGACGTACCTGCCGTCGCTGCACGGATTTGTTCGGCGCTGCGGCTCAGGGCGTCTTCGAACAATGCCAACAGCAGTTCGTGCTTACCGTCGAATTGGAGGTAGAAGCTACGCAAGGACAGTTTGGACCGGTCGACTACCTCTTGCACGGTGAAGTCGGTGGTGCCTTTTTCGGTGATAATCGACTGTGCCGCATCGAGGAATCGCTGCACGCGTTGCTCTGCGCGAAGCTTTGCGGTCTTGATGGAACGCTCGACCGACCGTTGCTTCCAGGCCGGCTCTTCGCTGGGCGTGGTCACCACTGCACCAGCCCCCTTCCGATTGTCAAAAACATGTTTGCACTGTACCGGAGATGTCTGTGTCACAGTGGAACGACCAAGTGTTATTTACATTTTCGAGACTATTACTATCGCTAAGCGAGAATGCTATTCTCAAACGATAATGCACCGCAGCTCCGACAGGGAGGCAGTTCGGGATGCTCTTCGAGTTCGACTCCGATCAGCGACTATGGCAAAACACCGTGCGCGAAGTGACGGCTAAGGAATGCCCGTCCGCACTGATCCGGGACGTCGTCGACAACGACGCCAACCCCATACAAATTTGGAAAACTTACGTTTCACTCGGTTGGACCGAGTTGACCGATCCTGATACCGCAGTTGAATTGGCAATCGTCCTGGAAGAGTTGGGCCGAGCGACGGATCCCACTCCCTACCTGGCGACAATGACACAATTTGCCCCACTTTCGAGCGAGCCGATCGATCCTGAGCAGCCGGGAACGGCAGTATTCGAGGGCGTCAGCGCCAGCCGTGACGGAAACGGGTGGCGTCTGGACGGCACGGCGCACCGCGTACTCGACGGTGACCGCGCCGAGAAGTTGGCCGTCGTCACGTCGGCGGGAGTCTTTGTCGTTCCGGCCGGCGACGTCACCGCGACGCGCAGTCCGATTTTCGATCCGGTACTTCACGTTGCGGAAGTATCGTTCGACGGCGTGCGGGTCGGCGTCGACCAGCGCAGTAGCGCAGATCCGGCACGGGCTATGGACCTCGCGCTCACCGGAATGGCGCTCACGACGGTCGGAGCGTGTCAGCGCATCCTCGACCTGGCCCTCGACCATGTGCGGAACCGCAAGCAGTTCGGTTCCCTCATCGGATCGTTCCAGGCTGTTCAGCACAAAGCTGCCGACATGCACCTTGCAATCGAGCGCGCCCGTGCCCTCGCGTACTACGCAGCGCTGACGATTGCCGAGAACGATCCGAGACGGCGGCTAGCCGCGTCCATGGCCAAGGCTGCAGCCGGGGAGTGCCAATCGTTGGTATTCCGCAACGGAATGCAGTTATTCGGAGCGATGAGCTTCACCTGGGAAAACGACCTACAGTTTGCGCTCAAGCGTGCCAAAGCCGGTGAGCTACTGCTCGGCGGTGCGGCACAGCATCGGGCGCTGATCGCCGAGGAGTACCGTGCAACTCAACTTTGACGCCGACGTCGAGGAATTCCGGGCCGAGTTCCGCGCTTTCCTGGACGAGAATCTTCCCAGCGAGGCTCAGGCCTCGGAGCGCGCCGGATCTAGCGCGGATATTCCGCAGTGGGCTCGCGAATGGCAGCGCCTGCAATTCGACAATGGTTGGCTGCTACCGGGCAATCCGCCGGAATTCGGTGGACGGGACGCCGGGATCCTCGAGCAGTACGTGCATTTGGAGGAACTGTCGAAGCGGCGGATCTACCACAGCTTCAATCCGCAAGGATTGGGCATCATCGCCGCGTCGTTGCTCTCGTTCGGCACCGAGGAGCAGAAGAAGCAGTGGGCCGCACCGATATTGCGTGCCGAGATCACAGCTGCACTCGGCATGAGCGAGCCAGGCGCAGGTTCGGATCTGGCGTCGCTGCGCACCCGTGCCGACCGCGACGGTGACCATTTTGTGGTCAACGGTCAGAAGGTCTGGACATCCGGCGCGCATGACGCCGACGTGATCCTGACCTTCGTCCGCACCGATCCCGATGCTCCGAAACATCAGGGCATCAGTGTGCTGATGATCCCCACCGACTCACCAGGCTTGGTTCGCCGGCCCTTTGCATCCATCTGTGCCGACGATGATCTCGACTTCAACGAAGTGTTTTTCACCGATGTGAAAGTTCCGGCAGAGAATCTGATCGGTGAACTGAACAAGGGGTGGTCAGTGGCAACCGGGTCGCTCGGACACGAGCGAAACCTGTTGTGGCTCAGCTTTGCCGATCGCCTGCAAGATCTGATGGCGGACTTCCATCCGGCGACGGACATCGACCGGGATCACTACGCGACGCTCGTGATGGACCATCAGGCGCTGCGTCTGCTCGGTTCGGCGGCGTTGGCGCGCGCTGCTCGCGGTGAACAGGACGTAGCCGCCCTGTCGATTCTCAAACTGCTCGGTTCCGAAGCGGTACAACGCTCTTCGGAAGAAGCACTGATTGCCGCCGGACCCGAAGGACTGGTTCATCCGGCTCTGACGTCGGCGTACAACCCGATGGACAACGAGGCCTTCAGTTCGAGTTGGTTCGAACGTTATGCACGAAGCTTCGCCGGCACGATCGCCGGTGGAACCTCGGAAATCCAGCGCACTATTGTCGCCGAGCGAGTGCTCGGCCTTCCCCGAAGCTGAGGAGCCTGACATGTACATTCTCTACGAGGTGGCCGACAAGATTGCGACCATCACCCTCAACCGTCCCGAAGTTGCGAACGTCCAGAACATGCAGCTGCTCGACGAACTCGACGCAGCCTGGACGCGTGCGGCCGAGGACGACGACGTCGCGGTGATCGTGGTTCGCGCCGAGGGCAAGCACTTCTCGGCCGGTCATGACCTCAACGACCGTTGGCCCTCACCCAAGGAAATCACCTTGGAATGGATCTACCGCGCCGAAAGCCGTCGATACCTGGAATACACGTTGCGCTGGCGCAACACTCCCAAGCCGTCGATCGCCGCAGTTCAGGGCCGCATCATCGCGGGCGGGTTGATGCTGTGCTGGCCGTGTGACCTCATCATTGCTTCCGAGGACGCATTGTTCTCCGATCCGGTTGCGCTCATGGGCATCGGCGGCGTCGAATACCACGGTCACACGTGGGAACTCGGTGCTCGTAAGGCAAAGGAAATCCTCTTCACCGGTCGTCCGGTGACCGCAGAAGAGGCTGAGAAGACCGGCATGGTCAACAAGGTGGTGCCGCGAGATCAGCTCGACGCCGAGGCACGCGCCATGGCCTTGCAGATCGCCGAGATGCCGTCCTTCGGCCTCCGTCAGGCCAAGCGCGCAGTCAACCAGACTCTCGACGTGCAGGGCTTCTACGCCGCCGTTCAGTCGGTGTTCGACATCCACCAGACCGGTCACGGTAACGCTCTGAGCGTTTCGGGATACCCGATCCTGGTGAAGCTGGACGAGATGAAGGAAAAGATCAAGTAGGGCCTTCGGTCCTGTGCGCCTTTTCCGGTAGTTCGAGCTACCGGAAAGGCGCACGGGGTCATTACCACCTTGCGGGCGCCGGCTTCTCCAAGGTCAACGGACGTTCGTACGACAAGTCCTCGCGGTCGCGTGTGCCGACAAGGTAGCCCTTCTCTGTGAAGAAGGGTGATTGCAGCACCCGTGCGTCGGCGACGAACATTGCCTCGACAGTCGATCGTCGAACTGCAATGCGCCACTTCCCCTCTCGCCGTTCCAGGCGATCGAGATAGCGTCCGCTGATGAATTGCGCGCTCTTGCCGTCACTGCCGACGAGGACAACGATGACGTAGCTCTCGGCATGTGCGACCTCGCCGTCGATGTCGCACGAGTGCGTGGTGATGTTGTGCGTGTGTACCTGCGAGGTTTCGGCGTGGGCAGTGTTCGCCCATTTACCGTATTCGGGACCTGTATTGGTTGCGAACCCGTGTTCGTCGACGCCGTTGTCGTGGTAGGCGGCGGTGATGAGATCGATGTCGTGACGATCGCATCCGCGGGCGTGCAGGCTGATGCAGTCCAGGATCGCGGTGCGATTCATGAGATAGCGGACATCTTTCTGTAGTGCCTCGAATTGCTGGGTCTCGGGGGAGTTGTCGAGGGTCATCCTCTGCTCATTTCAGCTGATGTGATGTCGGCGGGGAAGTCTGCCGCGATAGACGCATTGGACTATACAGTTGTATAGTCCAATCGTGGCGTGATTCGACCGGCGGACATATTTCTCCGTCGAGGCCAACCCAATTCTCTGGCAGCATGATTCGCGCCAGAAGATGGCCGGATCAGCCACTCCAACCTTGGAGGAATCATGCGAATCGGATTGACCGGCGGCGCTTCGTCCACCGACAAAATTGTCCAGCAAGCACAACGAGCGGAGGCAGACGGCTTTTCCTCGCTCTGGTACGCCAGCACGGTCGCCGGTGATCCGCTGACCGCACTTGCGGTAGCCGGGCGGGCCACGACGTCGATCGAGCTCGGAACTGCTGTCCTGCAGACCTATCCGTGCCATCCGCTACTGCAGGCGAATCGCGTAGCTGCCGTATCAGAGGCCATGGGACGCAAGGGATTCACATTGGGGCTCGGACCCTCGCACGAATCGCTGGTCCGGGACGTGTACGGCTTGTCCTACGATCGCCCGGGTCGCAATACCGAAGAATATGTACAGATCGTCACCGCACTGCTTCGCGGTGAAGAGGTCGACTTCCGCGGCGCGGACTGGTCGACGCGCAGTGCCGGCCGGATGGCCAAGGTCGTCCACGACGTGCCGGTGCTGCTCTCCGCCATGTCGCCCCGCATGTTGCGGGTGGCAGGGCAATACGCAGACGGCACGGTGCTATGGATGGCGTCGGGCAAGGTGATCGATTCCCACATCGCTCCCGCGCTACATGCCGCTGCGGAATCTGCGGGTCGCCCAACACCTCGAATTGTTGCCGGGCTGCCGGTGGCAGTTCACGACGATGCCGACGAAGCTCGTGCCGCTGTTGCGGCAAACGCCACCGCGTATGCCGGAATGCCGAACTACCAAAGGGTTCTCGATGCCGGCGGCGCAAGTAGCCCGGCAGATGTGGCGATTGTCGGCAACGCTCGATCGGTACGCGCTCAATTGCAGTCTCTGGTGGATGCCGGCGCCACAGATATCTGGGCTGCCGTATTCCCCGTCGGCGCGGACCGGAAGGAATCCGTTCGCCGCACCACCGATCTTCTCGCCGAAATGGCCACCCCGGTAACACGGTAACTGCCTGGGAGGAAACGAATGAGGCACGACGTGGACACAGTGGCACCGCAGGAGTCGGATCAGGTTGCCCGAGCTGCTGCGTCCGTGCGACGGCTGACGGCGGCTGTAGCGAACGCCCGCTCCGACATGCCGGGACTCTCCGCCGTGGCTTCTCGGATCAGGGCTCTCGCCGATGATCTCGAGGCTCGCTCCTGCTCTGCCGCCGAGCGGGTGTATCAGATGAACACTATCGGCAGAATCATCCGATACAGTCCGGTTGTCGGCTCCGCCAATGTGCTTGCCGCGCCGCTCCACTTGCGTCACATCGGCGATGGCAATGAGGGAACTGTCAATTTCTCGGCCGCGTATCAGGGTTCGCTCGGAGTAGTGCATGGGGGCTTTGCTGCGATGGTCCTCGACGTTGCCCTGGCGGAGGCGAACATGGCTGCAGGTGTCCCCGCCATGACAGCAGGATTGACGCTTCGCTACCGCCGCCCGATGCCGGTGGGCCGCGACCTGACGGTGCGAGCCTGGCACGTCTATGTCGACGGCCGAAAGTCGTGGTGTCGTGGGGAAATCTGGTGGGAACACGACCTGTGCGTGAGTGCAGAGGGTCTGTTCATCGTTCCGCGTGAAGGAGGGCCTCGTGGCCAAGATCGACAGGACTGAAGTTACTACCCCGTCGCTGATCGACGACGCGGCGGACGGGCTGCGGCGATTGACCGATCTTCTCCTGCGAGTGGACGAGAACGAGCCGGCCGTGGTCGCGATAGCCGACGAACTGGACCGCATCGAGGAGGCGCTCGAGAGAAACACTGGACCAGCGGAGTTCCGTGACCCTGTGTGTGGGAGAGGCAATGCCCTCGCGCCGCCTCTGAAGATGGAGAGATTGCCGGACGGCAGTGTCAGGGCGACCGGCTCACTCGGCCTGCCCTACCAGGGGCCGCAAGGACTTGTGCACGGTGGGATGTCGGCGCTGATGCTCGATCACATACTCGCCCTGGCACACCCGGAGGACTTCGCCCTGATCGAGGAGCTGGTGGTGCGCTACCACCAGCCGCTTCCGCTCTTCGGAGACGTTGTGATCACCGGTTGTCAGATGAGCGATACGGACGGCAAGCCCCGCGCTCACGGTGAGATCGCCGTGGACGGGCGCCTGGCGGTGTCGGCGGAGGCGGTCTTCCGTGACTCGCCTCCGCCGACGACCTGACTTGTGTGTCAGCTCAGCTCAGTTGCGTCAGTCGCGGAGCATAACCCTGAGTGCGGATGATTGCCCCAGCCTCACGGGTGAGTTCCCGTGCACAACCAAGCAATCCGTCGAGAAGCATGGCTCGGCGGACGTGACGGTGAAGGTCGTGCTCAGCAGTGAAGCCGATCCCTCCGAGTACTTGCTGGCAGTGGCGGGCCGTTGTCAGTGCAGCTTTGCCGGCCGCGGCCTTCGCGAGAAGTGAGCCGAGGTCGTCGGTGGCGGTATTCAGCGTTGCTTCCGCGCCCTCGATGGCGACCAGCGTCTCGGCAAGCCGATGACGAACAGCCTGGAACGATGCCACCGGCTTACCGAACTGCATGCGGTTCAAGGCATGGGTGCGGGCGAGGTCGAGCATTGCGCGACTGGTACCCACCAACCACCATCCGAGTGCCCGGCGACCCGCCGCGAGCGGCACGGTATCACCGGCCTCTACGACGCGTAGCGGAACATCGGTGTCCAATGTTGTTCCGGGTCCCTCGCTCCGTTCCCACAGGACCCAGCGCCCGCCGGAGTACGGCAGCGAGACGGTACCGCCGACGGGCAGACTCAGTGCGGTATCGGCTAAGACCACGTCGTTGATCAGTGGTGCATGGGCGCCGGTCTCGCCGAGCAGGCGAAATACCAGAGGCACTGCCACATCCGGCATTTCGGTGAGCATTTCGATCCAGCCAAGTTCGGCCATGGCTGCATCGAGTTCGCTGCCGGACACACTGAGCATTGTCTTGCGGAGTGTTTCGGTGAGCAGATTCAGCTCGTCGTCGTGCATGCTCATTCCTTCCCCAGATCCAGCAGCCGCCGCGCGATGATGTTGCGCTGAATTTCAGCTGTACCGCCGTAGATGGTGGCTGCACGTGAGTACAGGAACTCCGACCGCCATGGCGTCTCGTCGAGTTCGATTGTGCCAGGCAACAAGTCGCGCACGGTATCGAAGAGCTGCTGCTCGGAGGTCGCCAGCAGTACCTTGTCGATCGACGTCTCCGGGCCGATCTTTGCGCCCTGTGCCAACCGGGTTTGCGTCGCGAGGGATCGGGCCCGGACGGTGTGCAATGCCAGGTAGGCGGCACCGAGTTCGGCGTCATCTGTTGCGTCTGTGTCGGATTCGGCGATCAACTGATCCAGACGCGAGAACAGGTAGGCAATCCGATGCCAGAAGCACGTAGAACGCTCATGGGGCAGCAGATCCATCGCCACTCGCCAACCGTCGCCCGGCTTGCCGAGCATTCGGTCCGCCGGAACTACGACGTCGTCGAAGTAGACCTCGGCAAACTCGTCGACTCCGTGCATGGTGCGCAGCGGCCGGACGGTGATGCCTGGGGTGTCCATGTCGACGAAGAAGGCGGTAATTCCGTCGTGGCCCGGCCCGGTACGGGTGAGCAGGACACACCGCGCCGAGTACTGAGCCAGTGACGTCCAGACCTTCTGGCCGTTGACAACCCAGTTGTCCCCGTCTTGGACTGCCCGGGTGCTCAGCGAAGCGAGATCGCTACCCGAACCGGGTTCGGAGAAGCCCTGGCACCATTGCTCACGTCCGCTGAGTAGCCGCGGAACCATCTCCGCTGCCAACTCCGGCCGAGCGTACGAAATCATCGTGGGAGCAAGGACTTCGATCATCGAGTAGATGCCAGGCTCGGCGAGGTCGCGGGTCGCAACTTCCTCGCCGAGAACCGCACGCAGGACGGCGGGCCCACCGAGTCCGCCGACCTCCTCCGGCCAGCCGTACCGCATCCAACCCGCGTCGAACAGTGCACCTCGGACGCGTCCGAGCTGTTCTACCTGGCCGTCGAGCGAATGATCGGATCCGGGGGACAGATCGTTTTCGGCCAGCCAGGTCTGAACGGCCGACCGAAATTCGGGGACGTTCATGCCCCCGGACGATCGAAAGCGTGAGGAATACCCGAATCGTGATCGCCGTTGCGGCGCAGGAACGTCATCGCGCGCGTCTGCAGCCGCCAGCCGTCTTCGGTGCGAAGGTACGTGTCGCTGTAGTAGCCGATCCGCATGTCGTGCGTTGCGTGATCGACGAAGCACAGTGTCTGGCTTCCGGTTGCCGTGTCCGCACCGGTGAATTCGACGACAGGTGTCCCCGTCATGAACAGCCCCTGAGGAGCGGCCGCAACCAATGCGGGAAACTCGTCGAGCGGGTACTTGTCGCCGAAGGCGCTGTACGTGCCGTCCGGAGTGAACACAGCGACAACACCGTCGACATCGCCCTTGGTCATGTTGACCGCATAGCGAGCGAGAAGTTGCGAGATCTCCATGATCTCGTCAGTTGTTGACATAAATCTTTCCGCCCTTCATGACGAAGCCGACTCGCTGGGTAACCGTGATGTCCTCCAACGGATCTCCGGGTACCGCGATGATGTCGGCGAGTAGACCTTCGGCCAGACGGCCACGGTCGGTGACGTTGATGAGATCGGCCGCGACGGTGGTGGCCGCACGCAACACCGAGATGTTGCTCATGCCGCGAGAGACGAGGGCAACCAGTTCGTCGGCGTTCTTTCCGTGCGGGATCGCCGGCGCGTCGGTGCCTACGGCGATCTTCACACCGGCGTCGTATGCGGCCTTGACCGAAAGGCGTGCACGCGGGAACATTTCGGCCGCCTTGGCCTGTAGCTCCGGTGCGGCCTTGGATGTATCCATGGCGTCCGCCAGACGTGTGGTCGGCACCAGGAAGGTGCCATGCTCGACCATCATCGAGATGGCCTCGTCGTCGACGAGAAAGCCGTGCTCGATGCAGTCGATGCCTGCTTCGATTGCCGCCTTCACAGCTTCCGCGCCGTGCGTGTGCGATGCGACACGCAGACCGCGTCGGTGCGCCTCGTCCACGATCGCCCGCAGTTCCTCGTTGGAATAGTGTTGCGCACCAGGTAGTCCGGTGTGCGACATGACTCCACCCGACACGCAGACCTTGATCAGCTGAGCGCCGTGCTTGATCTGGTAGCGAACAGCCTTGCGGCACTCGTCGACACCGTTGGCGATGCCCTCTTCGATAGTCAGGTCCAACACGCCCGGCGCGAACGCCGCGAACATCGTCGGATCCAGGTGGCCACCGGTGGGAGTGATCGCGTGGCCGGCCGGGATGATCCGAGGTCCGTCGACCCAGCCCGCATCGATTGCCTTGCCGAGAGCCACGTCGAGCAGGTAGCCCCCGGTCTTCACGAACAGTCCCAGGTTGCGAACAGTGGTGAAACCTGCGCGCAGAGTGCGGCGCGAGTTACCGACGGCGCGCAGCATCCGGAGCGGGGGATCATCCTGAACCGTTGAGTAGACCGGCTTTTCGCCGCGTCCACCCATCAGGAGGTTTACCTCCATGTCCATGAGTCCGGGAAGAAGAATCTGGTCGCCGAGATCGACGATTTCGCCTTCGGGTGTTCCGCCGATTCCGACGATCTTGCCTTCGTCGACCTTGATGACGGCCGGCCGGACGATCTCGCCGCTGTCGACGTCGAGCATTCCCGCTGCTTTGAGTGTGATCATGTTCAGCCCCTTGAAGATCAGACGATCAGTGGATCGGGTCAGACGACGGGTTCGACGGTGACGGCTACGTAGGCGGCGCCGCTGTCGGGGACGCGGGGTTGTTTCCAGACTTCGATGGGGAAGGTGACCATGACGAAGGATTGCATGAGGTGTACGAGTGCTCGTGCGTCGTCGGGTAGGTCGTCGAGGGGGAATTTGTCGCAGTAGGTGATGGCGTCTTCGAGTCGGTTGAAGGCGGCGTCGTAGAACTCTTGCATTTCGGGCATGGTGGAGGCGAGGCGTTTTGCGTAGCGTTCGCCTTCGGTGGGGAGGATCCAGTCGGCGAAGCG